>NZ_ML136875.1 GCF_004009905.1 Lactobacillus xujianguonis
CTTTAACTAAATAAGCTAAGGTATCAATGCCTTTTCTCATATCAGTCTTGCCGCAAACAATATATACTTGGCCGAGATCGTAAAGATTAATCATGGTAAGACTTTCTCTAGAATTTTAGTCATCACTTCAGGATCTAGAGAGCTATAAAAATTCAGTTCTAAATCTTTATTTTTAAGATTTAAAAGCAGAGTATTACGACTATTTCGTTTTGGAAACTTATTTTTATCTGTTAAAGGTACAATATCGTGTTTATCGTTCATAAAATTTGCCTCCTCAAAATTGATAAGACAAGTATAGGACGAAAGAAAAGGAGAAGATAGGTACTTCAGTTTTTGACGCTTACGATAAAACTTTTAGTATAATAAGTTTTAAGTTTAAAATTGATGTAAAAGGGATGAGAACAATTATGGCAATAAAAATGATTGCGATTGATTTGGATGGAACCTTATTAACTAGTGCCAATACCATTTCAGCTGAAACATTAAAAACACTAGGCCAAGTCCATAACCAAGGTATCAAAATAGTGCTAGCCTCAGGCAGGCCATTATCTGGGATTCTTGATTATACTAAGCAATTAGGCTTAGCTGGTGAGAATGAATATGCAGTAGTCTTTAACGGGGCTGTTGTTCAAAACTTAGCCGGAAAAGTTTTGATGAGCCAAGAAATGGATTATCGTGATTTTAATTTAATGTTGCGTTTGCAGCGCTTAAGCCATGTTAATCTGCATTTTGAAACAACTGAATGTTTTTGGACTTTGGACCGTGATTTGTGTGTGCAAATGCAGATTAACGCTGCATTTACCAATAATGAGATTAAAGTTCGTGATAAAAAAGAAATACCACAAGATTTTGTCTTTAATAAAGTTGGCTTTACCTGTCCAAAAGGCAGTGATCAAATTGCTAAGTTATGGGGAACTTTACCAGATTGGGCGTTTCAGTCATATGATATCGTTAGAAGTTTAGATAATTGTATTGAATTAAATGCGATTGGCGCTTCTAAAGGCAATGCAGTTATGGATTTGGCTGAACGATTAAAAATCAATCAAAAAGATGTCATGATCTTTGGTGATCAGGGTAATGATGTATCCATGTTTGAAAATCCAGAATTTCTAAAAGTGGCCATGGGTAATGCAATTGAAGATATTAAAAAGCGGGCGGATTTTGTGACGGATGATAATGATCATAATGGGGTCGCAAAGGCATTAAAGAAGTTTGTGCTTTAAAAAGAAAATAGCTTATAATGGAGCCCGTAGCAAGAAATAAATGAGCAAGAGGGCTTGGTATGAGAAAATGGATTTTACTTTTAACAAAAATAATAATGGTTGGTTTAGCAGGCTTTTCGTTATATCTGTTACTGCTTAGTCATGCCTCTGCTAGAGTGGATGATACTCATCAGATGGTTAAAACCATCATTCATCGCGTAGTCAAAAAGTCTGAAAACCCTGAACTCAAAACTGCCGTGAAAATTGTCGAAGGCTCTGGAATGGAGAACTTTTTGTTAGCCACTTTACCTAAAAAATATCAAGTCGGCTTTTCGTATGCTGATGTCTATCAGTTGACTACTAACTATGAAGAACATGGTAAAGTGACTGCCAAAGAACTTCATTTAAAAAGTAATAATCGGTTAGAAGATGTGGCGATGCAATTCTTAGTTAAGGAAATTAACCATCAATTGCATAAAGAAGCTGATCAAGTCTATCATGTTATCAGTGTTTATCGGTTTTCGATTTTTGTGATTATTTTGCTGTACATTTTAGCAGTCATCCAATTTATATTAGGACGCTATGCAGCTTCAATTTCTTTATTAATTGGCTGTTTTGGCTCATTTGGTGGTTTGTGGTATTTCTGCCAAGAAGCAACCAAGAGTTTGCAAAATCAGGTTTATAGCGGAATTAAGGTTACTCTCAATCCTGGTATTTGGTGGGGCTTGATTTTAGGAACTATTGCTGGAATTAGCTGGTTAATTGTGCTTAAATTTTTAAAGAACAAAAAGGATGTAACTCAAGATGCATAAAATTTTATTTGTTTGTCATGGTAATATTTGTCGCTCGCCAATGGCAGAATTTGTGATGAAAGATCTGGTTCATCAGGCTAAAATGGGAGATCAGTTTGTAATTGATTCTGCAGCGGCAACTAGTGATGCTGTTGGTCAGGGGATGGATCCAAGAACTAAAAGAGAACTAACTAAACAAGGAGTTCCTTTTACTAACCACTTTGCCCGACAAATGACCAAGGCAGATTACCAAAATTATGATTATCTCATTTGTATGGATGAAGAAAACTTTATGGATATGAATCAAATTACAGGTGGTGATCCAGAACAAAAAGAATACAAGTTATTACATTTTGTTGATAGTTTTCAAGATATAGATGATCCATGGTATACAAATGATTTTGACACAGCTTTTAAGCAGATTAAACGTGGCTGTGAGGGATTGTTTGCAAAATTAACAAAGTAGTAGTGAAGTTGAAAAGAAAACAATGAAATTTAAACCAGGTTGTTATCACGCTAAGATTGATAATCCAGCAAAATTACAAGTAGATCTTAAAGTGAATACAGATACAATTCTCGCCGTTAATATTGATACCTGGGACGGCGAAAAACACATTGAACAAGCAATCAAAGATGTTTTTTGTGGACAAATATTAGAAAAGCAATCAGTCAATATTGATGGAGTTTCATCAGCTAGCATTTTAACTAAGGGCGTTAAGTCTGTGGTTGGTAGTGCATTAGCTGATGCCATGGTGGAATAAACAATGAAGAAGTTATTACTATTGTCAACCGGGGGCACGATTGCCTCAGTTGTTTCAGAATCTGGACTAGTACCTAAAGAATCAGGTGAGCAGCTGATAAAAATGTTGGGTAATTTACCCTATGACATTGAAGTAAAGGATATCTTGCAACTTGATTCTTCTAATATCCAACCTGAAGAATGGAAATATATTGCAGAGCAAATCTACAAATATCGTTTGCAATATGATGGCATTGTACTTTCTCACGGAACCGATACGATGGCTTATACAGCCTCAATGCTGTCGTTTATGTTACAAAATATTGAAATTCCAGTAGTTTTAACGGGTAGCCAGGTACCAATTAATGTGGTTTTAAGTGATGCACCAGATAATTTACGCTTGGCCTTTGCTGCGGCTGCAAGTTGTCATCCAGGAATTTATTTAGCTTTCGATCATAAAATTATGTTGGGGTGTCGCACAGTTAAAGTTCGAACGACTAACTTTAACGCTTTTGAAAGTGTTAATGTTCCACCGGTTGCCCAAGTAACGTCTGATGGCCTAGTTTTTAAGCAACATGTAAAAAAGCATAAAGGTGCTTGTGTGCTGAATACCAAGATCAATCCTCATGTTTCCTTAGTTAAATTGTTCCCCGGCTTTGATCCCGATTTATTATTTGCGATGGCTAACAGTGGTTGTCGTGGGATTGTTATTGAAGCCTATGGGATGGGCGGAATGAATTATATTCGGCGTAATATGGTGGCAGCGGTTGGTAAATTAATCAAGATGGGTATCCCTGTGATTGCCAGCAGCCAATGCTTATATGAGCGGAGTGATCTAACTAAGTATGAAGTTGGGCGCTTAGCTTTACTTGAAGGAGCCATTAGTGCACGTGATATGACATCTGAGAGTGCAATTGCTAAATTGATGTGGGCATTAGGACAAAAAATGAATGTTCATGAAGTAGCAGACTTTTTTAACACTGACTTGGTGGGAGAAGTTTCACTTGATGAAGAATAGAAAAACAGCTGTGACAGTAGTTAAACTACTTGTTCACAGCTGTTTTTTTAGTTTTCAAAATATTTTTCTAAAACTTGCAAGACGCCACTTTCGTTATTACTTGGAGCGGTATATTTCGCTAATTTAATAATTTCAGGATTACCATTAGCCACGGCATAACTTAAACCAGCAAGTTCCAGCATTTCTTTATCATTTAAGCCGTCACCAAAGGCAATCAGTTCGCTAGGATCAACTTTGAAATAGCGCAAGAAATACTTCAAAGCTTGTGCTTTATTGATGCCAAACGGAACAATGTCAATGTCATCAAAGCCGCTTGTCGTGCAATGAATCCGTTCGTTATGATTATGGTTAAATTTGGCTTCAATTTCATCTGCTAATTCGGCAGAACAGTTCAAGGTTAATTTGATAATGCGCTCACTGGTTGGCATTTCAGTGAAGTCATTAATTGAAATTGAGTTTGGATAATAGAAGCGCATGCTCCGTTTAAAAGAATTAGGAGCTGAGTTTTTATAGTAAGATGCGTCTTTTCCGCTCACGCAGATTTGTGCTTGCGGATAATTAGTTTCAAGAAATTTTATTAAATCTAAACCAGTTGACTGGGTGAGGTAGTGACTAGAAATAATTTGATTATCTTTGACTAAAATTGCACCATTATCGGCAATCATATCAATTTCATCTAAATAATCAGCAAAATCTCTTTTTAAACGTGAAAGTGGGCGACCACTGGAAACAATAAAATGAATGTGATGGGCTTTGATTTGATCAAGTACCTTTCTGAAACGTTCGTGATCATAAGTTAAGTCATCATTCATAAATGTGCCATCCATATCCACGGCAATTGCTTTAAAAGGAATTTTTGTCATTTTTATCTCCTATAGTTTCTTTTTTCTCAATTATAACGTAAGCGTTTTAGAAACTATAGTTTTTTAATTGCAAAAAAAGTGAGTGAGAAAAATACTTTTCTCACTCACACTTTTTCAATCAATGATTAATCAGTAACATCTTCTTCGCCTTTAAAGGCATTATTCAAATTAGGCTTGCGCCGACCGATGAGCCACACAATAATTAAAGCGATAATTCCTTCAATTAAAATGTAAAGACCACGTAATGGTACAGTCTTTAGGCCACCAATTATTAATCCTAAGATCACTGCAATGACGATTAAGGCAATCATTGAGATCCATTGTGGTTTATCAAAAGCAACACCATATTCGGTTTCACGCCGTCTGATCCCTGGCAAAATTGCTCCCAAACCAATTAAGACAATGACAGCAACAATATTGATAACTAATTCATACCACCAAGTACCGCTGCCTTGAGGCACATCTTGAGGGGTGATTCCCATAATGGTTGCAATTGCAGTAACGAGCAGTAAGAACAATCCGACACCGTAAGCTACTTTGTCATTTTTAATGAAGACATATTTAGCTGGGAATTTCTTGGAGTTCTTTCTAATTCGCATAAAGGAATAGAAGATCCAGCAAGTAACTCCTGGTGAAACGATGGAGTTAAGGTTTAAGAGCCAATTGAAAATGTCATTCATGTCAGGTAAGAAAATACCCAGCAACATGATAAAGGCTGATAAAGAAACAGTTAGGATATAACCGTTGATTGGTAAGCCGTTCTTATCTTTTTTGCGCAAGAATTTAGGCATGTACTTTTTACCAGTATCCGAAATTAACATTCTTGTCATCGCATCAAGCAGCACTGCTAATAAAGCACAGTTGAAGAAAACAGAAGTCCATGACCAGAAGTAAAGTAAACCTTTACCCATGCCAAATTGTTGACCAACCATGTCAAAGACGTAGTAAGCACCGTTCATCTTCAAGTCATTAGGAATATGATGAGCATTGAAGTAGATTCCTAAAGCAAAAGAACCAAGCACAGTTAAGAAACCAGTCCAGGCAGCTAAGGCAACCATTGCCTTAGGGAAGTCATATTTAGGCTTCTTCATTTGGGTTACGTAAGGTGCGACCAATTCAGCGCCGTTCATGGCGTAAATCAACATTGCGATCGTTGAGAAGTAATGCCAATCAAATTTAGGAATCATGGTCCGCCAAGTAAATGGTTGTGTAGCCATGTGACCACCAGATTTGGCCAAGCCGATGAAGGCTAAGATAACGAAAATCACTGCCATTAAAACCATTAGGCCTCCACCAATGGTAGATAAAACTTCCATTGAACGAGAAAAATGGTGTTCAACAATGATAAAGATGATGAACATTACGAAAGTCAAGATGGCAAACATGCTGTTAGAAATTTTATCTTGGAAGTGACTTGATCCAGTTAAAGCCCAACCTAAGTCAACGATGATTTCGTTAGCGGAGTCAACAGCATAAGGAATTGAAGCTGCCCAGTAGGTCCAAGCAGTAAAGTAACCTAAAAATTCACCGTCGGTCCCACGTACCCAGGAGGATAAACCGCCACCTTCTTTATTAAAGACAGATCCTAATTGACCTACCATTAATGAATAAGGAATAACGTAAAACAGAACCATCACAATCCAAGAAAAGATGACTGACATTCCTTGGTTTTGGAAGTTGTACATGATGTCATCGATCCCGATAACGGTTACCAAAGCCATCAAGAATAGCACTTGCCAAGAAATGTATTTCTTTTGTGGATTTAAATCTTTAATTTCTTCTTCCACTTTTTATTTTCGTCCCTCTCTATTTAAAACTAATCCCTATTTGTTTTAAATAGAATTTACCAGGGGACTTATTTTTAAACTTTTCCTTCAAAATAAAACGTCCTTTCCCTAAAAATGAGGGTATTCTTCAATATTTTACCTAGATCTGGCAAGTGCTGCTAGTCTAAAAGCGCTTACTGATTAATAAAAATTGCAATTTTGATAAAGATTTGGATTTTTGCTTATAATTTCAACTATTTTTGGGTAAATTTTAGTTAAGGTAAATGAAAGGAAAGAGGCATGCAAAAATTTAAATTTCGTAAAAAAGAAAAGATTTATCTTCTAATCGCTTTACTAGTATTATTAGTCTTATTTATTTCTAGTTCCATGACATATCATCAACAACAAATGCGTCCTGGCTTTATCCATCGCCACTTACGCTTCATTGAGCAAATTGTTGGAAACTGGAATATTTATTATGGTGGAGAGTGGCATAATGCTCAAGGCAGTGGTGGAGTTGCCGGAATGACTGAATTTGTGGTGCGTAAATTAGCGCACTTTGGTTCATACTTTTTATTGGGCTTATTTGGCTATTTAGGACTAAAGCGAATTTTTAAGTTGCCTTGGATTGCACCTATTTTAACTTGGTTAAGTGTGCTTGGGCTAGCAGCACTAGATGAATATCATCAATATTTGACCGGTGACCGCACGCCGAGTGTTTTTGATGTGATGCTTGACGGCACTGGGGCTATAGTAGCAATTCTATTTTGTATAATTATTAATTGGCTGCTTAAAAAATTTAGGAAAAATCAAGTTTAAATCCTCGCCAATATTGAATTTTAACTACACGTGAGTTAAGATAATAAACGTTAATAAAGATTAAAGTATAGAAAGAAGGATTCTTATGTCAGGACATTCAAAATGGCACAATATTCAAGGCCGCAAGAATGCACAAGACGCTAAGAGAGGTAAAGTATTCCAAAAATTATCTCGTGAAATTTATATGGCTGCAAAGAGTGGTGGTCCTGACCCTTCAGGGAATCCTACTTTGCGGATGGTAATCGATAAGGCTCGTTCAAACAACATGCCTAAGGACAATATCCAACGTGCCATCAAGAAGGCTGAAGGTAACTCAGATGAACACTACGACGAAATCACTTATGAAGGTTACGCTCCAGGTGGTGTAGCAGTCTTTGTTGAAGCCTTAACTGATAACAAGAACCGGACTGCTTCAGCTGTTCGTGTTGCATTCACCCGTAATGGTGGTTCTCTTGGTGCTACTGGTTCAGTTGCATACATGTTCGACCGTAAGGGTTACATTGTAATTGATCGTTCAACTACTGATGCTGATGAAGATCAAGTTTTACTTGATGTGATGGATGCTGGTGGTGACGATTTACAGACAAGTGATGATGCTTTTGAAATCTACACTGATCCTAAGCAATTCACTCAAGTTCGTGATGCCCTTGAAAAAGATGGCTACAAGCTTGCTGCTGCTGAATTAACAATGGTACCTCAAAATACCACTCCAGTTCCTGCTGACAAGAAGGAACAATTCCAACATCTTGTTGACCAATTGGAAGACGATGATGATGTTCAAAACGTTTATACTGCAGCTGCAGATGACGATGAATAATTGATTAAAAAATAATAAAATCACTCAGTTTTTAAACTGGGTGATTTTTTTTGCACTTTTTTCGGAGAAATCGCATTTTTTGCGTATGTAAATAATAGGGGCTAAAAAAGGAGGCTTTTAATGGAAGCTAAAGAAATCGTAAAAAAATTAGTTAGTACAGCCATTGAAGTGCATACGAGTGATATTTTTTTGCTGCCGAAAAGAGATAAGTATCAAGTATCGTTTCGACATCATAATGAGGTTGTCGCTTATCAAGAGTTAAAAATTGACGATGGTCGTGAACTAATTAACTTTTTTAAATATGCAGCGCAAATGGATATTTCAGAACACCGGCGTCCTCAAGTGGGGGCAATGACTTTCGAAGAAGATGAGCAGGAGTATTACTTACGCTTGTCAAGTATTGGCGATTTTAATGATCGTGAGTCGTTAGTTGTCCGAATCATTTACCAAATTAAGCAAAGCAGTTACTTTCTTCCGGATCAATTGACCCAATTAGCGGCATTGACGGTAAAGAGAGGCTTAATTGTGACTAGTGGCCCTACTGGTTCTGGTAAAACTACGACCATGTATGAATTGGCAAAGAGATGTGGCAAAAATCGCATTGTAATGACGATTGAGGATCCAGTAGAAGTTTATGAGAAGAGTTTTTTACAAGCTCAGGTTAATCATGAAGCCGGTATCGACTATCAGAGCTTACTGAAGGCAGCGCTGCGACATCGGCCAGATATTTTAATTGTTGGTGAAATCCGTGACGAGGGAACTGCACGTCTAGCAATTGATGCTGCTCTAAGTGGGCACCTTGTTTTGGCAACGGTCCACGCCAAGAGTACTTTACAGACCATTTCGCGTTTGGAAGGGTTAGGAATTAGCTCTGACGAACTTGAAAACAGTTTAACTGCCGTATCTTATCAGCGCCTAATTCCAGTTGCCCAAGAAGAGCAAGTAGCCTGTTTATTAGATTTGGCTAGTGGCAATCTACTCAAAGAAAACATTCGTCAAAAGGTTCGTGGTGAGTTTGTTACTTGGCAAGATAATTTGGCGCTACTAGAAAAGGAGGGACGAATTAGTGCAACTAGCAGTGAATTTTACCAAGAAGGATAAATTAACAAGTAGTGAAAAATTAGAGTTCCTAGATTACCTCAAGCATAGCTTAGAGAATGGCTTTTCTTTGAGTAATAGTATTGCTCTAATGCCAGCTTTATGGCCGAAAAAGCAAGCACTGATGCAAAAGCTGGATCAAACTATGCAAACTGGTGGTGATTTCGCCAATGGATTATTAAAGCTGGGCTTTTCCAAAACGACAGTGACACAAATTAAGATGGCTCTGCAGCAGGGAAACTTGATTGAATGTTTGACTCAGATCGCAACGCTAACCAGATTGAAAAATGATCAACTGAAAAAATTGCGAGCAGAGTTATCATATCCCTTTGTTTTGGCTGGGATGATGGTTATTTTACTTGTTTTTATGCAGACTTTTGTTTCTAGCCAATTTACGCAAAGCCAAGACCACACCGGAGATTACTTACTGATTGGCTTAATTATTTTTGCTATCATTGCGACATATTACGGGTATCAGATCTTAAAACTACTGAGCCGGCAAGATTATCAATCATTGAAAAAACTCGCTTCCTATCCTGCCATTGGGCCAGTAATTAAGACATATGTAAATTACTTGTTAGTTTATGATATTGGCCTTTTACTTGCTAGTGGCTTTTCACTGCAAAAAATGTGTGAGTATGCCAGCAAGCAAGAAAAAGGTTCTTTGCAACAATATCTTGGTCAAAGTATTGGTGAACAATTGGCAAAAGGAAAGAATTTGACCACGATTGTTAAACAAGAAGTATTTTTGCCAGATACATTGTTAATCTTTTTGCAAACTGGAGCCGAAAGAAGCAGTTTGAGCAAAAGTTGTTTAGTTTTGGGAAGAAGTTTATTTAATGAACTAACTACTAAAATTGAAAAATTAGTAGTGAATGTTCAGCCACTTTGTTTTGTCTTAATTGGTTTTTGCATCATTGGCATGTACTTAAAACTGTTGTTACCAATGTATGCCATGATGCAAGGAATTTAAAGGAGAAAAGTATGAAGAAGTATTTGTTAAATTTATTGAAGAAGCACCGCAATCAAAAAGGTTTTACTTTGATTGAAATGGTAGTCGTTATTGCCATTATTGTCTTATTGTTGATAATTATTGCGCCGAACTTAACGAAGCAGAAAAAGAATGCTGCTAATCGGACTGATGAAGCTTTTAAGACAACTTTACAAACTCAAGTGGAATTGTATGAAAATGAAAATCATGGTCATGTACCGTCCTTTGATGATTTGCGCAAAGGTAACTACCTCACTGATGATCAATTCAATAAGAGTAAGGATTATGTAATCAATGAAGATGGCGAAGTTAAGAAAAAGTAGTGGTTTCACAATCCTTGAAACTCTGATCACCTTAATTATTGCCTGTGGTTTAGCTTTAATTGGAACTTTACATCTGAAAGAATATCAGCTCGACCTTTTGCTTAATAATTCAGTCAAGGAAACCGTCACAGCAATTGAGCAAGCGAGTCGAATTAGTACAATTAATCGTGAACAAACTAGTGTATCTTACTTGCCAGCCAGTTCTTATCTAGTATTAAATGGAATCCACTTTCATCGGCAAATTGAATTGGATCCGCGGATTAAAATTAAGAACTTACAGGATTTTAGTATTTCACGTAATGGGACAATTTCACCGCGGACCATTGAATTCACAAATGGACGCAAAGTTAAAAAGATCAAAATTCAAATGACATGGGGGCGAGCAATTGAACAATAAATGTCGAGGTTTTCTATTGTTAGAAAGCATTGTGGCAATTACGTTAACTTTTTTAGGAGTTATGCTCTTAGCCTTAGTTGTTGCTGATGGACAAAAATTTGAACGCAAGATGGAAGAAAAAACTGATCAGGCAGTGGCAACGCATATTATGAGGAAGAATGATTTAACTAAAATCACGATTCATAGTCGGACTTATCGTTTAGGTGATCACGATGAAAAGTAAGGGCTTTTTGTTGGCAGAAGCTGTTTTTTCGCTTTTTATTACGATGATTGTCTTATTGATGTTGCAAAACCTCCTAAAGAGTTTGCAAACTGCTAATAAGAGCAGCCATCATGCTGATGAAGTGGCTTATAGTTATGTGCAATTGAACCGCTTTTTACATCAATCAGAATATCAAAGGATTTATGTTGATCCTGATCTTAGTAATGAAAATAAAGTCATCATTTGTAAGGTTAAACGGCAGGGTGGTCGCAATGTTATCGATCGTTATGCAATTGAACAATATGAGGACATGATTCGGGCACGCGGTTGGGCTTCAGGGCATATGCCGCTATTATTGCATGTTAAAAAAAGCCGCTTTACTGCCAAAAATGGTCAATTCAAAATTTGGCTGCAAGAAGAAGATAAGCGAGTTTCAGAATTAGTGTTTAAAGTTGATCCTAAACCTAAGAGGTGAAAAATGAGAAAAACAAAAGGAAGTGCACTCTTGAGTAGTGTCTTTGTCTTATTAACTTGTTTGTTATTTATCAAGCTGTATCAGCAAATTTATCATGATAGCATGGAAAATAACCAAATGATCATTCAATATTTGAACCACGATTAACATTGCTTGCACCAGCTTTGCGCTTTCTTTAAAATGAAAAGGATAGCAAAAAGAAGGGTGAGAGTAATGGATAAATTCGAACAAATATTTAATCATTTTTTGACATGTGTAACTACTTTGCAAGAGGCTTTAAATGTTTCTTTTGGTGAAGCTTTGACTGAAACCTTTGACAATTTAGAAACTGGAAAAATTAAAGTTGAAATGGGAGCCCCTGATCAGGCTACGGTTGCCAAATTGAGTAAATTATATGCTGGACTTGATTATGATAATTTAAGTCATAAAATGAAAGTCCAAGTCTTTACTTATTTGACTTTGAAGGCAATTAACGATGATGGTCGAGACGCAAATCAAATGCCGACTCCGCCAATTATTTCTACTGTTGTCGCATTATTGATGCAAAAGCTATTACCTAATAAGAAATTAGAGGTAGTAGATCCAGCCTTAGGTACTGGTAACTTGCTCTACTCAGTGATCAATCAACTTAAAGCAGAAAATCATTCAAGGGACAATTATCAACTAGTAGGAATTGATAATGATGAAGAGATGCTTAATTTAGCTGACATTGCTGCTCATTTGAATAATTTAAAGATTGACCTCTATTGTCAAGATGCTTTAACGCCGTGGATGGTAGAAGCAGCCGATGCAGTGGTTAGTGATCTGCCAATTGGTTATTACCCAGTTGATGAAAATGCGAAGAACTTTGCGACTAAGTCACTTAAGGGGCATTCTCTTGCACACTTATTGTTTGTTGAACAAATCATCAAAAATTTAAAACCAGGTGGCTGGAGCTTTTTAATTGTGCCTAAATCGATCTTAGCTGGTAAAGGCGGAGCAGATTTTATGCCGTGGTTATCAGAAAAAGTTTACTTAAAAGCAATTGTCGAATTACCGGATAATTTGTTTAAAAATAAATTCAATGAAAAATCAATTTTAGTATTTCAAAATCATGGTGAAAACGCTGTCAGCAGTGAGGTTTTGCTCACAAAGTTGGACTCTTTGAAGCAGCAAGAAGCGTTAATTAAGTTTAATGTTAAGCTAAACGAGTGGTATACTAAAATCAATCATTAGTTTGTGAAATTTTGAAAACTTAATTTTGGAGGAATTTTCATATGAAGAAAGTATTAGCAATTAATTCAGGTAGTTCTTCATTCAAATATAAACTTTTTTCTTTGCCAGATGAAAAAGTAATCGCTGAAGGAATGGCTGATCGAGTAGGTCTTGATGGCTCAACTTTTGAAATTAAACTTGAAAATGGCGAAAAACATGTTGATGAAGTAGCAATTCCTGATCAAGAAACTGCTGTTAAGCTTTTGCTTGATGATTTGAAGAAATATGATGTCGTTGAAGACTTAGATGAAATTGCTGGTGTTGGTCACCGAATCGTAGCTGGTGGGGAAGACTTTACAGATTCTGCCATTATTGATAAAGATAATTTACAAAATATCTTTGACTTAAAAGAATACGCTCCTTTGCATAATCCTGCAGAAGGAGAAGGAATTAAGGCCTTCATGAAGTTGTTACCAAATGTGCCAGAAGTTGGCGTCTTTGATACTTCATTCCACCAAACTTTGGATCCAGTTCAATACTTATATCCTGTTCCTTATGAATATTATGAAAAGTATAAGGCTCGTAAGTACGGTGCTCATGGTACCTCTGTTCGTTACGCATCAGCACGAATGGCAGAAATGATGCACAAGGATGTTAAAGACTTAAAGATGATCGTTTGTCACCTAGGGTCAGGTGCTTCAATTACTGCCGTCAAAGATGGTAAATCATTTGATACTTCAATGGGCTTTAGTCCTTTAGCCGGAATTATGATGGCTACTCGTTCAGGCGATGTTGATCCTTCACTTTTGCAATTTGTGATGGAAAAAGAAAACCTGAATATGGATCAAATGATTGACATTTTGAACCACAAGTCAGGTTTGCTAGGTGTTTCTGGTATTTCTCCAGATATGCGTGACTTGAAACATAATAAAGATCCTCGTGCACAACTTGCTCGTAAGATGTTTATTAACCGCATCGTTCGTTATATTGGTGAATACATCGCTGAACTTGGTGGTGTGGATGCAATTGCCTTTACTGCCGGCATTGGTGAACATGATAAGCGCGTTCGTCGTGGTGTCATGGAAGCCTTTGAATTTATGGGACTTGATCCGGACTTTGATGCTAATGAAACTAATGGCGAAAAGTTCATTTCTAAACCTGATTCAAAGATTACTGTTGCAATTGTTCCAACTGATGAGGAATTAATGATTGAGCGTGATGTTGTTCGTTTGGCTAAGTTAGATTAATTTAGCTTTTCATTCGCAAGTTTGTGAAGTCTATGCTAGAATAAAAGAGTCTCAAGGGGATGTTTTGGGATTCGACAGGCGTAGACTTGCATTGACTGCGATTCGTAGGTCACGTCTACGTAAAAACGTCACTTAAATTTAACTGCAAAAAACAGTAATTCTTACGCATTAGCTGCTTAATTTAGCGCATGTGTTGCTCTTTGTCGGCTTACTCGTGGCAGACACTGAGTATCAACTTTAGCGAGTTACGTTTAACTACCTCACCTGAATAGTTAGAAAGAGTCTTAGCAGGTTAGCTAGTTCATTCTGGCCCTGTTATATGGCGTTTTGGACTAGTGAAGTTCAAGTAATATAACTATGATCGTAGAGGTCAGTGATGAGCTACGTTTGGACAGGGGTTCAATTCCCCTCATCTCCATTTGATATAGTCTGTAAGTACTATTCTTACAGGCTTTTTTATTTGCTAAGGTATCCAAAAGGTATCTGAAGGGTATATAGATAGAATTTTTAACTGATAGTGTTACGAATAAAAATTATGTAAGATAAAAAAGACTAGTCTCTAGTCTTTTTTGGTACCAATATATAGTAAAGTCTTACTGGATCAAACTATTAATTATACTGAGGTGAGGAGATTTATCTTGTCAAAATCGATTGAAGAAAAAGTAGAAGATTATTATAAAAATTTATTTGATGAATTAGGTATACCTCGTTATACCAAGACACAGGCACATCAAGATAATGATCGTGCGGTAATGGAAGCATATGGCTCCAGTTAAAGGAACAACTGAGAGTGATGTTGTAGCGCATTTATTCAAGATGTATGAAAATTTAACTAATAAATAGTAAAGAAAAAGCTTACTACCTATGAAGGTAATAAGCTTATTTTTTATCTTCAAATTTCTTTGATAGTTCCAACTCGCTTTTTAAGAAATCATACAAACTACTAAGTTGCTTTATTGCAGTATGGGTTACATCAACCATGGCGCTATAAGGCTGAACCCCGTTTTTATAGTCTGAGACAGTTGATTTTGTATATTTAGCTATATTTTCTGTCGAGTCAAGTAAAGCCTGAGCAGTCGAGTTCAGAGAAAAAGAAAGACGACTCAAAAACTGAGTCGTCTAAAAATCACTGGTGGCAACGTATTAACAGACATTTTAATTAAGAATTGATTTCTTCTTGAACAATATTATTGATAGCTTGTTTCCATTCTGAAGCATATTTCCCATCTTTAGCACGGAGACATTCTTTAAATAGTTGAACGACTTGTTCTGGAGTGGCCTTATTATTTTCAAACATGTATTTAAAGTATTCAGCGAATTGCGTTAGGGTAAATGGAACTATTTTTAAAGTTAACCGTTTATCATTTTTAGCATACCAGATGCCAACTCTAAAGGTTTCAGCAGTATTAGAATCAATTTTATTGGCAATAAAGATCCCAATAACTGGCTTGTCAGAATATTTTTCAACATAATCCGCTACATGTCGACGTACAGGTTCGCCTTCCATGGCTTCCTGACGGGAATTAGTACTCATTGTAACTTCAATAACTATTGCAAAGTTTTTAAATTCAAAGAATAAGTCTGGTCCATTCCCCGGTGCTGTCCCCACTGGTAGGTAATCCTGATCAATTTTAAATCCACGAGCTTCATATGGTTGATTCAATATATGATCAATTGCTAAGAATGACCGCCAAGTAGTCCATTCTAGATATGAAGCAGCTTCTGAAGTAGGTACTTGAACATATTTATCATCACCGATGATTCTCTTATGGCCGTTGTTCTTGATCAAGCAAAGCATATAATTATAAATTTCAAACCATTCGTCTTTTTGTTTAAGTGCGTACTGGTCCTCATTAAATTTACTCAAAGCACTCTTTAATGAGGAAATGATGGTATTAACATTCTTAACCGTATTTAAAGAAAGCGGCGGAATTGAGTATTTAACATTATTGGACTTCAATGCATTTTGATAGTTCTTCATTAACTTAATTGCAGTTTGCAAGTTGTCTTGAGGTAACTTAGCGCCATTACAATGTTGTACAACAAGGTCCATATAAGAATCAGTACTGGTTACGCCTTTGATCAGTTCTTTAGCTATATCCTTATACTCTGAAACTATAGTTATACCACGTCCTGCTCGTTTTAGGATTCCAGTACATACTAGATAACGAATATTTAAATCACCGTAATCATCAAAATTATGAATCTTTTTATCATAATATTTAGCTACAGTTTCTTTAGTGGTCTTATCGAATTTCTTTTTATTAACAGCGTTTTTTCTTAAATCTCTAATCGAAAGAATCATGTTTATGATTTTATCGATATCGTAGTTAGGAGAAGTAGTTTGTACGCATGTTACGAACTCTATGTAATTAAGATCGCACGAACCCGTGCGCTTTTCTAACGCAAGAAGCACCTTGATTGTCCACAATAAGGGTGAGAAGAAGCTACTGTCGCCTAGAGTTTCTATAGGTGTAATTAAGCCTCTTAAGTAACATTCCTGTTGTGCATCCAGAGTCTCAGCGGCAAGAAAAGTTTTGCCTAATGGAGTAATAGTGTCTGCAGGTCCTGGTAACTTGTTTCCTAGTTTCTTATTTTTTTCCGGATATATAAAACCAAATTTTTCAAATACATATCTAAATTTTCTGGCAATAATTGCTGCTGTAGATATTTTATCCGAGTAGGTTGCTAGACCGTGTAAAGATAGATCATGAGTGAGACGAGCCTGATTTTCTTTACTGTTAGCTAAGTGACCATATGACTGTGATTGAGTGTAAATGGAAAAAATACCTGGCAGTCGTAATGGGTTTCGAGCTCCGGTATTACCAATTGTCCAGATATTTATTTGATTTTTTTCAAAAAGATTTTTAAATCCAGTTTCTAATGTAGTTTCCATTTTGCAACCTCATTATGTTTAATAAGCTACAAAAAGGTACTCCTTCACTTTATTTCTTGCTGATTTAACTTGGTTTCCGAAAGAATAGTGATAATCAATAGGAAGGATTTGAACCGATTTTTTAACATCCTTGAGCATTGATACCATTTGATAACGGGTAGGAAGGCTATTGGAAGAGTAAGAGACTATCAGAATAGCATCTTTATATTGACTAAATAAGTCCTTAAATGCCTGTGCGGCTTCCTCTTTTTTAGCAAAAGGTGTTGGATAGTTTTTAAACTTTTTTGTCTTTGTATTCTGCTGAATTTCAACACCTTCCCAATTACGTGCCAATCCCTCTACGAAGTGATACCTTCTGACATATTCGTTATCAGATTTTGGGGTGTAGTACGGAGGATCAATATATACTAAATCAGGAGAATTTAATTTAAGTTTTAGAGCATCGCGATTGTAGCATTTATTATCTTTATGATTATTATATACTGCACTGTTAACAGCTTCTACATTTTCTAGGAACTGTTCCTCGAAACTCTTCTTTAAATCTTTTCTTCCGTCATCATATCTATGGCCAACGTAGGTAAAAATACCGCGTGGCCTTTTTTTCATACATGCTCTAATAAGAGCAGTCATAGCAATGTATTGTTTATATTCATCTTTCATGAACATGATATTAGTTCGAATGTAATCTATTAATTGATTATCATGATCTGAAAAATATAAATCCTTAAAGGTTTTTTGTACGAAATTATCATTATGGACAGGTTGCATTAACTTTTTGGCTTCCCGTTTACTAAGCAATACATCATTATTTTCAATCATTGCTTTTGCAAAGCAATAAGACATACGCATGTAATCATTAGATAATACAGTTTTATTGTTAGCTTTAAACAAGTAACTAACTATACCTGATCCTGAAAATAAATCTAGTACCGTATCATAGTTAAACTGTGACGCCGCATTCCAAATATTAGATAATAACTTTCGCTTAGAACCCATAAATCTAGTTGGAGGGAACATATTCACCTGATTAGAATAATTAAGAGTCATATGTGTGGAATAATTTGTAATAATAGCATCTTCACCTTTTCGGGTAGAGCTTTTACTAGAAATATGACGTTTAGTACTTAATACTCTCATATTAAAGTCATCATATAATTCATGAACTAGTGGTGTATTAGAGTTAGTTAGAATACTGTAGACTTTATTTTGTGTTAATTTTTTATATTCTTCTGCTAATTCTCTATGATCTTCTTCATAGAACTGTTCCTTGGTGTACCGCTTAAAATCACTATATTTACCGACAGGGAAATAAGGAGGGTCTAGGAATACGAAATCGTTAGGTTGAACATATTTATTCAATACTTCTTTATAATCAGCGCATACTATAGTTGTGTTTTTTAGTAATGTAGAAGCGGCTATTAAGGCTTCAGTATCAACTATCTTAGGATTTTTATAATGTCCAAATGGTACGTTGAATTCACCTTTACGATTAACACGATAAAGCCCATTGAAACAGGTTTTATTTAAGTAAATAAATCTAGCAGCTGCCTCTATGGGACTTAAATTTTTTGGATTTAAACTTCTAACTTGGTAAAATTCTTTTTCATCATTCTTAAACTTACGTAGTTTTTCTATAACCTGATCGACATGCTTGGCAATTTGCTTATATGTGTTGATAAGTTCAGGGTTACTATCAGCAATAACAGCATTTTTTGGCTGTAACGCAAAGAAAAGTGCTCCTCCTCCTACAAATGGTTCAATATATTTACCAGTATAATTAGGAATTAATGGAATCAGATCATTTAGTAATTGAGTCTTTCCGCCAGCCCATTTTAAAATAGGTTTTAATCGTGTCTTATTTATCTCAATATTTGTAGATTTATCATATTCCATAATATCTTCTATATTACAATTGAGATTTTTACAAATCTTATTAATGATCTGAGTATTTATAGTTTTATTTTTGGATAATTTGGCTACAGTCTGGTGTCCAATATGGGCTATAGTTATTAAATCTTTTTTCTTTAAATCTCGTTTTTCTAACAAGTCCCAAAGCTTATCATAAGTGATTGACATAAATTTAAAAGCCTCCTAAGTTAATAATAACAGTATACCTTTTTTTGGTAGTGATGTTTCGAAAATCCGTGAACGCGGATTTAAAACAAAAGAGGAGAAAAATATGAATGCCGAAAAAGAATTAAAAGAGATCGAAGAAAAACTGTCATCATACTTAAAATCTGACCGCCGTAATTGGGCTCAGATGTATCTATTAATGAAAGAAGTAAGGAATAAGGAGCTATATGCGCACGATTATGCATCTTTTACCCAATGGGTGAACAATCTTGCTGATCGTAATCATTACCATCAATCAACGCTGTGGAGCCGATTCAAAGCGGGTAATGTTTTGATAAATTTGTGATAAATCAGTGTCTACCAAGAAGTAGTCAGTACTAATTCTAAATATGTGGGATAATTTTTGCAATGTTGGTGATGTTGGTGTGCTTAATTGTGCTTAATTGTGCTTCATATCTGGCTAAGGAAGTTCGTGATATTTTTAAACCTTTAGAATTTAGATAATTAACAAACTGGTCTTGAGTTAAGTCTCTATCTAATCTTAATTTTTTAATTCTTTTAGCAAAAAGCTGATTATAAGCCTTGTCTGAATTAACCATTTCAGCACCTCATTTCTTTTGTAATTATATCACAGCTCTTATGTGGAACGTTTTATTCCGACAACTAGTGAAGTAGTCAATAACACTGACACTGCAAAATGATATTCACAGTTGCTTTACCAGTAATGCATAAGTTATTTAGACGTTAAATATAAATTATGTATGAAGTAAATAATGCAAAGACACTCATTGAATAAATCCGTTCAATGGGTGCTTTTTTCTAATTATAAAAAAAGACGAAATTTGTTTAAATTTCGTCCAGAATATCAACTATTTGTTGATCAGATTGTTGTTTTAATTCATCAAGCATGTAGGCGTAAGTATTAGCTGTAATGCTCATATTAGAGTGCCCTAAGCGCTTGCTAATTGAATAGAGGTCAACCCCCTTAAATAGCAACATAGCCACGTGAGTATGCCTTAAACTGTGAAAATGAAAGTTAGCTTTGTCTAGGTTTAATTTCTTTAATTGTTTTCGTAAAACTTTGTTGACAGCGGTGGAGGTAGGAATGGTTCCATCCGTTGCAACAAAAAGACGTTCATGATGATTGATTTTTAATTGATTCAGGATATCTAGTAGATGATCGTCTACTTTAATAACTCTAGTTGAAGAATGATTTTTAGGATCCTTATTGATCTCATCAGAATCATAGTTGACAATTTTATCGTTGTCATAGTCCCAAGATTTAGAAATATTAATGGTGTGATTTTGGTAATCAATATCATGCCAGGTTAAAACTCTGATTTCACCAGGACGCATACCTGTGTAAATTATAGTTAGCAGCATATATCTACTAACAAAGGAGGGCTTAATACCATCTAAAAGTGAGTTTTTAAGTTGTTGCACTTGGTTAAAATTAAGATATTCAACTTTTCTACTTCGCTCGTCATTCCACGATAAGTTGATTCTTTCAGTAAAGTTAGTTCTAACTAAACCATCAGCTAGAGCGTCTTTAATACTCGTTCTAATGCTACCATTAGTTTTGTATACCGTGGATTTAACGTGATTTTTACCATAATCATTCATAAATTCTTGATATTGATGCCTGGTTACTTTTGATAATTTTGTCTTGCCAAAATACTTAGTTAAAAGGCGATAAATGGTGTCATATCTATTTTTAGTGTTGTTAGATGTTCCAGGTGCTTTATAAGTTTGGTACCAATCTTTAAAATATTCGGCAAAAATAGGGTCTTGATTAGAAATTTGATTTGCGTCTTTAGCAACTTCCATTTCATTAGCCCATTTTCTAGCTGCTGACTTAGTTAAAAATCCTTGTTTAGTTTTAAATTTACGATTGCCATGAATATCATACCAAGATATTTGAGCGCGCCACTTGGTACCGCGTTTTTCAAAGTGTGCCATAACAGATATACCACCTTATAAAGATAAAAACCTATCTACCGAATCAAAGTAGATAGGCTTGTTATTACTAAAATTCAAGCAGGCTTTTCAAAAAAATTAATTATATTCTTCATCAGAAAGATTGAATCTTAAATTATTTGAATGCTACATGCAATAGAATAAACTGCAATTTGCAAATTTTATGCAGCTTTAAAAGAAAAATTGTTTTTTATTATCTCTTTATTATCAAATGGAGAAACGATTATATTATGAGACTTTAAATTGTTAGCAAACTCTTTTTGCCTTTCATCTGAAAGAGAAGGGATTATAATATCAAATTCCATGTTTTCTCCATTAGAGTTTCTAATAGATTCAGTATCAAACCAGATTCCTAATAATTGTTCTACTGTATTTTTCGCTAACCCATCATAAATTTTTGTAACCTTACTTTTTGGATTTTGCGACATAAAAAGATAATCAATGTTATATGAAAGACCAGTTTTTCCTTGAAGTTGCAATCCTTTTAAAAAATGGAATTGATCCTTATTAGTTTCAAAAAAGCCAGTAACATCATCTAAAAACATACCTCTCACAGAATTAAAGTTAGAGAAACCTAAATTTCCAATTTTTATAACGGCTTGAATTACATTGAAAATCATTTGAGCGATTTCGTGTTTTTTACCAATCAAGTAAATATCGTTGTTGGAAGAAAGTTTGACATTTTCAGATTTTATAATTGACATTACATTTTTTTGTCGATTACTATTTTTCTTCATTACATTGATACCACGAGACTCTAGATTCCAAATAGTATAGCCCTGATCAGAAACCATATAATCACCAGAGTCAATAAGCGAAATCATAACAGTTATTCCATCATCAAAAGCATCAGTAATAGGAGTGGTAAGAACAATATGATTTTGATCAATCAGTTTAAGATTGTATTGATCCTTTAAGAAACTTAGCCAATCTTTGGCGATTGTAGCTACATCATTCTCAAGCATAATTAAGCACCTCCTAATAAAATTTACTAATATGCAGATAAACTGGTATTTATAAAAAGCATACCATTTTTCTGCGTGTGAGTATATTCTAATAAGTTTTCGAAAATGGTAAAAAAATCATTAGTATTTTCGATTTTTTCAAATGGAAGAGAATAGGCTTTATAACTAGTTCTTCCATCTCCTTTAGCTTTAAATTCATCTTCTGAAAAAATTTCGATTCGATTTCCTCTAATAATTCCATCACTATTTTTATGAAATTTTTCGTCAATATTTATTCTTACAAGGGTCAAATAAGTTTTTGAGTCTGCAAATTTTAGATGAGTTTCACCATTTCTAAAGAAATAATAAAGAGTAAATTCTCTATTAATTGATTTTGCTTTGATTGATAAGGATCCTTTTGATTTTTTTGAAATATCAATTTTATATTTTTTGATAAATTCTTTAGTAATCTTTATAAACCTTTTGGCTTCATCGTCAGTTAATTGTAATTCCATAAAAATAACATCACCTCATAAAAATAAGTAATCATACCAAGATATTTGAGCACGTCACTTGGTCTTCCTTTTTTCAGTATAATATATATTTGCCTTATAACCTATGTATATTTAATGTGTAAATAAACTATAAATAATGTTAAATATCAATCTATGCGATATTTAGATAATTCTTCTCGTACAAGGTAATAGTTATCAGTACCAATGTAATCAGCTAAGTTAAGCCAATTAGCAGTTTGAAGATCATTGCCTAGGGCAAAGTATTCTTTGACTCTTTCACGTATTAAGTAGGAATTTGCCCCGTGTTCACAATAAGTATGAGCACAATCATCATTTACGTAATCTCCTTGAACATCTTTGTCATGTTTCATATGTCCTAGTTCATGTAGGATTACATTTTTAGCTTGTTCCTCATTATAACTTGAGTTAACAATCATGACGTTAGGTTTACCATCTTTGCCATGTACAAGCAGACCTGGACAATGTAGAGGTGCAAATTCCAATTTAATGTTTAAATCCTTAATTAAGGTTTTAAGTTCAGTGTCCATAATGCACACCTTTTTCTATTTTTCACTATAAATTCTTTTTAAAATTCCTCTAACCAGATCTTTATCATGATCGTCTATGGGTTTACCATCAAAAAATCTTGCGTTATCAATCATTTCATCTAAGTCCGATTCACTTACAGAAGCAGATACTTTTCTTCCAAGCAATTCGTCAGTACTTACTTGAAAGTAATCAGCCAGTATATTTAATGTGTCAGACCCTGGAATTGCTCTACCAGTTTCCCAAGAACCAACAGTTTGTTGAGAAACATGTAAAATTTTACCTAGTTCAGCTTGATTTAAATTCCTTTGCTTTCTTAGTATCTTAATATTATTTGCTAATATCGTTCTATTGTAATTTTTCATTTTAATCTCCTTAACTAGCAATTTACACTCATATTACCGCAAATACTAATATAATTAGTTTAATACTAATAATTGTAGTAAAAATATAAAATAATTCTTGAAATACTAATTTAAATGGTATATTATATAGATGTAGTTGAGAGGAGGCTAACAAATGCTAACTAAGCTTAAGATTTTAAGAATAAAAAAAGGTATGAGCCAAGCTGACCTTGCACGAATTTTAGGAACAACACAAGTAACAGTGTCAGCATGGGAGACAGGTAGATCTACACCTAGACCACCTATGATGCAGAAGATTGCTGATTATTTTGGCGTAAGTAAAGATGATCTTTTTTTTACCGCTTTTAACTATTTAAAATAGTAATAAGTGGTAATATCTAAAAATACACCATTTTCAATAGTTAAAATGAGGTAGATAAATGAAGAGTGAGTTTAAAGGTGCTAGAGCTTTCCTTATGATACCGCCGTCAATTTCTAGAGATAAAGATTTATTAAAAAAGCCAAAATCAATAATTTTAATGGGCGAAATCATTTCGATGCTTAATGTCACAGGTGACTTTCACATGAGTAATAGAAAAATTGCCGAAATTCTGGATTGTACGCCCCAAGCAGTAGCTAAATATTTAAATTTACTTGAAGATAAAGGGCTAATAGTAAGGGAACAAATAACTGTTCCTGCTAAAAATCCTAAAAGCGAAAAGTCAAAAAGAATTTTGGGGAGAACAATATCAGCTGGACCTACCCTAATCAACGCAAGTTTACTAGGGTGGTCAACTGACGTTGATAGGGCTAATAAACACGAATTTAGTAGGGTAGTAAACACGAGTTTACATAAATATAACAGTATTAATAGATCATCTAATATAACAGTTAATAATTCTTCTTCTGCGAAGAAAGAAGAAGATCCAGAAAGAGAAAAAATATATCAAGATTTTTTCTTTATTGTTAGAGCAAGCGATAAAGCAAAAAATCAATCAACTAGACCATCACTTGATGAAATTAAACAAATGCGTAGTTTGTTGTATAAATGTAGCATAAGCACCTTGCAAGCTACAAAAGACAAATTCAAAGCGCAGATGGAGTGGGATATGGTCGGTAAGCCATTTGCCTATTTATTAAAGCTGCTAAGAGATGGTTTATCAACTGAAAGAGATTATGAAAGTGAAAGCTGGGGATAAAGATGCAAGAAAACATGCCTAAAAATTTAATCGATATTCCAAGTCTTACTAGCTTTGTAAAGGATATTGTGAACGAAGTTGTTAAAGAAGATAAAGATGATTTAACTGGTAAAACTTGGAACATCAACCAGTTTAGAAAGAGTTGTTGTAGAGGTAAAGGTGACAACTGGGTTAGGACTTTTATTTTTGATGAGTTCCCTGAAGTTGACTATAAAAATGGTGGGTTCGTGGTAAATCCAAGAAAAACACCTGAAGGTAAAACTACAATCATTTTTGCCAAAGAAGCTTGTGATTGGATGCAAAAACATCAACATCAAATTGATTGGAATGCAAAAATCACTAACTAATACGAGGTAAAACATGAAAAACTTAAAAATTAGAAAATTGAAGACAATCATGATGTCTGCTGATATAACAATCACTAGCAAAGTTTTGGAAGATAGTGATGGTATTTGGACTGAGGGAGAAGAATGGAGTATTCATGGTAATTTGTATGAACCCAAAGTTGCCGAAATTAGGATTAATTGCACTAATTTGAATCATGTTTCTTATCCGATTTATCCTGCTGTAGTTCATGAATTAGGACACGCTATAGGTATTCTTAGCCACTCACATAATTCTAAATCTGCTATGTATAAGAATCTCACAGGCAAGAATAAATCAGGTAAGATATTAAATTCTGATAAACAAATTTTGCACGCAATTTATAGTCCTGCGCATATTCAATTTGTTAAAGCATACACTACTCTAAATGGATTTGGATTTTAAAAATAAAGGATAAAAACATGAAATTGATTGGAAATAAGAATAATTTTGAAAAATTTTTGGCAAAAGTCAATGAAATGGGCTACCTAATGGATGATATGTTGCCTTCAGATTGGGGACTTAATTTAACTAGAACGTCTGTTAAATTAAATGATTTATTGGCAGAATATCACTTCAAAATGAACCAAGTGACAGTAACCAAAACTGATAATGATGTCATTAAAATCCAGACAACTTTACTAGATACAGATTTAAATGTATCAGCTAAAACAACTACGATATTAGAAGCAAATAACCAAATTGATTACATCGATCACTTTATTAATTGGTGGCAATGGCAATTTAATTGTAAGTTGGCATTAATTGCGTCATGTATCAATCTATTTGAAGACTATATTTAATATTAATTAGTATTGTCTAAGACAGATTTGATTAGAGAAATGATTAAAGTTACTTGTTGATTGGTTAAATCTTTAGGTAAAGCTTTTAAGATTTGGGTTTGTTGCGGAGTTAAATCAGATATGGTTGATGAATCGGTTAAATAATCAACGCTGATATTAAATAAAGCGGCTAATTTAGCCGTATTATCCTTGTTAGGTGAAGATACACCTGTAAGCCATTTATACACTGTAACAGCCTTTAAATCGAGTTTATCGGCAATCTCGTGAATAGACAAGTGGCTATTTTGAATTAATTGTTTAAGATAATCAGCTCTAAAGTTCAATTGAGGATCATCAGATTTTTCGGACAAGGTAGCTAAAAAATCGCTAGTAGATTGGTATGAAGGATCAATTTCATCAGGCTCAACATTCAGTACTTTAGCAATTTTTACTAAATTTTTAGATGTTATTGCCCCATTACCTAAAAAGTAGCGGCTGATTGTTGGAACAGGAATATTAGCTTTTAGAGCAAGTTCACGTTGGCTCATTTGGCGAGCATATAGGATTCTTTTTAAGTTAGCACTCGTGATTGCAACAATGGACTGCTTGAGTTTATCTTTCATAACTTGACCTCTAAAATCAAAAAAGGATTAATCAATTACCATTCTAACAATAATTTGTTCTAGAAAAAATATATTTTTAAAAAGTAAGATTAAAAAAATGGAGTAGAAAAATGAAAATTATTAAAAGAGATCGTAGAAATTACACAAATACAAGTAACTTAGTGATTCGTGATAGTCGTCTTAGCTGGAAAGCAAGAGGGATCTTTAATTATCTCTGGAGTCAAGCTGAGCAAGGATGGGTTCAACAGCGATAAAATCGCAGGCAGAGGGGAGGTAACTGCTTATGATTAAAACAGCTTTGATAATCTATGTGACCTGGTTTGTGGCTTGTGTATGCATACTTGAAATCCTGATTTATCGCACTGAGAAAGCAGATAAATACGTGAAGCGGATAACTAAACCAGGCAAACAGGTTGTCGAGTATAGATTTGTTTTGGGTAAAGTACTAGACCTAGACCGAGGGGTAATTAGCCTAGAGTTGCTTACTAACAAGCAGCACCCATTTGACCCTGAAGCTATGCTAAACCCGATTAAGGTTCAAGCTACTGCAGATCAGATAAAGGCTATTAAATCAAGGCAAAGTCATCAAATTTTAGCTGACTTAGAGGTGATTATTGATACTGGTCATGATAAACTCCAAGTCAAAACAGAATTAAAACAGATCACTAAGTACATTTGAGGAGGAGCACAATGTTTTTAGCAATTTCACAAAATGATTGGTTCTGGATAAGTTTTTGGGTAATTATTTTAGCTACAGCATTTCACTGGTGGAAATGGGTCTGGTTAGCCATAGTTCTGTACATAGCTGCTCCAGCTTTATTAACCCTTCTGGATGGCTTATGGAGAATTGCGTTAGTAATTGCGATTGCAATTGGCATAATTTCAGTGATTTCGTATTCATCGTTTAATTTGGCGGTTTGGATTTATGATTTCATCAAGAAAAAAATTGATCAACATAAGGCAGCAAACAATACACTGTCAAATGATTAGCTACTTGTAGCTTTGAAACTGGTTTGAATTAATTTTTTGAAGTGATTTGTAATTACACTTGCCATATCGTAAAAACGATATATAATATACTTAACAGTTAAAATTCAAGTTTGAAGAGGAGGAGCAAAATATGATTAATCAAGTTGTGATTGATGGTTACATCGGCAAAGACCTAGAACTAAAGACAACGCAAAGCTTGAAGAAATACGCGGTTTTCAACCTTTGTCAGAATCGCTATAACAAAATCAACGACGACTATGCCGGAGAATGGCATCATGCGATTGCATGGAATAAGACAGCTGAAAACTTAATTGCTAAAGCTCACAAAGGTTCAAAAGTTGTTCTAGCTGGAGAACAGCGAAGTAGAATTTTTCTTGATAAGCACAACAACAAAGTGACATACGACTATATTCTAGTTGATTCATTTGATGTTTTAACTAATCAAAACAAGGACTTAGAAGATCAATCTCTACAGAATGCGGAACGGGCAGAAGCAGTTCCAGCAGAAACCTCTGTAACAGAAAATGCTGTAGAAAAAGCTGATATTGATGAACTTCCAGAAGATCCATTTACGGATGAGGACATGCCATTTTAGTCAGGGATAGTAGTTGGTGAGTGTTGGATGGGCAAAAAGGTAATCAAAAATCGCCGTTTTAGCGTATTTAGAGTTTCTAAAGAAGTATACGAAATTCTAACGTTAGATGGGTACCATTACTGGAATGTAGATGGACTTTTTATAAAAGATCCACGATATTTTTTACTCAGCAAATATCATAAAAACGATATAAAATATAAAGCGATAACTTTTTATCACGCTAGAGAAATTTATGATCAGATTTATTTGGGTTTTGGTTTTGAGGTAAATCCTCAGCTGGGACATCGTAAGTTGCTTTGCAAAAGAAAATATCCTGATAATGGCAGGAAGAAGCCATTAATTGATGTTAGTGGGCAAGGTACAGCTTATGATTAGTGCATTTATATTAGATCATTTGAAAGAACTACTAATTATTTTTTTAGCAGGAAATTTAGTTGTTGTCATGTTAATAGTTATATCAGGATTGCCTTGGTTAGCTGAAACAGGATTTGATAGATTTTTTAGAAAATTAGACGAAGCTGTGACAGCACTAATACCAATTTTAGCTATTATCCTATGGATCATGATCTTGTTTGTTGGGTACTATTGGAGTTATTTAATCTAATACTAGAGCGTAATTTAATTGGTTAAAATGCAGGAAAAAACATTAGCTTTCAACCTCCATAAGTTGTTTTCAGTAAAATTTTAAATTTATTAATCTTTCTATAAGTTGACTATGCATAGTTTAGTTTATTTTGAATCAACACAATTTTATAAAAATGCTAATGAAATTTGCTTTGAAGTAAGCAGAACTGCTCCTCTAAAAATTTTATATTTTCAGGTTCTGCGAATTTTGAATGACACCTGTAATGTAAGTTCGAATCTTACCGCTCTGATAAAGGACACTTATATGTATAAATTTCTAACAATTGCAATATTTATTTATGTCGTGTACTACGTTTGGCGTGAGTATTCAAAAATGAAGAAATTAAAGCAGGACATGGATGATCAGCCTAAAAAAATGTTGGTTAGCTATGATAAGCAAGTTAGTGATTTGCGAAAGCAATTAGCGGAAGTCGATGAGTCTATTTCTCGAAATCAAGGATTCCCACCAAGTTTTGCTGTAAATCGAGCGCTTAAACGAGCTAAGAAACGACAAGATAAGCTGATGAAACAGGTCAAACAGAAGGAAGCTGCACGTGCTAATTACTTGAATCTTTTAAGTAGTTATCGAGCTGGAAAAATTGATAAATCAGCTCTTAAAAGATATATAGATGAACATCAGAGGAAGTGATTGAGTTGTCTAAATTAAAAAAATTAGTTTTGATTGCAGCAGTAACTGGAATTGCGGTAGCAGCAGTGGTTATCACAAGAGAAGTAAAAGCAACCAAAAATATTGAATGCTAGGAAAATCGGTTAATTAGCCGTTCGACTCGGCTATTTCCTATAGGACTGATAAAGTCCGTGTACATTGACAATTGAATAAGCGTCAACTCTACTTATCAATGGGTAGAGGACGTGTGCATGACTACTAAGCCGACTTAGTAGGACTTGCGAAGCAGAGAATTGAAGGCGTGAAGGGTGGAAGAAGAAAGAATCACACCTGCCGAGATGGAATTGCCGCCCATCAACAGGAATACTATTGCTTTTGGCTTGAAGGTAAGTCTTAGTAAACGAAGTAATTTGAAATTTAAAGTAGTAGTATATAGATGTAATAGGCAACTAAGAGATAAGCATACATTCTTTTTGGCTGTTTCGACATGTGAATACCTTGATGAAAAACTCAAGAGTAAGAGAAAAAGTCGGAGTGTGATCATTTAGTAAGTGAGTCAATAAACTTAATAAATTAAGTGTTGTAGTAACTGAAGGGCAAGAAAGAGTCTTGGATTGGGATTGATAAGAGGACAGCTTGCGGAATGCGTGAAGCGAGAGGTTAAAGATAGGTGATGCTATCTGCTACGTAATGTACAATAACTTACAGTTTGGTGGCTAACTAGTAAACCATCATCGTTATCGGTCATAGCGTAAAACCGTTGGAAATTAAAGAGATCACAAATATTAAATTATTAAATTGGGAAATTAAGATAATAAATAAAAATTAGTATTGTAAAATCAAAGTGAAATGTAGCAATCTGCTATTGTAATCATTTTGAGCAAGTAGTATAAGTGTAGGTAGGTGGTAGTAAGAACAAAAGTTGGTAAATATACAGTTTGAGATAGATGAAATAAAAGAGGAGCTAGGATTATGAAAAAGAGAAATATTTTAGTTAGTTTATCTGTCGCAGCATTATTGTCAGTTGGTGCTGTAAGTGTTAGTGAAGTAAATAGCGCAAATACAAATGTTGTACAAGCAGCTGTTCGCGTTCAGAGAAAGAAATTAACTCACAATGCATATGTTTATCGTGCCAATGGCAAACGCTTTAACAAAAAGAAGTTAAAGAAGGGCTTAAAAGTTAAAATCTTTGGTACTAAGACCATTAAGGGCAAAAAGTACTACAAAATTGGTAAGGACAAGTATGTCAAAGTAGCTAACTTTAAACGCACTAATGTGAAATCTAGTGTAGTTTCTATTACCAATTATGGAACTTCAACCTCAAAGAAGACTTCTTCAAACTCAGGTTTCCGTGAAAATAAAGACTACTACATCACTACTGATAAAAATGGTAATAAAGTAGTTGTAGGTAGAACAGGTTCAAGTAAAGGTGGTAACACCAGCAGTTCAACTGGATCAACAAGTTCGGCATCTACATCAAATAAAGGTGCAAGTACTACAACTTCAACTACCACTAACGGTAAGAGATATAACACGAGAAAGAGTTCATGGGACAATTCTGCTAGTTTTACTGCTGCAGATGAAGCGTGGGCAAGAAAATATATGAACAAGAGTGTTTACTTCACTGATGACGAAGTACAACAAATTGAGGATCGGTTGTGGCAAGATATTCAAAACTATCGTGTTTCTAAGGGATACCCAGCATTCAAGAAGAATGCGGAATTAACCCAATTAGCTCAACAATCTCAAGTGCCTGGGACGGCTGATTTTAATAGATTTAGTGATAAGTTAAGTCAAAATATTGGTGAAATTAAAACTTATCTACCTGGATTAGCTTCTAAAGGCTTAGAACAAGCAATTGGGTTAGTTGATTCTACTGCTTATGGCTTTAATCACAAAGGCTTTGTTATGGGTGGGGACTTTACTCACAAAGGTTGGACACCTACGCAAGTAGCAGATAATTTGTTTAAAACATACAAAGAAGCTGATGGTTTTCAATCACAACTTATTTATGGTTCACATCAACAATATGCCTTTGGTGCTTTGAGTGTTCACTATTATGCAAGTCATTTAGGATATTCAGGTAATTCTGTAGGTATTTCATTCTTTACAGTTGGTGGATATAACCAAGAGTGGATTAACTATTGGAAAAATAATTAATCTAGTAAAATAGTGAAAAAGGTCAATTGGTCAAAAACCAGTTGGCTTTTTTGATAGAAAATACTTTGAAACTTAAGAGCTATATTTGAGTTTCAGTATCTAATGAGGTTGTTCATGGCTCAATCAAGAGTAACTATCAATCATGATAGAAAGAATTTTGCTAGAAAGCACAAGCTTAAAAACTTTTTGGCATTAGCAGTAGTTATACTTGCTTGTATTGCCATTTATGTAGCCTGTAATGCAGATAAATTTCAAGGCGAAGCTGCCCACTATGTGGCAACAAAAGATTTTTCCCAGCAAAGAAAAAATAAACAAAAAAATAAGCCAACTTTTAACATGAAGCAGGTAAAGCCTGTTTCTCCTAAAAGTATAGCTAATGCGTTCCGACATAGACGAGATTATCGTGCTGTTGGGCAGATTGCAATTAGAGATCATAATGTTTTGTTAAATATCTATCGTGGAGTTGGTAATGTAGAACTAAATTTAGGTGCTGGAACAATGAATCAACATCAAACTATGGGACAAGGAAATTATGCTTTAGCAGGACATAATATGGATGATGGTCGTACGTACTTCAGTCCACTTTATACTGCTAAGGTAAGAGGAAACTTACCTAATGGAACCTCAATTTTTTTGACCGATTATAAGAAAGTTTATTTCTACAAAATTACTTCCTCGCAGTTTATTTCAGTTTATAATCTCAAACTTGCATGGAATAATAAAAAATTTAAAAAGGAACCAGTAATATCTTTGTTTACCTGTGATTGGACAGGAGCAGGGCGATTGTTTATTCGCGGAAAATATACTGGTTCAGAAAATTACAGTGGAGCTTCTAAATATGTTAGAAGTTCCTTTGATTTTTAGAAAGGAAAAACAGTATGGCAAAACAAACTTTTGTTGATTTTGAATTACCAGAAGCAATGTTAAGTGATACGAATAAAATTATCACGGAAAAATTCCCTTCTTGGCTGGTTCATAAAAAGGATAATCAAGTAGCCGCAGTTCGAATTTTGTGGGCTGGATGGCTTTTCCTTAAGTACTCTGAGGGATTAGCTGGTAAATATGATGGTCGCTTTCCATATATAGACTATATTCCTTATACTGCAGTTGATAGACCATATGCTTTCCAAAGTGTAATGCTAGAAAGTGAATATATCGATGCAATGGAAAGAATGAGCCGTTTATATCCAGAAGTTTTTGAAGATAAGACTAAGGATAATAATTATTTCTTGGCAGTTCTTGGATATGCTTGTTTAAGAGAGTTGTACGATAACAATATTGAATTACACTATGATGAAGAATTAGCTTCAAAACTTTCTGATAGTGCAGAAGCACAACTTGATTATGCTTGGTTAGAAGATGGTACGAATAAGCCATTTTCAATCAAAATTAAGCAATTATCAACAAGCAAGTAATTGTCATAAATGTAAATATATTAGTAGAAACACCTACAGATAAATCAATGTTATTAGTAATGTTGACGAAATGTAGGTGTTTTTTTAACTCTATGTGAAAAGAAGTGACCAGGTGCTACTGGTAAATTAAAGGAGGTGGAACACCATACTGTTAATCATTATTCCACAAAAGGGTAGTCCATAAGAATTCCTCAAGCACGTGAAATATAAGTAGTTTAAACTATTGCAACTAACTAAATAGCTGTAATAGTTTTTTTTTATTGAAAAAAAGGAGAATTAGCTGTGAGAAAGCTAACCAAAAAGCAAACAAGAAAATTGCTTGCTGCAGCAGGAGCAACTGCAACTTTGGGTGCAGTTGGTGTAGGGGCAGCTCTAAATAGTAACTTAGCACCAAAAGTTACTCAAGCCGCTGCTACAGGTGATGTTAAATACGTTAATGATGCGATCTTTAAAAAAGGATCTGACATTGCCTTTGATATTTATTACCAAGTTCCATACAATACTGATCTTAAAAAATTAGTATTGTTTGATAAATTGGAACCAGTCTTTACTCATAATAAGACAAGAGTTTTTGATGGTAATACTGATGTTACTGATCAATTTACAGCAGATTTCGACAAAGGCACTAATACCACCAATATGACGGCTAAAAAGCCCCAAGATTGGGTGGGTAAGAAGCTAAGCATGCGAATTGAAACCACGCTACAAAAGAATGCAAATTTGGATAAGTATTTAGACAAAAATACTAACCAATACAACATTCCTAACGTTGGTCAAATGATCTATAACGATGATAAGGTTAAAACGCCACCTGTATATGTTCATACGCCAAATGACCAAGATCCTACTGCAATTAAGCAAGTAGAAGATAAGAATGGTCAATATGGTGAGTTAGCCAAACATGATCCAGGTGATGAATTCCATTATCGTGTACAATACTCTATTCCAGAAAACGGAACTGACATTACTAATGTTGAGTTTTACGATGATTTGGAAAAAGTACTTGATTTAGAAAATGTAAAAATTACTGACGATCAAGGCAATGATGTTACTAAGCAAGGTGATCTTACTCTTGATAAAGATAAAGAAACCTTCAATTGGCAACCAAGCAAGGATTATCTTGTTAAGATGCCAAAGCATGTCTATACTGCAGACATTACGGCTAAACTTAAGACTGATGCAAATCTGAGTGGGTATTTAAATAAGGCTACCAAGACTTATCAAATACCTAACATTGCTCATATGAAGTACAACAATAAGGATATTCCTTCTAATCCAGTTAAGGTAGAGACTCCACCACCGGCTGAAAACAAAGTTGTAAAGAGTGTCGAAGGTTTATCTGGTGCTTATCATGAAGATAAGGACAATGTAGAAGTTGGTAAGGACTATACTTATCAAATTAAATATACTCCTGGCGAAGGGCAACACTTAACTGATGTTGAGTTTACCGATGACTTAGAAGATGTACTTGATCTTGAGAAGGTAGTTGTTAAGAATGCAGATGGCAAAGACATCACTACTGAACAAGGTACGCTTAAACTTGATCAAAACAATGAAAGCTTTAACTGGCAACCTAACGCTGATTTAGTCAAGGTAATGCCTGGCAAGACATATACAGTTGAAGTAACTGCTAAGGTTAAAGATAATGCGGACTTGCAAAAGTATATTAAGAACAATACCATTGAAATTCCAAATACTGCGCATATGAAAGCCAATGGCAAAGATACACCATCGAATACCCCAATTGTGACTCCTAAAGTTGAACAACCTAAAGTGCACAAGGGGATTGTCAAGAATCCTAGTGATTGGACTCAATTCTTTGGCAATAAATCTGAAACTGCTGCTGGTCAAAGCTCAGATAATGATGCTGCATTGCCAAAGGATCGTCAAAAGGCTCAAGAATATGTTAAAGTTGACCCAGCAACAGGTGTTTGGAGTAAGGCTAATGATAAAGTAACTGATGCACAATATGCAGAAGCTGTTAAGATCTTGCAGAAGCCATATTCAAACGCCCATGCCGAAAGTGAACAAGGTTCGACAGTTACTACTAAGGCACCAAATGGTCAAAGTGATTTGAAATCAATCATTAACTCATCAACAGTAGATAGCAATCAAGCTTCTCGTGGTGATGCCCTAGATTATCTTTTGACTTTTGATATTGGTAACTCTCAAACAATGAAGAGTTTAGTATTATCAGATGATTTGGAGAATGTTCTGGACTTAAAGAACGTAGTAGTAATTGATTCTGATGGTAACAACATCACTAATGATGGTAAGTTAGTAACTTCAGATGAAGATGAAAGCTTCTCTTGGTCTGCTAATGATCCAGCTAAGTACAGTCGCAAGACCATTTATGTTGCGATTGCTGCAAACATTAAGCCAAATGCCGATGTTACAAGCTATGATAACAACGGCATTCCAAACACTGGACATATGCAGATTAACGGTCAGGATACCCCAACTAATGTTGTACACACTACATTAAATGGAGATCCTAAGAATCCAGAAAATCCAAAGAAGGATAATCCTAACAATCCAGGTACTCCTGATGGTAAGACACCAGACCCATATGGTAATTTGGTCAACAAGCAAGTCAAGGCTGAGTCAGGTCAATGGGGTGAATCTGATAAAGTTAAAGAAGGGCAAGACTTTAACTACAAGATTGAATACACCGTTGGTGATAAACAAGACGTTAAATCAGTTGAGTTTAATGATGACTTAGAAGACGTTCTTGATCTTGAAAAAGTCCAAATTACTGCTCCTGATGGTAAAGATATTACCAATGACGGTAAGTTAACTTTAGATAACAATACTGAAAAGTTTGTTTGGACTCCAAATAGCGATTTAGTAGGCAAAATGGGCGGTAAGAAATATACTGCTACAGTAACTGCTAAATTAAAGAAAGGTTCTAAAGTAAGTGGTGAAATTCCAAATACTGCGCGTATGAAAGTAAACGGTAATGATGTAGCTTCAAATACCGTACAAGTAATTCCACCACAAGATAAGGAAGCTAAGACGAATCCAAGTAATCTTAACAATCCGAAGAATCCAAACAATCCAAACAATCCAAACAATCCTAATAATCCAGATAATCCGAATAGTCCAAAGAATCCAAACAATCCTAATAATCCGAATAGTCCAATTAACAATCCGATTACTGGTAGAAATGGATTCTTACCAAAAACTGGTCATTGGATGATGAAGAACATTGGTTGGGTAATTGGTACATTAATTGCAATCGCTGGTGCTGCAGGAGCTTACTTATACAAGAATAATCCTGAATTCAAGAATAAGTTAAAAGGTACTGTAGCAAGATTAAAAAAATAAATGAGTGAAAGAAGTAGCAAAACAAAATTGCTGCTTTTTTTATGGAAAGGAAAATAAATGACTGCAACTGCATTAACAAAAAATAGAAAAGTCATGAATTTAGCAGGAGCTGCTTTAATTTCAATGTCATTAGGTGCAAGCTTCCTAGCTTATAACGGTAAAGTTGTTCATGCCGATAATGCCCAAATGGTAGATTTACCAAAAGGACAGAATTCTGTGGGAACTAAGATGGCAGGACAGTATGCCTTTATTCCAAAAGTTACACAAGGGATTACAAAAGTACATGCCTTTGGTGGACAAGCCCAAAATTGGGCTACCTCAACCACTAACACGGAAGGTATTCACCATGATTGGGATACCTTTGAATTAACTGGTACAAAACAATACGCTGGTAAAGTAGGACTTTATTACTCTAACGTAGGTACTGATCCTGTAAGTGGTAAGGTTATTGACCTGAAACTTACTTTAAACGATTGGGACGTTGATGCCTACAAGTGGTTAGAAAAGTCTAACGGTTCAAGAGAAAAAGTTAAAATTGCTAATCCAGTTGCCGCATTTGGTGTCGATGATTTCGAAATTTTTACTCCAGGTACAGGCTCATTGGCATATCGAATTGATTTTTATGATCACGATACTAAAAAGCCTTTGAAATTAAATTTAAATCAAAGTGTACGTGATATTGATGGTAATCAATGGGTAGGGTATGATTCCTCATCTTACGGTAAGATTGATCAAGTGATTTGGGGATCCAATGAATACAGTGGTAATACGTGGTTATCCTACAAACAAAAGTTAGGTACAAACTATATCTTTTCTGATGCTCATCAACACAATACAGCTCTACCTGATGGATCTGGTACGATTAAATCAACAGATTGGAGAGGTGGATTTACTGCCACTATGTCTAATACTGATCACATCAACATGTATTGGGCTTATGGTACTACTACTGGTAAACACGCACCAGAAGATCAAGATGCCCTCGAAAATACTGATAGTTATTGGCAATTGAACCAAGGTAAGTATGATGCCGATGCTGGTTTGACTGATTCAGACGCAATTAAAATTAACAATTCTATTTGGAACGGTAATTTCAACCATGCTTACTTAAAGCTCTTTGATATGCCTATCGTGCGTGACAAGCCAATGGATCCAAACAAATTTGTATCAGATAAAGATGAAGGTACGAATGTTCCAAGTGAAATTGGATCTGTTAAGTCTGTAACTCATGATATGTTAGATAATCGTTATGAAAAGTATCACTACCAAATTACACATTCGGTACCATACGTAGACAAGCGTCTTAAGTACACAGAATACCGTATTACTGATAATTTGGATAATATTTTAAACATTGATACAAATTCAATTCGTGTGTACAACACTGCTAATCAAGATGTCACTAACATGTTTACCATCACTTTAAGCTCAGGCAATAATTTATCAGTAATTGCTAGAAGTGATTTCCTTGGTATGGATGACTTCTACAACAACACTTACAAGATCTCATTTGACGCTAGTGTTAAACCTGGTGTAAGTCTGCATGATCATGCAGATCCAAAACATCAAGATCAGGCCGTTATTTATAACGAAGCTAAGATTACTCAAGATGCTGGATCCGCAGACTCTAATAAGGTAACAACTAACATTCCATTTACTCATGAAAAGGATGAGAAGTTTGTATCTATGGATGGCTTAGGAGACACTAAGACACTCAAGGATGTTGACTTTGGCAAGCAATACACCTACCGTGTAGAAGCTACAGTCCCTGATAACGTAGACATTAATTCTTTAGCAATTAAAGATGCAATTGAACCAGAAGTTCAAAATATTAAAGCAGTTAAAGTTTATGATTACGATGATAAGGATTCTGCAGGCAAGGCTAAGGACATTACCAATGAAGGTAAGCTAGAAGTTGATAATAAGACAGGCAAGGTATCTTGGACTGCAAATGATCCAGCTAAGTGGCATGGAAAGCACTTAAAGATGTTTATTGATACAACATTAATTAACACTCCTAAGTTGCTTGATTACTTAAACAAGGATGATGGAGCAATCGAGATTCCAAACGAAGCTCACTTCTTGTTTAACGATAAAGACATTCCATCGAATATCACTCACGTATCACCTAAGACACCAGAAGCTTCAGCTGATAAGAAGATTGAAGTTTCAGGTGATAACACTGGTGAGGATGTAGACCCAACTGGTGAAGGTGGTCAAAATAAGAAAACTGATAAAGATAACAAACGTGAATCTGAAACTTTACCACAAGATCCTAATAAATAGGATAAAACAGAAGGATTAGAAATATAGTGGTGTGAAAGTCTGCTCCTTCGGTTCTTTCGGGTGAGATGGTGGGCAAATTATAAAAGGAGGAAGAAATGGCTCTTACTAAACAAGATAAAGCTATTTTACGCAAACTGCATACTTCCCAAGGTTTGACAGAAAAAGCTTGGGAAGAAAAAATTATGTTTGAGTTTGTGAAAGATTTGATTGCAGGTACTAAGAGTGTGTATAAAGATGCGGTCTTAGAAGTTGCAGGGAAAAAAGAATTATCAGAACAATTGGCAAAGTTACAAATTGTCGAAACTGATGATTCTGTAAATGAGAAGACTACATCAAAATCAAAGGAAAATGACAAGTCTTCTAGTTTTAATAAGGTAAGTACAAGCGTTTAGTTGTTATTGGCTAAATGCTTTTTTTATATAAATGGAGGAATAACTATGTTTTTAGCAGCATACACTAAATTGAGTTACTTGTTTTGGAGTGGGTTAATTGGTACTCAAGCATTTTTGAATGAACACCCAGTTTTACTTGATGTTTGGAGTAACATCAACAAAGCTACTGGTAGTACTGAGAAGAACTTAAAAAATATTGCCAAGGGGTTGTTCATCGTTGTCATTATTTTAGCAGGTATTCTGTTTGCTTTTGGTAACAGAATGTCGCAAAACGCAAAACAATTACTCATGTATGCGTTAGTCGGTGTTGCCATTGTTGCTTTGGCAGCAAGTTTGGTACCGTCATTCGCAAACATGTTTGGCTGGAATGCTAAATAATAAGTAATTTATAAGCAAGGTGAAGTAAGTAAAACTTACTGGGTTGATGGTGGGCAATAAAAGAAGGAGAGAAAAATATGTTATTAGTCACCTTTGAGAAAGTTCCAAAAGGGGCAAAAAAATATTTCCAATTTAAGCATAAATTTAGTAGAAAATCACCTGAATTGGAAATTAAAGACGCTGATGATGCAGTTAAAAGCTATGCCAAAGCTTTAAAAGAAGCAGATACTAATGTAGCTTTTACAATCACTGATGATGAAGATGAAGATCGAGAAGAGAGCACCTTTGAAGCTGCTATCATGCCTGAAGATCAAGATGGCGGAATTTTAAACTTGATTGATCGAGATTTGGAAAATGAAAATTTGACGCGAGACGAAGAAGAAACCGTTACAAATTTAAAAGATCAAATTTTTAATGAACTTGAACCCGCTCTATCTGATGAAGACAGCGACGCAGACAATTTAATGATGCCGAATAATGCTGATGTCTACCCAGAAACAGAACCAGGAGATCAAAGCAATTCAGACGTTGAAGCAGGCGAAAAAATCCCCCCTGAAAATGATGTTCCGGCTATCAATAGTGCTGTATCTGAAACGCCATCTATTAATAATAATAATGTTCCAGCACAACCAACCATTGTTCCTAATATGCCCGATTCTCCAGCGACGGTATCAAGCGTTGAAGTAAAACGTAATGATGTAATTAGTTATGGTAAATATATCGATGCAAATGATATTTTAGATCGCTTACCAAAAGGGTATGATAAGAATCAATTTGCACTAAGTAGTATTAGACACGATTTGGGATACTTGGACACTCCTAGAGATCAATATGATCAAAAATTAAATGATAAAATTGATCAATTTTTAAGAGAATACTCAATGCAAGATATTCAGCGCGAATATGATGAGGGTTTGGCTAAGTCAAAAGTTGCAATTATTGATCGATTAAAGGAAGCATACAATAGGATTAATAAAGAACCGCTCGATAAAATTATTGAAAATAAAACTGCATCGAAGGTTCTGGATTTAAAAGCTAAGGCTAATCAAAAGAAACAAAATAATTCGATTGATCTTAAAAAGCTAAAGGAAACCAAGGCATTAGAACTAAAAAATAATGATGAAGCAGCACTAGCTGAGTTTAAAAAGCAATTAGAAGAAAAGCGAAATTTAGCTTTAAAGAACTTTAATGATCAAGAAGAGTTAAGAACTCGGAATGCTAATGAACGAATTGACGAACAGCTGAAATCTGATCAAGCTAAGGTCAAGAGTATAGCTCGTGACGAAGAAGTACTAAAACGTAATTCTGCATTAGATGATGATCGCACAACAATAAGTAATAATTTTGATCATGCAGTTAGATTAAACTATGACAACCACAATGATTTATTTGAGCAAAATATAAAAAAGGTTCAAGAAAAAGTCCAAATTGCAAAAGAAGAAATTAACAAGCAAAGACAACTTGATCTTGAAAAAGCGGAAGAGAAACGTCAACGTGAAGCAGAAGCTGCACGTAAAGAACGCGAACTTGATTTGAAGCAGAAAGCAATTGAACAGAATGAATCCTTAGCGAAATTACAACAAGAGAATATGGCAAAATTGCCTGAACAATTTGCTAAAGCAATTGCAGAAGCGATTACTCAAAATAATTTAGAAAATCCTAATGTAAAAATTACATTAAATGGTGAAGGTAAGGATATTAATTTACCCGTACCACATGTGCAAGGGCAAATTGTAGATTTAGATGATAAAGGCAATAGAATTAAAACTCCTAGTCAGCCTGAAACACCAGAAGATAGTGATTTAGAAGGAGCAAATGATAATTCTAAAATCAGAAAGAAGAATTACAAAGTTGGAATTATCTCATTAGTTGGTCTTGCAGCTCTGAGCGGTTTAGGAACATGGGCTTATATAAGTTATAGTCCAAAAAACGGAAATAAAGTAGTTGTTGAACAATCAAAACTTCATGTAAAGGAAGATACTAAGTCTGACAATAAGAAAGCCAATGATAAGGCTAGTCAAAGGGCTAGTCAAAGCAAAATCTATCCTAGAAATAAAGGTAAAAATAATTTGACTGTAACACATTTAACTAGAACTCAAGCTGTTTTAAAGCAATATCGTGAAGCCAATACTTGGGCACAAAAGAGAGATGTGTTGGATGGATTATTAGGACAAGGTGATGCAAGGAACTTGAAAAAGATTGCTACAACTTATCCAAGTACAATTGCTAATTTATATAGTGCGATTGCCAGTGATGATAAAGCTCAAACAAGGAATATTTGGTTGAGTATGTCTGATGAGCACCGCACTGAAATATCTAATGCTGCTAAACGGGCTGTATCTTTGGCTTTCTATGATGTTGCTGATTGGCAAGATGGATGGATGGCTAGATATGCGTACTAAAGTTAGGAAAAAACAAAAATTAAATTTAGAAGATATTAGATCTAAAAGTAGAAGCGTAATTAAAAAAGGATGGTATCAAGTTGAAAGACAATTGCATCGTCCTAGAAATGAAAATAAACAATCTAGTAATTTCAACTTTAATTATGCGAAGCTGATTACACCAGTTGTTATAGGAGTGTTCATTTTTCTGGTAATCATGTGGTTACTAGGTGCAATGCATAGTGTTACGTTGCAGGCACAAACTAAAAACTATAACTTACTCACGAATGGTTTCGATTTCGATAAGGCAGGTTTAGCTGGATTAAATATTTTAAAGACAGTAAAAACACAGTTAAAACCTTTTGAAGTCTTTGAAGTGTTTGTTGCTAGTGTAATTATTGGCGGATTGCTAAGTCAGAAATTTAACTTTGAAAGTCAAAAAGTAGCTCATGGGCAGAAGGGTAATGCACGATTTACTACGATTAAGGAATTAGAAGACACTTATGTTAAAGTTCCAGATCATAGTCAACGAGGATTAGACCCTAAAAAGCCGAGCTTTAAAGGATATGGTGGGTTCCCAATTGCCCATATTAGTCCGTTGTTAACAAAACATGGTTATTATTTCATTGATACAAGTACAGTCCATAATTTAATTGTAGGTACTTCACGCTCTGGTAAAGGGGAAACTACTATATTAGAACAGATTGACCTAGTTAGTAGAGCAGAAAAGCAATCGTCACTAGTCGTGAATGACCCTAAAGGGGAACTGTATGTAGCTTCTGTAGAAACTTTAAAAAAGAGGGGATATGATGTTTATGAGTTAAACTTAGATGATCCAAATAAAGGTATTGCATTTAACCCACTACAGTTAATTATTCGAAGTTGGGAGCAGGGTGATGTTGAAGGAGCTATGCAGTTAGTTAATTCAATTACCTACTCGTTGTACTTTGATAAACAAGCAGGACAGAATAAATGGGTTAATGATGGTGCACAGTCAGCTGTTAACGGTATGATCATTGCGCTCATTGAGTATTGTATGAATCCTAAAAATTTTGACGATCATAAAACTCATCCTGAATACATTACTTTTGTAAATATATCCGACATGGTTAATCAGTTGGGACAAATTGATTATATAAATCCAGCAGATCCTTATACCCAGCATAATGTATTGAGTGAGTACTTTAAGCATTTAAAGCAAGGATCTATTGCTAAAAAGGAATTTGGGTCAACAAATTTCTCAGGTGATAAAGCAAGAGGTTCAATTTTCTCAACTGTTGTACAAAAACTTGATATTTTTACCTTACCGAAAAATTCACGTATGACGAGCATGAATACTTTAGAGATGAAATCAATAGGATTTCCAAAATATTTAGAATTTCAGCTATTGGATCAACGTTTGTACGGTAATTTAATCAAAATTATTTTCAGAGATGAACATCATAAAAAGCTAAAGACAAACGAGATTCGTGTAAGTCAAAAAGGCTTTGTTGAAAATAACTTTGATGTCAATTTAAAGTCAGGTAGTTATGTAGAGATACAGGCTAATGTTGGTAAGCAACGTTTATCAAATACATACAAATTAAAGATTGATTCAAATGTTAAAGATGTTGAAGTAAGTCAGGTAAGTAAGCAAGGTATCAGAATGGAAAACTTCAAGATGCATTATAGTGATAAACCAATTGCAGTCTTTATGAAAATCCCAGATTCTGATGCTTCTAACAATTTACTAGCAACAATTTTTGTAAATCAACTATATACAGAGTTATCAAGGCAATGCCGCTTGGTTCAAGGTGGTAAAACGGTTAGACGAGTACAATGTATTTTTGATGAGTTTGGTTCTATGATTCCATTGCAAAATATGGATCAAATTATGACAGTTTCCGCAGGTAGAAATATTCTATTTACTTTAGTAGTTCAATCCTATTCTCAACTGTACAGTAAGTATGGTAAAGAAGATGGTCAAGTTATTAAAGAAAATTGTCAAAATAAGTGTTTGATCATGTCCACTGATTCAGCAACTAATAAAGAATTTTCTGAAGCCTGTGGTAATCGTACGATTGAAGTAAATAATATTTCGAAAGATAAGAATGGACTTGCCAAAAATATAAGTGTCAGTCTTGATAAAGTACCGTTAATTTTACCTGAACGATTAGAACATTTAGCTGGCGGTGAACGGCTAGTTCTGCGTCCATTGACAAGAATGAATAAGTGGGGTTGGGCAGTGACTTCCCACCCGATTTTTAATACAGGTAAAACATTAATGCCTTTTGCCCATACATTCTTGAGTGATGACTTTAATCCTAAAACTAATCCAGATTTAGTAGAAAAGATTGATGCCCACGCTAGTCTTGACCTTAAATCACTAGAAATTGATTGGGGAAAATGGCTTAATTGGACAGATCAAGTTCCTGTGCAACAAGATGATGGCACCACACGTATAGAGGAACAGAACTTGGCACTACAAGCATATAATCAATATCGTCAAAGTAATCCAAGTGCTGAATCAAGCAACGAACCCTCTAAGGAAGAAAATGAGAGTACAAATGTTGATAACGCTTCACAAGCTGCTGAATCTGAAATTGAATCAGAATTGGCAGCAAGCTTAAATGCTGCAACGCAAGATAATGAAGATGAGGACAAAGTTCCATCCTACATTTTGACTTGGGTTAAGAAGCATGAAGCGGAACTAACTTATGATACAATCGCTGATATGCTGACTAAAGCCAAGAATTTAGATACTGCTAACTCAGTCGATTTTACAAACTTAATCTATAAAGATGAGAAGTTAAAGGATCAGCAAGCTAAAGCAAATGAGTTAGTTCAAGATTTTAGCAAAATTTTTAATGATAACTATCAGGATAAGTAGGACAAACTGCTTATCTTTTTTGTTTATAGAAAGGAAAAATTGATGGCAAATTGGTTAGTATTAACTAGTTTCATTAATCCTAGATATTTAGATATTTTTAGCGGATTGGTGGATTGGTGGCAGAAATCAACCAATTCAGGTGATTATGACCCAAGCAAACTCAAAAAAGTGACTGAAGCTCTGCAGAATGCAGCTCCATATTTACACTATGACGATTTTATGGGCAGACTCTTAAATCAATTTAAGTGGGGCGTAGTTAAGTTTTTCTATGGTTTAGCTAATTGGGCAAGTGAATTAGCAACAGATAGTTTAAATTTCTCAGGGATACTTAAATCTTCTGGGTTAAATAATAATTTAATTAACGGAGTAATGGGAATTGCTGCAGGTTTGATGATTTTGACTTTAACCTGGGTAGGTATCAAAATTGGTACTTCAAGTAAAGCTCCTCAACTTAAAAATGTTGTTTGGCAATTAGCAATTTCCGCTTTTTTGATTGGGAATATCCAGCCAATTACTAATTGGGTAGTAGATCAGTCAACTGGTGTATATAAAGGATTTGTAGAAGCTGATAACTCCAAGGGGACATCAAGCTTGCCTTATCAAATCGTACAAGCCAATTCCAATGACCTACTAGCTATTGTGGCTAATAACTTTAGTGGCTTCAAGATCAATAATGGCGATACCAATACGAAGTGGGAAGGTGTTTCTAAAGACAAGAATGGTGAAATTAAAGATCAGCGCCAAAAAGATGTCCACTATGGATCATTTGAGATGAATAAATCAGATTTTGATACGGCAACATCAGGTGATTTATCGACTACTATTTCTGCAGATCTAGCTAAAAAATTAAGTAATAAAGCCAATAAATCTAAGGAAAAACCAGCATGGGATCCCGATAATTTACGCTATAAATTAGCCCCTACGGGAGTGGGTACAAAATCAAATGACCAAGGTAAAGCCTACTCAGGATATTTTGCAACCAAAGTTGATCAAAATAATACTGCCTTTTTCAAAATTTTTAATGGTGGATATGAACGATATTCAGTTCAATTTCTTCCAGTTATAATTGCTTTAATTTCAATGACAATTGCATTCTTACTGGTTACTTTTGTTTCAGTTAGAGCATTTCTGGAATTAGCAATTATGCAAGTATTATCAATCATTATCTTCTCAACAGATTTAGAGACTGGTAAACGTACTAAAGCTGCAGTTCAAGATATTTTTAGTTCAGCATTACTAATTGCATTTCAAGGATTCGAATTGGCTTTCTACCGAATTGCGGCAATTTGGATGAGTTCATCTGATGCTGGACAAATACATGATAATGCTTACTTATATGCTGTCGGAATGATTGCGTTAACTTGGGCACTATGGGAAGGATCAAGCAAAGTACAAAAATTCTTCGGTCTTGACACAGGTCTTAAGCAAGGTTGGACTAAAGTTGCAGGTGGAATTGCCGCAGCTGAATATATTGCTCACAATGGCAAAAATACGGCTAAAGGAGCAATTAATGTTGCTCGTGGTACTGGTAAAGCAGCAGGAGCAATTGCTGGCGAAGCTCAAGCTTGGGAAGCTGGTAATAGCACTAAAGCTACAGCCAAGGAAAATGGTGCAAGTAATAGTGAAGCTCGGCAAGCTGGAAGTTATGCAAGAAGAGCATATCGTTCAGCACATAGAGACTTTATTCAAAATGGCGGTAATGCTATGGATTGGAATAGAGCAGTCAATTCAGGTGCAGTTGCTGAAACTGTTCAGGATGAAGCTGCAAGAATGTCTAGAAATGGTGGCTTAACTGATAATCAGTACAATTCATTACACCACAATCCATATATGCAGAATCGTGTTGAAAAGAATGGTGGTAGCGCAGCTCCAACAGGTGTAGGTAGTGATACATCATTTGTAGGGAATCCAAATTACAGAGGTAAGAAGGATACAGCTTCAACAGTAACCTCTGCTGGTAAAGACTCTGGTACTACTAAAGATAATTCAGTTAAAACTGAAAATATTCAAAACCAAGGTCTTAAGACTGAAGATAATCAACCTAAAGCAAATGTTGCTAAGGAAAGTACTTCTGCTAACGGTGTTAAATCAACTGATGGTACTAAGACTTCAAATGATGGCAAAGTTCCAGACACTACAGTTAGTGAAGCAACGAACTCTCTTAAGTCTGATAAGAAAGAAACGGCTAATGAACCAAAGGCTAACAGTACTTCTCCAGAAGGATCAAGATATGGACAAACAACTGCTGCGTCTTCAATTAACGATGAATTACCAAGTTTAAGTGAAGTACAACACTCTACTAATGAGGTGGCAAGTCAACAGCATAAGACTGACTCAACTCAAGCACCTAAACCAGTTGGGGAAAGTGGTCGTCACTTGTCTGATATTGTTGGTCAAGATAGTAGCAGTACGGTAACTGAAACTGCTGGTACTAACCACATTAATGTTGAAAGAAAACCAGGTAGAACAGAAATTTCTACTCATGATACAAGTAATCAAGGTATGAGTAGTGTGAGTGATGCAATGAAGAGTGATTCAACTTCACCAATCAGTACTCATAGAGTTATTGAAAGCCAAGGTAGCAATAACACGGTAGATGAAATCAGACATAATAAGACTACAATTAATCATCGTGTTGAAAATCAAAATGTTACTACTGAAACTAATCCAACATCAACAGGATCTACTAATGCAGGCACTTTAGCTCATGGTGATAGTAAAAGAAAGGATGATTAATAATGGATAAATATCAAAAAATTATGATTCCAAAATCAACCAATGTTTCAATCAAAATTTTTTTCTTAGATATGTTCGATGTTTTCGCGTTATTCATCGGTGGCATGGCTGGTCAACAAGTTTCTTTTCTGTTTAATTTACAGCCAACCTGGCAATTAGTTTTGACAGGCTTTGGCGTAATTGTGGGGATCCTGTTAGTAATGCGTACTCCACTAGCACCAAAAATTAGAAATTATCGTGTACTTCTAAGTATCATGCGACAAGATCAAAGTAGATATTATCCATTATTTTTAGAAGGAGAAAATAATGAAAACAAAAAGAAGAAATAAAAGTAGGGAAAGAGGAAGAAAAGCACCTAGCTTGTTAAGAGCGTTTGGCTTAGATAAAGGATCAAAGCAAGATGCTAGAGATCAATCAATTATTGAGTATCTAGGTTATAGCTCCTGTTCCCAAGATGGGATTTTGGATTTAAAGGATGGCACCAAGGCGCGATTCCTACGTGTGCACTCTACGGATCTATATTCACTTGACGGTGAGACTAGAAGTAAGTACTTAGACTCTTTTACAGCTTTTAATCGAGTTTATAGCAATGATTATAAGATTGTAGTCATGTCAACAAGGATTGATACTAGTGAACAGCAACAGTACTTTAGGCACCTAAAAAATGGCATTAGGTTACCTAAGACAAGATATGAAAAAATGCGGTTGCGTTTAGTTAATGAAATGTTGCTACAAGCAGTTATGTTATCAAGAGACACTGAAGATTATTCTGATGTGCGATTTTACATTATGATCTTTGGCGAAGATAATCATGATATTAAAGTCAACACAAGGACAGCGCAATTTGCAGATCAAGGACTAATGGGCTTGCAACCATTAAACTACGATGAAACGGTAAAAGTGCTTTTTCGAGAAAATAACTTAAATAGTAAATAAGGGGAAATATATGAGACTTTCTACTTTAGTAAATGCTAGAAAACATAAGACAAAAAAAGTAAATGTTAAGCTAAATCCACGTCAAGTCACTAGTTTAAAAAAGCAACGTGAATTATCCAAAAAAGGGTTCAATACTAGATTTTTAGCAGATGTACAACCTCAAGGTGGGATCACGTTTGCGGATAACTACGCAATTGCTAGTGATGGATATGCGGCTTGTTTGTCCGTAATTCATTATCCTAATGATCCATTGCTACTGTGGCTGACTCAAGTAGCCTTGAACGATTCAACTTTAACTACAATTGATGTTAAAACTGACTCAGGTTATGAAATTAAACGGCAGTTAAACAGATCAATTGAGGAATTGGCAGATAGACAAGTTAATGCAAGAAAAGCTACAGATGCTTTAAACGCGCAAAAAGATATGCAATCACTAGAAAAGTATGCATTGGAATTAAGTCAAGGTGGCGAAATTCCTAAGTTAATGTTAACTAGAATTTTTGTTTATGCTTCAACAATAGAAGCATTAGATCAATCTGTGTCTAATCTACGTGGCAAACTTCGCGGAGAAGGGTATAATGTTGCAGTTTATATGTTTATGCAAGACAAGCAATTTAAATCAATGGCTTTGCCTCTCTCTTATCAAGAAAAAGACTTGGCTGCTCTACCAGAACAACCAATTCCAGCATTAACGGTTGGTGCTGGTGATCCATTTTCAGCTCAAAGCCTAAAGGATCCAAGAGGAGTGTGGTTAGGTCGTACTAGTACTGGAGGAGCTTTTTATTTTGATCAATTCAGATCAACTAACGTCCGCAGATCATTTAACATGATGATCTTGGGAAAGATGGGTGCTGGTAAATCTACTTTAATGAAAATGTTGGTTGAAGGCGCAATCGCAAGGGACATGTATTTCCGTGGGATTGATAAAACAAAGGAATATATTCCTTTAATTAAACATTATGGTGGTACAGTAGTTAGTCTAGATGGTTCTGAAGGTATGATTAATCCATTAGAGGTAATGGCAACTATAGTTGATGAAAATACTGGTAAGGTTGATGAACTAGCCAGTTTTTATCAACATATTTCTAAAGTGGATATTCTGTTTCAAATGATCAACAAGGGATCATTTCAAAATATTGAAATGCAAGAATTTGACTCTTTACTACGTGGATTTTACGTAGATATGGGTCTATTACCTAGAAATTTTCAGCAGAATAAAGGAAGCATTAAAATTACTAATTTAGATAGTAAGAAATACCCAACTTTCAGCCAGTTTTTGAAATGGCTACAACAATTAGCTACACCAATTTATTATCAAGAACATCAATTTACGGCAGAAAGAATTAGAACGTATGAAAAAATCAAAGTAGCCCTAGAATCAATGATTGAGAATTATGGTCAATTATTCGATGGTTATTCAACGATGAGAGACTTAACTGATACTAAACTCTTGTTATTTGATTCATCCGCTATTTCAACGATGACTCAAAATGTTTATCAGGCACAGTTGTATATGGCTTTAAATTTAATCTGGAGTCAAGCGTTAATTAATGGTCGAAAACAAAATGCTTTATTAAAAGCAGGAAAAATAACGCGTCAAGATGTGCAATATTTTGATGTGTTCCTAGATGAATGTCATAACATCATCAACTATAAAAATATTTTTGCTGTAGATTACGTTAAAAACTTTGAACGTGAAATGAGAAAGTTCTGGGGTGGAATTATTTTTGCAACGCAGTCACCTGAAGAAATGGTTCCTGATTCAGTTGAATCAGCTCAGTTGTCAAGTTTGAAAGTGGTATTTGAACTTTGTCAATATAAGTGGTTGATGAGTATGGATCCATCACAACGTAAGAAAATAAAAAGTTTACTAGGTGAAGCATTAAATAGTTCAGATTATAGTAATATTCCTGACTTGCAGACAGGACAAGTAATTGTCACGATGGGAGGGCGAGAAAGATACCAAGTCAAGATTAAACCATCTGAACGACAACTTGAAATTTTTGCAGGTGGTCAATAATGATTAAAAATCTTAGACGGTTAAGACAGACAAAGAGATGGGCTGGATTAGCCGTTTTTTTATTAGGCATTCTAAGTCTGGTAGCGGTGTTGTATTTCATTGTACTTTTGATTGCTGCAATGGGTGGAGCTTCAGATGATGATTGTGATACAGGTGGTAATCAGGGAGGAGTAATAGAAGGCAGAATTAGTGTTATTGAAACTCCTAAATATGGTGAAACTGCTATGATGCATATCGCGGATGCCGTGAGTGAGAAGACAGGGATTAGTGCTAGATTGCTTTTTGCTCAAATGGGCGAAGAGACAGGTAATGGTGATAGTTCTGTTGCAAGACATGATCATAATTTTGGTGGTATGACTTACTCACCAGGTTCTACGATTGGCACAAAAGGTGAAAGTCGTGGTGGCGAAGGAGGCAACTATGTACACTATGCTAGTCTAAGTGACTTTGCGACAGAATGGGCTGTCACGGTTCAAAATAACTTCAAAAAAGCAGGATTAGGTAAGGATGCGACCGTTGCGGATTATGCTCACGCAATGAAAAAAGCAGGATACTACACTGCAGATGAAAGTGCATATAGAGCAGGTATGGAGGCTCAAGCTAAAAAATATGATGCTCTAAAAGGTAATAAATCACTAGCAAAGGGTGATGGTTCTAGTGGATCAGACAATTCTGCAGAAGAAGATTGTAAGACTATTAGCGGAAAATGGGGCTGGCCATTCAAGTCAATTCCAAAAAGTGGACCAGGTAATACAGTTTCAGGTGAGCAATTATTTGGTAAATCGTCCACAAGAACGGGAGGATTTCACGATGGGGTTGACTTTGGTACAGTACCTTATGGAGGTCAAGATATTTTGGCAATTCATGGTGGCACCGTTAAAAAGATTGCCTTTCAAGGTCATACTCAAGACAACTTAGGTATGTATGTTTGGGTAGAAGGTTCTGACGGATGGAATACTATCTATCAAGAATTTGGCTTTGACGAAGGAGATTTGAAATATGTAAGCGTCGAAGTAGGTGACAAAGTTTCAGTAGGAGACAAGATAGGACATTTAGCAAATAATTCAGGTAGCATTAACCACGTGCACATTGGGGCAACGAAGAAAGACTTCAATACTGCGGAAAAATCTGCATATAAAGATGATGGAACTTGGCATGATCCAATTAAATTAATCAAAGAAGGGTTGAATAACGATGCAGAATCTGAAGCAGACGATGGTCTATCAAAAACAGAATCTGAAGCTCGTGATTGGATTGTCCAACATGAATCAAGTGGTCGTTGGGACGCAACTAATCCAACTAATTCTAGTGTTTATGGTCGTTATCAATTGAAGAAAGAATATCTCCACGGCGACTTTAGTCATAAAAATCAAACCAGGACTGCCAATCGGTATGTTAAGGGACGTTATGGTTCATGGCGCAATGCACAAAAATTTTGGGAAAAGCACGGATGGTATTAATACCTATTAATACCGAGAAAGAAGGATACAAATGAAGCAGCAGAAAAAAGAACGTGAGTCTAATTTAAAAATATGGGCAATGACGGCTGCAACATTATTTGGTGTTCTAGGAATTTTTGCTTTAGCGAGAATTCCTAAAAACAATGAATTAAATGACATTAAAGCAGAAATTCAGACAGTTAATAAAGAAATCGCAGCCGCAAAAACTAATCAAATGAAAAACTCGGCTTATCAACAAAAGTTTGATGTAGTTAAAGCCGAGAAGGACGCACGTGATAGATTTTTAAAGGTTGTCCCTGAAATTTATACTGAAAGGAAATTATCTAATCAAGCAAAAGAGTTTGCAAGATGGGAAAAATTTTTACCAGGCAAACAAGGAAAAAGCTTTATCAAAGATTATGGTGATTCCTACGGTTATTTAAAAAACAAAAGTACGGCAGTCTATTTTGGCAATTTAACTAATGTAAACCATACAAAAATCACAGTCGTTGATGTTACTGTAAGCCAAAATAAGAAAGACGTTACTTACGCTTGGCAGTTTGACTATGATTTGAAGCTACAAAAAATTAACAGCTTTAAAGAAATAGCAATAAATAATCAATAGGAAGGAAAATAGAGATGAAGAAAAAATATCTTTTAGTGTTTGCGACATTGGGAATCCTAGTTGAGCTTGGTATTATTGGATTTGAAACAAACGAACAACAAGCTATTGATTATCGTACTGACCAAGCAAGAACTGAACTTTCCAATAAACAAGCAAAATTAAAAAATATGGCAACTACTGTAGACAATTCAGAGCGGCAAGCTGCACTAAAGCAGGGAGGGAATGAAGAAGAGTTAGCCAAACAGGAGGTGGCACAAAACAAAGCTAAAAAGCAGGTACGAAAACTTTTAACGATGCTATACACATATGATAGTGGTGATGAAAAACTAAAAATTCCAGACAAAATTAAGGAATCTAATCTAGTAAGTAGGCAACTTCTACAAACCAAGTCTATGTTTCAAAATAATAAACAATTGAAGTTACAGTATAGTGGTGCAGATATGACTGGGCAAATAGACGAACTTAATTTAACAACAGGAATTTTAGATAACGATGAAGTACCTGTGTATGCCTCAGTTTATTTTGAAATGACTAAAGATAGTAGAACATTAGGTACACCTACTGATGCCTATCACTTAGTTTATGATATGAAGACAAATGAAATTACTGCTATCGATTACCTAGGACGCTATCAAATTGATCGCGAGGATGATTAAGATGCAAATAAAAAAATCAAATAGAACCAAAATCATTGCAACTATTTTAGCAATGATTTTTTTCTTGCTAATGGGAATTTTAGCCTTTAATCAACATGTTAATCATGAATTAAATCAAAAGCCCGTTATCCAAATTAAAAACAATACTGAAGAAACAGTATTGTTTTATCGAAATGATTGTCCAGCTTGTCGTTCGATTTTTTCATATGTTGTTACGCAAAAAGATTTATTTAGGAAAAATATTCAGTTGATTAACACCAATCAACCTAAAAATCGGCATTACATTTCTGAATATAAATTAACTCAAGTTCCAACTATTTTACATTTAAAGTATGGAAAATGTGTAGAGCAGTATTCAGGTACGAACATAGAAAGAATTAATCAGGTTATAAAGGGGGAGTAAAAATGTCTAGTCGTATTGTTTATCAATCAGAAAAGACGAGACTACAAAAGTCGAGTCATAGATGGAAAATAATTTCACTGATTTTATTTCTGTTATCAGCAGCGCAACTAATGGCAACTGTTTATTTTAATCGTGATGATTATAATTCTGAAAATCAAAGACAAATTCGAGATCAACAAGAACAGATAACAGAATTAAAACAAGAATTAAACGATAGTAAAAACTATCGCATAGATTCAGATAATTAGTCTGATGCAGATGAAAATTAGAAAGGTAAAAAATGTTTAAGAGAAAAAATAAAAATGAATTGAAGCGACACCAAAAACATAAGTATCGCAAGATTTATTTATCAGTGATTGCAGTAGTTGCGGCAGTTTTTGTGATAATTGTTGCCAGTCCATATTGGACAGGTAAATCAATTGATACTGAACAAACACAAAATGTAGTGACAGGTAATTCTTCATTCCACTTAGCCAGTGCTGTTTACAATAAGCAAAGTGGAAACATGTTACTAGAATATTATCTCGGAGATTCAACTGACATAACATCAACAAGTGATGATCCAGACTTGAGCAATTTAAAATTTGCGACCAGAGTAGTTGACATGTCACATGGTGGTGAAGACGGACAGAAACTTGCAATTAAATCTCGCAAAATAAATAATCACTTTTTAGTAATTGAAGTTAGTGGAATCAAAAATGGATTTGGAGATTTAAAGGTGGATATTCTACCAGAGAAAGTTAACAAGAGAGTTAACATGCAAGATTTCTCTAAAGATAATTACATTGAGTTCTTTGTTAAGGAAAGTAAAGTTGATCTAGCATCTGGGCAAGTAATTAAGACCAATCAAAATTATTTGTTAGATTACCGTCAGTATTTAATAAATTGGAATAAAAAGAAAATTGCCAAAGAACAAAATTCAATCAAGGATGCCCAAGCAACCATTCAAAATGATCAAAATAATTTGAATGCTGCAAAAGAAAAAATGGAAAAGGTTGACGCGAGCCAAAAAGAAAATTATCAGAATCAAATTAGTAGTTTGGAAACAGATATTTCAGAAAACAAATCTGAAGTTAAACAAAGTCAAATTGCAATTGCAAAATATGAGAACACAATCAACGATATTAAGGACGGAGATTTTGATAGTTAACACAAAAACACAAAAATTGATTCAAAAATCTGCTAAAAAAGTGCGACACAAAGAGTGTAAAGTGTGACGCAAAGAGTGTAATTGTAGACACAGGGCGTGTTTAGTTCGTACTTTACTCAAAAGTGTAAACACAGATCGTGTCAAAAGTATTAAAATCCGAACAAAAGTAGATACAAAATGTGTCACATTTCTAAAAAGTGGGGACACTTCTAAAAACAGGAAATCGCTTGGTACAACCAAGCCCAGCACACCTTGAAAAACGGTGTGGGGTCAGAATTCCCTTATGCTCTTTACTAGAGGAAACTAAAAACAGCAGATTTCACCAAAATTTGAGGGTCAAAATCAACAGTAGAATTAGAAGTTAAAAACTAAAGGAGAAAAATTATCATGATAACAATTAAAGTTCGCGGAATTAGCGAACAAAATTTAGCAAGGATTGATCGAATTGTTGATCAATTAAATAAAAATTCGAGTAAAAAAATTTCCAGAAATATGTTTTTGCGAGAAGAAATTGAGAAAATTCCCCTCAATTTTCAAAAGCAAGATGAAATTTCAGAAACTAGTTTGTTGATTCAAAAACAAAATAGACTGTTGCAAGAATATTTAAGAGCGTTAAACATTCTTGTTAAATACTTTATGAGTGGTGAACGTGAAGACACGGAAAAGGGAATGAATTTATTAGATGATTTAGCAAATCTTTCCGATGAGGAAGATAAATAAATTAGAAAGAAGGTAAATAATGAAACAACACATGCTTCAGTTTCGTCTGAATGACAAACAATGGCAAGCAATTAATGGCATTCGTAATAAACATCACTTTGATAACAATGGTGAACTTTTTAAGTTTTTATTTTTTAATGCATTGATTGGAATGCAAAAAAATAAAGAACTAACAGAATTGAGAAAGCTAAATCAAAAGATAGATAAGATGGTACAAAAGCAAGAAAGGAAAAATAAAAATGAGTAGAACAACTTTTAGGGTAACGATAGAAGATCAAGATTTCGATTGGATTCAGGAGTATAAAGAAAAAATTCTATACCAAACAATATTTCTTTTTTTCGTCATGCAAAAGAAGTGTTAGAAAAAGAAGACGAACTAAATCAAGAATTAAAAAATTTATCGAGTTTAAAAGATTTAACGAAGCAAGTAAGGTTTGCCAAAGAACAGATTGCCATTCAAAACGAAATGACAAGTGAATACTTAATGACGCAAGGAATGGAAATTGTCGGTAATGGAATTGATGCAGAAATTTATAAATCTGCAAAAAGAAAAGTTAAAGAACGAATTAATAATAAGATGGAAGATAATGGCGGACAAAGGTAATAAATCTTGATGCTGAGATCGCAATTCTACAGCTTTTAAAATTTATTTAGTTTAACATCTGATCATTTTATTTGTAGGAGGTAAATTTTGAATCGACCAGCCATAATTTTGACTTCAAAATTTTCTGCACCAAGTGCACAAAAAACTTTTGGGCGTTACGTTGGATATATGGCTAGAAAGGAAGCATTAGAGAAAAAAGAATATTTATCAGATAAAGAAAAATCTGAATTAGACCGAGTTGAAACTCAAGCGAAAAAATTAGATCAAAAATATAATTTTAGTGTGATAAAAAGTGAAGAGCATTCTAAAAGAGAAAAAGAAGCAAAAGAATTAATTAAGAAAAAAAGTATTTTTGATTTAAACGATAAGGAATTTGATAAGTACCTTGGGTATATGGTTAGAATTGATGCATTAAATCATAAAAAAGAAAATTCAAAGTTAACAGCAAAGGAACAAAGTGAATTAGAAAAGATTGGAGCTGCTGCTAACCGACTAAGTGAACTCCATGCAACAAAAGAAAAAGTTTTGGATGGAGTTTTTAGTTCAGACAAAAATGTTGTTCAATTAAAAGATTTAAATTATATTCGCGAGCAGTTAAATGAAGGACAAAAAAATAATTCCGTATTGTGGCAAGATGTAGTTAGTTTTGATAATAGCTTTTTAAAAAAGAAAGGAATCTTATCTAGTACAGGAATTTTAAACGAGGAAGAGTTACTAAAAGCAACTAAAAAAATGCAAAGTGTTTTTCAAAATGAAATGGATCCTCCTTTAAATAATATGTACTGGGTAGCTTCTATTCATCGCAATACTGATAATGTGCATATACATATTGCGACTGTAGAACGAGATCCACGTAGAAAACTAATTAATCGAGATGGGATTAGTCAACCTAAAGGTAGACGGCCGCAAAAAATAATTGATCATATGAAGAGTAGCTTTGCCAATGAATTAATTGGCTCATCAGAATTAACTAAAGAATTATCTCAAAAACGTCAAACGATTAGAGAAGCTATACAAATTAACTTGACTGCTCAAGTTGAACAACCAACTTTTCAGGCAGAGCTTAATGAATTTGTTAAAATCTTGCCTGAATCAAGACGGAAATGGTTTTACAATAAATTGAATGAACCACAAAAAAAGATGTCGAATCACTTAGTTGATGAACTGCTAAAAGACAATTCTGATTTCAAAAAATATAAAGACTTAGTTTGGGAATTACAAAATGACCGACAAAGTTTATATGGTAAAAGTAAACGTAACAATAAAAATTATGCAATTAATCAGTTATATGGTAAAGAAGGGATATACGCCAGAAATGGGAATGCACTACTTGCTGATTTAAGAAAAATTGATAAGCAGGCAAACCATAATCAAAGACATAGAGTTAGTTTTAAAGAAAAAGTAGATCCAAATAAGTATATTCAATCGGCATTAGAAGAAATCTATAAGCAAAAATCCAAAAAAGAAAATGTGAAATCTTCATTTGATGAAAGTTATGCTCCTCATCCACATGGTAAAAGTAAAACAAGAAATATAAAAGGGCATTATCTAAAGAAACCCTTTATAACTCAAAGTCAAATACGCAAAATAAAATCAAATCAAGAAAAAGTATTTGAAAAAACCAATGCGGATAGAGAAAGCAGAAAGAACTTACGTGAATTCGAAAAATTGCAGAATGAAGTTGAAAAAGAACTAGAATAAAATATCTTATCTTAATTTAATGACTAATGTATTAGTCGGGCATAGTGGGTTTTACATTGCTTTGCTAAGAAATAGAGGAAACAAAAGGTAAACTTAATATTATAGAAAAAAAGCAAGTAGTCATTGACTACTTGTTTTTTCGTTATAGATAAGTGAAAGCAATAAAAAAGCCGTGTATAAGCACGACTTAAAATCAATCTTCGAGGGTTTTGATAAAGCTGACGCACTTGCTATTATGCAGTTCCACGATAAACAGCTCACGAGTAGGACGTTTTTTATTTTTGGTAGTGTACTAAGTAATTATTTCAACCGTTCGGCTACAGGGATCCTTGACTACTATTTAAACCTCCCCCTCTTCAAAGGTAATTATAACATATTAGAACAGAAAGGAAAATATAATGAAAAAACAATATCAACCATATCCAATTATTGTGAGATTTCCAAAGGAAATGTATGATGACAAAGGTAAATTAACTATGAACGATCATGAGGTTAAGGAAGCAATGATGAAACCCAGTCGTCCATATATGCCATTAATGGGACAACTCATTTCAGATTCTACACATACTTACTTTGTACCATTTAGAAGCCATATTCCTGCAAACAACTTAGCGAGGTTTCCTGAAACATATCTAGTTTTGAAATCAAGTGAAATCGAAAAAGGATCCAATAGTTATACAAACTATTCAGGTATGGATTTGAATAAAATGATTTTAGTAGATAACAACATAGATTTGAAACTTGCTCAAAGTGGTATTAGCCCAGAAGAATATCATGTTTTATTTCAAAAACAAGATGAACTTTATGATAAAACTAGTGATTATGTGACTCACTATATGGAACAAGTGAAACAAGGTCGTCCCCTCGATGATAAATATAGGTTTTCAACGTTACCTAACTTTAATAAAGAATTAGGTTTAGAGAAAGAAAGAGTTAAGGATCAACAAAGGCATAAGGCTACTCAAAATCATGATGGTAAAAACGGTAGAGCTTTTACTTCTGAACAGATTAAAGCTGCAAATCAAGCAAGTATAGTAGAGTATGCTAATGTTGCTGGAATAGAACTGGAACAGACAGGAGCAGATGAATTTAAAGGAGTAGAGCATGATTCACTTGTGATAACACCTTCTAAAAATTCCTTCTATTGGAATTCACGACAAGTTCATGGCAAAGGCGCTTTGAGTTTTGTTGAACAATATGAAATGGCAGATAGTAATTTAAATAACAAGGACAAATTTATTTTTGCAACTAAAAAAGTTTTAGAAAGTGGTGTTAGTGCAGGTCAAACATATCAAGTAAAAAAAGAACCTTTTAAATTTAATAAGGATCAGCTAGATAAAGATAATAAAATCAATCGAGTATGGGGATATTTACATAATGAGAGAGGAATATCTAGCCAAACTATCGACCAGCTCCATAACAGTAAAGTGCTTTTCCAAGATAAATATGGAAATGCACTTTTTTTATGGCGAGATCCAAAAACTAAAGAAATTAAAGGTACGTCAAAACAAGGAACTAAAGTTGATCATCAAAAATATGGCAAAAGAGGTACATTGAAAGTTATTGAAAAGAATTCTACTACAGGCTATGGATTTACTTTTGACTCCTCCAACATGAATGGCAAAACTCCTGAAAATATAAAATTTTTCGAATCACCAATTGATGCAATTAGTTTTTATGATTTATCTAAAGCAAAAATTAAAGGAGGGCTGAAAAATACTAGATTTGTATCAATGGATGGCTTAAAAAAGGAAGTGTTCAATTCATACATTAAACAAACTTCTGAACAACTCCAAAAAGAAGGACGAACTCTTAAAACCGTTGCTTTAGGGGTAGATAATGATGAAGCTGGGAAAAAGTTTGTTAAAGATATTCAATCTAAATTTTCAAAAGTAAAATATATTAAACCAAGTGAAAAATTTGGAAAAGACTGGAACGACACCCTAAAAGTTTATAGAAAAATTGAAAGTAAAGAAAAAGACAAAACACCTGAAAAAAAGCCAGTGTGTAAGCCAGCGGTAGATCCAAAAATAGCGGAAATGATGAAACATAGAAAGGATAGGGGATTAGAGAGATAAGCAAAGAAAAAATAAACAAAAAAAGAAGCACATACCGCTTTCCGTATGTGCCGTTCTTTAAAGATTCTCACTGATCTAGTCCTCGCCTTCTTTAAGCTAGCATGTCGCTAAGGCAGTAGGCAACCTAGTTGAAAAACAACTCTTTAATTTGCACCGTGATCTTTACACAAATTGTACAACGAAAAGATAAAAAGGGTGACATCTTATGGAGATAGAAAATATAAGGATGGGATACAAATGAAAAAAGCAATTATAGTTGCTCCTAGTTATTTAGGTAAGTATCTTTTATTCAAAATTGAAAGTAATGGAAAAATTCGGTATGAATTTTCTAAAGGTTTGCAAAAAAATAATGAAAGTTTATTTGTTACTGCTCTTAAAACTCTTAAAGAACAAACAAATTTAAAACCGAATATTTCAATTCAACTGAAAGAAATTATGTTTCCAGCAACGTTAGATATGAAAGTTTTAGGCTATTTAACAGAAGTTGAAGATGCTTCTGAATTACATATAAAAGGAAATAGAAAATATAAGTGGGTTACTTTTCAAGAGTTAAAAGAGTTAGTAGCAAATGGACAAATTATCGATAGTTTAACTCTCAGTGTGATATGTAAAATCTTTTGCACTAGGAGTTATAAAAAAATAAAGAAATTGAGGTTATAAATAATAATGAAGAATATTAGAGCACCACCTTACCTACAAACTGAAAGTTTACTAAAAGGCTGTATCATGTGAATTTTAACGTGATATGGCTTTTTTCTTTCAGTTTTTTAACCAAATTATAGTTATAACCGAGCATATGCTCGGTTTTTGTATTGGAAAGGAAAAAGTATGTCAACACGTTCAGATATTTCGATACTTAAGCCTGATGGTACTGTAACAACACAGTACATTCATATGGACGGATATTTAAGTGGAGTGGGTCAAACATTGCTTAATAACTATAAAACAATGGCTGATGCTGAAAAAATCATGCAACTAGGCGAATATCATGCTGATTCTATCCTGCCTGAATATCCAAAAGATATTGCTTCAAAGCTGAAGGAATATAAACAAGATAAAACTTATGTTAGCCAAGGCTATCCAAGTTTAGAATCAATGCAAAACGCATTAAAACAATATACAGAATATCCACGAGATTATGGTCAAGTAGCCAAAACCTTAAATTCTGATATTGAATATCATTACTTGTACGCTCCTAATAAAGATGGAAAATATCAGTGGCACACAATTAACAGAGATGGTATTGAGCCTTTAACACAAAAATCAATCAATCTAGAACAGGAGATTGGAATTACAGAACACTCTCCAAACTGGCAAAAAGCACCTAATGGTCAATGGAATGCACCTTTAAATGATAAAGAATTGTCAGGGTTAAATAAAGGCATTCATCAAATGGACCAAAATTTGAAAGATTTTAACAAGCGTGAAAAACAAACTTCAGAAAAATCCAAAGTCCATTCTAAAAAGAAATTGGATCTTGAAGCTTGGAAAAAGCAGCATACCCAAACTGTTGAAAAGTTGAAAAATGGCTTGTTAGAAGAAATAGAGCATTATACACAATCTCCAGAGAAGGTTGTAGAATTGTTGGAATTTATCAACAAGTTTCACAACTATTCTGCGAGGAATGCTTTATTAATCCAGCGTCAACGTCCAGGAGCAGTTGCTGTTGGCTCTTTTGCTAAATTTAAAGAGCTGGGATATAACGTTAAAAAAGGCGAGAAAGGCAGTAAGATTTTTGTTCCTGCAAAAATTACAGTTTTCTACCGTAAAGATAAAGACGGTAAGCAATCCAAAACATCTTTAAAACTTGCAACTGAATCAGAAAAAGAAAAGATTAAAAAGGGGCAAATTAAAACTTATGACCGTACAATATACAAATTAGGAACTGTTTTTGATGCAACACAAACTGATATGCCAAAAGAAAAATATCCTGAATTGTATCCTAATCGACATCAAGATTTTAAAGCAAAAAATCCAGAGCAACTAGATCTTTTAGAACAAGGCTTAAGAACTGTAGCTGCAAACATGAACATGCCAGTCATCACGTATGATAGTTCCATGCAAGATGTAAATGATCCTCAAACTGCTAAAGGATACTTTAATACTAAAACTAACCAAATTGTTTTAAATCAGTACAATACACCTACAGAGAATGTAACTGTATTGGCTCATGAGCTAGGACATGCACAATTGCATAATAATAGCAAGCAGGAAAAGGGATTACCGCGAGAATTAAAAGAAATGCAGGCCGAATTAACTAGTTATTTGTATGCAAGCAACTATGGGATCGATTCTAGGAAAGAAACTGTGAACTATATTGCTGGTTGGACGCAGAATGGGAAAAAATTTAATGAACTCCCGACAGGTGTTAAGGGACAAATAATTGCTCACTCAACTTCTGCAGCAAAAGTACTTACAAAAGCTACGGATAAAGTGATTCAACAAGAGCAAGCGAGAATTGATGGTGTGAAGAGTCTTGTTTCAAAAGATGTTGAAGAAAAAATTCAGCAAAATGCTAAACAAGAAACAATTAAGCCTGAAAATGATCACAAAAGTCCTGTTGAAGATATTGCTCAATCAAAATCAGACAAAGAACAAGATCATAGACCAGTGGTAGATCCAAAGGTAGCAGCAATGATAAGACGTAGCAAAGATAGAGGACTAGAAAGATAGTCAAATACTAAAAGCCGACACTACATAGCGTGGTGTCGGCTTTTTTAATGCCTGAGAAACAATGTCTTTTAGTTTGATCTTTCATAATAAACCTTCTAAGGAAAAAAGGGCATAAAAAAAACTAAGAATGTTTGTATCCATCCTTAGATTTACTCCAAGAACTATTATGCCTCATTTTTAGATGAATTGCAACAGTACGTTGAGGACATGATGGGACAGGAACATTCTATTTTTAATTAGTTACATATAATCTAAGATTTTTAATTTTTAATTGCAATATCAATAAAAAGATATATAATATAAATAGATAAGAAAGCTTTTATTTATTTAGTATTCTTATCTAGGTGGATCTTAAATGGAGATTAATCCACTTCCAACATGGATACCCTAAGGGTATAATATTTATTAAAAGTGGACAAGCAAGTGCGGAATAATTACCAGCACTTATGAGTTGAGGCGCAACTTTATACTCAACTGCAATTGATAAAACTAAAGTTGCACCAAGTGCCATTTTTAAACCGCTAGAATTGCCTAGCGGTTTTTTTGTTTTAAAAATTGGTAATTTTAAGTTTTAAATATCGTAAAAACGATATATAATATAAGTACCTTCATTTTTTTGAATTTCAATAATTTTGTCGAGGATACCGTGAAGTATCCTTTTTGTTTATAGAAAGGTAATTAGATGAAAATTACAGATAGCAATTTTAAAAATACATGTTTACTACGTACTAATGGCACGGATTATTGGGTTAACCTAGAAGCAGCCGTGATTAAAAACTTAATGACAAATTGGCAGTTTTTAAAAGTGCCTACTTTAGAACTAATCAAAAATAATAATGTGTTAAACCTTAAAGAAGATAAATGTTGGATAAAATCATCAGAGATTGAAGCAATCGAGGATTACACAAGTTTTGCTCCACAATTAAAACAAATGTTTAACTTTTAAGAATCCATAAGGAGAAATAAAATTATGAAACTATTAATTTTAAACGAAAAAAAATCTCAAGCAGAAAAATTTGCGGATTATTTGGGTGGAATGAGTGGTGACTTTGAAGGTAATCAGTATGACATTGTCTATGCAGCAGGTCATCTTTTACAACTTAAATCACCTAATGAAATGGTAGATAAAAGTTTGGTTGAAAAGTATTCTGATTGGAAAAATTTAGATAATTTTCCCTGGAATGCCACTGACATTAATTGGCAAAAATACGTTAGTCCAGGAAAAGAAAAATATATTAAAAATATCAGAAATGCAATACCAGGACATGATGTGATTGTAATTGCAACTGATAATGACCCTTCTGGAGAAGGCGATGTATTAGGTTGGGAGATAGCTGAATATCTTGGATGGAATAAAGCAATTTGGCGAATACGTTTCAAAGGTGATGATTCTGCAAATTATGTTATTGATGCGTTACATAAGCCTGAAAAAGCTAATTTATCAACTCAAGATACGCAAGGTATGCTTGTTAAAGGTAAGTCTAGACAAAAATTTGATTTTTTAACTGGGTTAGAAGAATCAAGAATTGCTACTAATTTAGCTCGTCAAGAAGGTTTTTATAATAAAGGAAAAGCAATTTCAATTGGACGATTACAAACGTACATTACGTGTTTGGTAGATAGTCAAAACAAAGCTAGGACTAATTACGTTAAAAAGCCATTTTATGAAGTACGCTATAAAGATGCTAATGGTAATGTGTTTAAACGTAATTATCAAGAGGGTGATTCTTGGCGTTTTGATAATGAATTATCTGCTAAAAAAGATTTAAACGATTACTCTACTGATCAAATTGTAATTGATTCTACCGAAGATAAGCGTAAACAACCACCAAAATTAGTTAACTTGGCTGATTTAGGTAAAATATTCCAATCAAAATACACTACAGATCAAATAACAAGTACATATCAAAAAATGTATGATGATAAAATTGTGTCATATCCAAGAACAGAAGACAATGCAATTACAATAGATGATTTTAATGAGTTGCTACCATATGCAGATAAAATTGCTAGAGTTGTTGGTATTGATCCTGAGTTACTAACTCATCGAGAACCGCGAAAGAAATTTATTATCAAAAGTGAAGATCATGGTGCTAATCGTCCTACTAAATTGGTACCTAAATCAATTGAAGAAGTTACAAGTAAATATGGTGAGTGTGGTAAAGATATATACTTACAACTTGCTAAATCTTACCTAGCAATGCTGGCAGAAGATTATGTATATACGCAAATCAAAGCCCATTTAGCAAATCATAGTGAATTTATCAGTACAATTAATGTACCAAAAGAGCAGAATTATAAATTGATTTTTGATGATGAATCTTTGAAAGAAGATAAAGCAGAAGTTACTAAAAGTTTTAGTGATGAAGCTAATCCACTGGTTTATCAGGGTTCCAATACTCCTCCAGCAAAACCAACATTAACTTTTATTTTAAATAACTTAGATAAATGGAATCTAGGTACTGGCGCTACTAAGATGCAAACTATCAGTAAATTACAAGCAATTGGTAACGAGAATAAGAAGGTAATTCCTCAAATTAAGGTAACCAAGGGCATTTTTCATGTGACGGGTACTGGTGCTTTAGTTGCTTGTTTAGCTAAAGATACTTATCTTTCATCTGGCAAAATCACCAAACGTTTACAGGACATTTTAAATGAAATTAAAGATGATCCAGCCAAACAAGACATGGTGTATTCAGTTGCAGCAAAGACGATTGAGCACGATAAAGCAATAATGATTAAAAATGCTCCGTTACTAAAACAAGATGATCAAGTTAACAAATTAGCTGGTGATCTGAAAGCAATTGAACGCTTCAGTGGTATTTTTGTGAAAAACAATGAAACAGTTAATCCACCAATTACAATTTTTGATGGTCATAAAACAAACAGTGAAGAACAACAAAAAGCTCTTGCAGGCGAAAAAATTACCTATTTAAGTAATAAGTTTGGTAAAGAAGAAAAACATATTGCATATTTAGCGGAGCAAACTTATAAGAATAAAAAAACAGGGAAAGAAGTTACAAGAATTTCTTGGAAAGTAGAGTTCCCTCAGGATACTGATCATGTAGAAGGTATATATCTTCCTTTAAATCAAAAAATTAAGTTTAAAAAAGAATATGGTCAACATGCTTTTACTGAAGAAGAAATTATTACGCTGTTAGCTGGCAAGGAACTTAGTTTTGAAGCTACTGATAAACAAGGAAAGAGCTATACTGCAACAGGCAAATTAGCGGAACAAGAATTTAAAGAGGGGCAGCGTAAAGTTAAATTCTGGGGCTTTAAACCAAATTCTAGACCAGTTGATACTAGTGTTTATGAAGTAATTACATATAAAGACGGTAAAGAATATCATTTCAAAAAAATTTATCGAAATCATCGATGGACGCCTGAAGAACTTAAAAAAATAGCTGCTGGTAAAAAACAAATAGTAGCTTTCAATGGGCAAAAAGGTACATATCGTTTGGAAATTAAGCCTAATCCAAAAAAGAAATTCAAAGGCAAAACATTCTTTGGCTTTGATGAGAAATTTGTCAAATAGGGGTCAATCTAATGAAAAGAAAAGATGGATTGACAAAAGCAAATGGGATTGGGCAAATACTGGTAACATTTATCATTTATAGCTTTGCTCAAGGACTATTTATGATTAATGCAAAAAAATTAAAGTTAGTAACAATTGTATATATATTTGGTCTAACTATAGCATTATTAAGCTTAACGTACGGTATTTATCAGAGAAGACTTAATCAACAAAATCCTTGGCACTTTACTAGCTACAATAAAAGTAGGTTACCCAAATTTACATGGAAAAATTGGGGTTATACGGTTTTAGGATTTTTAGTAATTTGCAGTTTACAAGTTTTAGCTGGTTTTTTAATTAATGGGCAAGCCACTAACCAAGAAATAATAGTTAAACAACAGCAGTCATTGAATCCTATTATTAATGTCATGTTGGTCGTAATTGCACCGTTGTTTGAAGAAATAATTTTCTGAGGAATCTTTTTTAGTTGGTTCTTTGATAAACCAAGTACAAAGTCAAAATTTTATTTAGCAGTGATCGTTAATGGATTAATTTTTGGAGTTATGCATGAACCCAAATTTGATTTATTTACGGTACTCTACGCATTATGTGGGTGTGTATTGGCAATGGTGTACCTTAAAACTAAAGATTTAACCTATTCTTATATGGCACACTTAGGAAATAATTTAGCAGTTTATTTAATTAGCAGTTTATAAAGGGGGAAATCATGGAGAATAAGTATGAAAGTGCTGTAGCTAGTCTTTTAAAACTGGGCGGATATAAGGCTTCACCTAAAAATAAAAAATGGATGGAACATTCCATTAAGGTTAGAGCTATATCTTTAATGGCATATTCTCCCAATTACAGTAAAGAACAGGCTGTCAATTGCATTATACAAACGACTCAAGAAGCATTTAATATAGATGAATTTAAAAAATATTATGATGACAATTTAAGTTAAGCCTCGCTTCACTTCAAAATAATGTATATGTTAAATCGTCGGTTGCTTAAAGTTGATTTTGACTCATTAAAGTCTAGTAGTTTTTGCTAGGCTTTTTACAATTGTTTCACGGCTAATTTATTAATCATAGTTGATTTTATATGATTCTATGTGATTTAATATGATATAGGAAAGATTGTGAAACAAAAAATAAAAAAGGAGTGTATTCATATGCAAAAATTTATTAGTTCTTCAGTAAGAATAGTGACTAATATAGCTGAAATTCCTAATGAATTGTTAAAATCAATACGTGCTCCCAAAATTAAGCCACAGATTCATGAAGCAAAAAGTTATGGTGGATTTACTAATGATGATTGGCAAAAAATAGGTAATGATATGAAACGAGGCTTGATTAAATTTGGACAATCAAGATAAAAAATTACCCAAAAAGTCAGATAAAAATGATGATATTGCAGCGAATAAACAAGAAGAAAATAATAAGAAGTCAGCAAAGTAAGCTGGCTTTTTATTATTGATAACAAAAATCTTGATTATAAATTTGAATTTTTTGTTTTTATCTCTTGAAATATCGTACACATGATATATAATATAAATAACTTATAAATAACTTATAAATAATGTATATGTTAAAGCTACGGAGGAAATAAATATGAAGAACAATTCATCAAAATTTGACAAGAGATTGTTTACTTGGGGGCTAGTTGCACAAGTAATAGTAGGCATTCTTTGCTTGTACTTAATTTCAATTGGCTATTTTACTGCTTTGCCTGTATAAGGCTTAAGCAAAGTATGTATTAAGTATAAGTAGAGAGTAAAAATAAAGGATATGTGAGGTAAACAAATGAAAATTATTACATTTGCAGCAATTAAAGGCGGAGTTGGTAAGACTACATTAGCTTATAACTATGGAGAGTGGTTAGCTAATCAAAATTCCAAGGTGTTATTTATCGATTTGGATCATCAATCTAACTTGACCCAAATATATCAAATTTATGATAACAAATATACTGTAGCGAACATTTTCTTGAAAAAAGAAGGTGTCCAAATACATCATATCAAGAAAAATATTGATCTTATTGCTGGAGATATGCACTTAGATAGTATTGAAGCCAATATTCAAACTAAAGTTGATAAAAACATGTTGTTATACATGTGGTTAGCCGACAATTATGACTCTAAGAAATTAGATCAATATGATTACATAATTATTGATTGCCATCCTGACTTTTCAATTGCTACAAAAAACGCAGTTATTATTAGTGATGACATTCTTAGTCCAATTACTCCAAGCGAACATGGGTATAGTGCTAAGTTTAATTTGGAGGAGCGATTCAGGGAGCTTAAGCAAGAAACAATTGACTATCGTACTAGACAATCATTAGTGGATGCTAAATTGTTATTTGTTGGAAATATGATAAAAAATAATACTCGTTCTTCTCGTGAATTACTTGACGTACTTCAGAAAGATGCAAGTGTAATTGTTAAAATACCTAATCGTGAACTATTCAATCGTTCTACTTTAGATAAATTATCAATCAGTTCCATGATGGCAGATAAAAAAATGCAGTATAAGTATGGTAAATTTTTTAACGAATTAAATGATATTTTTAGTCACATTACAAGTAATGTATAAGGTATTTAAGAACTAAGTATAAATTATGTATGAAGTAAGGAAGGAAATTTTGAAATGAGTTTTAATCCAAATCAAGGCAAAAGGTTTGCAGCTGCATTGAAGGAATCATCTAATAATAGCGAAAATATTAGTAGAGAAGTCCCAACTAGTGAAGCAAGCAATTACATTCAGCGAGAAAAAAGAAGAGCATATACTTTAAGCCTAACGCCAAGTGCAAGAGCTAAGTTAACAGAAGTGGCAAAAAGTCATGGATATAATTCGTCTTCAAGTTTTTTAAATGACATGTTGTTACAAGATAAACTATAAATAGTAAAAGATAAATTTAATAGATTGTTTAAGTGGTAAACTATAAAAGTAAAGTCGTTGATATAAAAGTACTGACGAGGTAAACAAAAATATTTTTAAAAATAAAATTGGGAGAAAAAGTATGCAAAGGAAAAATAGTTTCAAAGTTGTGATGGCTACTGCTGCTTTGTTAATGGGTGGTGTATTAATTAGTACTACTAGTAATAAAGCTGATGCTAAGAGTTTTAGCAAGGCAGTAACCAAGATTGCAGGTAATGGTAATTATGCCATTTACCACAAGGTATCTAGTAATGGTGCATCAGGTAAGTTTACTTCTACCAAATACTTTAAGCATGGTCAAATTCAATCCAAGCGTTATGTTTCAACTAAGAAGGGTAACTTCTGGGACATTTATGTTGATGGGCGCCATGTTGGTTGGGTAAATCAAAACTTCTTTGCCCGTAACCAGATTTCCGTAGCTCCAGAAATCTCTCTAGTTAATAATTCAAATTACTCATTTCCAACCAGAGATGCGGTTAATTATGTAACTGATAGTCAAGGTACAGCTGTTAACCCAAGCCAAGTACATGTTTCTAAAGCTTATGTAAATACAGCTACAACAGTTGAATATAGTTATGGTAAAGCTAAGGCTAGTGCTAATATTAAAATTTATAACAGTCAAGATGTTGCCGCATCTAAAACCCCAGAAGCAGGTTTTAAGAGTACTAGCACTTGGACGGGTGGTTCTAAGGGTTCTTCAAGAAATTGGAATCGGGCACATGGTTACCGCTCGGAAACTTCAGGCAATACCTTTAAGGGAAATGGCTTGACTTTAAAAACTAGACTTTTCCAACCTAGATTTGTTAGTCTTGGTTATGGACAAGCTGGCGATCAAATGGGACAAGTTGGGGTAATTCCAGAAGGTATTACTGTTAATGGCAATGATTTTGTGACTTCGATGTTTACTAGTAGCAGTAGTCAATTTGGTCACCTTGTTTCTTATAATTTAAGCGCAATTAAAAGTAAGACTGCTGCACAAAACTTAACAACTATGAGTTGGAATAGCTTTAAGTCATATGCTCAGAACATCAAAGTTAGTCCGTATATTAAATTAGGTCATGGTCAATCACTAGGTTCAACAAGTTCTTCAATTTATGTCATGGCTAATGATAATAATTATAATAATGGTCCAAAATCTGAAGAAATTTTCCAAATTAGTAAGAGTGATATGAAGATTAAGAAGATTTGGACTTTTAGAATTGCAAGTAACCGCTATATTCATAACGCAACGTTTGTTGGCGATAATACGATGTATGCCTTGTTCCACAATGGCGGACACAATAGTTATGAATATTGGAAATTAACTAGAAATGGCGATGAATGGAGAGCTGAAGAAGTAGGAGCTACTCAAGGCAGATTTATTACCAATTCACCAGTACAAGGCTTTGCTTATGCTGGTGGGGACTTCTTCATTGGATTTAACGACTACATTTTCCGTGTAAACGAAAGCGGTAAGGCAAAGCAGCGCTACCATTTTAACACTCGCAGGGAAATTGAAGGTATGTCTGGCAATGGTTCTAACTTATTCGTTCAATTTGCTCAAAGAGCAGAATTAACAAAAGGCAGAATTTAAAAGCAAAATCTTTACTTAATGATATAAGGCACTCATCGAAAAAGTTTATTCGGTGAGTGCCTTTTTAATTGAAATAAGTGTTATGAGAAAAACAGATATTTTCTGAAAGACTTAAATAACCGTCTCAGTATCACGGCTACTAAGACGGCTTTTAAGTACACTATCACTGGGCAAGCTATTATGCAAGATGTTATAATGTAATTACTAAAATATCAACGTTATGGCTAATTAATAGGTATAATAAATACCTATTAAATTAAAAAGAAGGGATAAATTATGTTAAAGTATCCGCAAGAATATTTGAATGACGTAATGGTTAGATTTGCTTATAATTCAAATGCTATTGAAGGAAATACTCTTACATTAGGAGAAACTAGAGCGGTCATTCTTAATAGTACTATAACCACTACTGGTATTGGTAATTATAGTCTTAGGGATATTTATGCCGCTGACAATCAAAAAGATGCTTTTAATGATTTGATCTATTTAGCTAATAATAATGAGCCATTAAATATGGATAATTTGTTTAAGCTACAGTTTGATTTAACCAAAAACACAATAGCTAGTGCTGGTAAATTTAAAACTAACGATAATTATATTCAAGGGACAGATGTAAAAACCGCTCCTCGTGCTTTAACTCATAGTTTAGTTCAAGAATGGATTGATAACACTAACTATCGGTTAGATCATGCTAAAAATAATGATGAGATTTTAGAAACTTTACTTGATACGCATATTCAGTTTGAACGTCTCCATCCTTTTGATGATGGTAATGGTCGCACAGGACGGGAAATTATCAATTTTGAATTAGCTAAACATGAAATGCCTTTTCTAGTAATTAAAAAATCTGATCGCACACTTTATATGCAAAATTTAGCCGACCAAAATGTTGTTGGATTAATGAAATATGCTAAAAGGGTTATGAGTGAAGAACAAAAACGCTATTCCACATATTTAACTAAAGATATACAACAAGAAAAGTTTTATAAGAGACAAATAGAAGAAATGGATAAAGAAACATTTTCTGCCAATGAAATCAAGAAGATAAGACGAAAACAGGCAGAAGAAAGATATTTGAATAATAATGGTATGGATCTAGAATAATCAAGCTTTTTAGTGCCCTTAAAGGTGAGTTTTTATTTATAGTTTGTTTTTTGTTAAAAAAGCATCCAAAAAGGTATCCAACTTCAAAATTAACCAAAAACAACCAACATTAAAATGGCGTATTTTCGCTATTTAGGGATATCTAAAATCAACAAAAATCACAGTGATCTCTCCTCATCTCCATAGAGAAAAGCCTGTAGGTATTGATCCTACAGGCTTTTTTATTTTAGTAACTATAACAATTAATTATAAAAAGCTAAATAAAATAAGTATTAAACATTCTTAAATGAGTCCCATATAATATTTTTAGTAACTAAGATCAAACGAGTAAAAGGGGAAGCAATGGAAATTACAAATCAATACTTTGAAGGTGAAAGAATTTTATATGGGTTAACTGATGCCAAATTAAGTGGCGTAACTTTCGGTCAAGGAGAATCACCTTTAAAAGAAGCTAAAATATTGAATTAAGTGACGCAATCTTTAAGTGGAAATATCCTTTGTGGTATGACGAAAATGTAAAAGTCGATAATACTACTTTTGAAACTATGTCTCGTAGTGGAATTTGGTATACCAAGCATATTGAAATTAATCATTCTGCTTTGCAAGCACCTAAATTATTTAGAAGAGCTGAAGATATTAAACTCGATCATGTTCATTTTGCTGATGCAGAAGAAACAATGTGGACTTGTAAAGATATTCGAATTACTAATAGTCAGATCAATGGGGATTATTTCGGAAAAGATTCAGAAAATATTTATTTAGATCACGTGAGTGTAGTAGGTAATTATGTCTTTGATGGTGGTAAAAACATTGAAGTTCATAACTCAACTTTCGTTTCCAAAGATGCCTTTTGGAATTGTGAAAATGTGACGATTTATGATTCGACTATTGATGGTGAATACTTAGCATGGAATACCAAGAATCTAAAATTGATTAATTGTACAATTGAAAGTGATCAAGGATTAAATTATATTGATCAACTTGTTATCAAAAATAGTAAATTAATACATACTGATTTGGCCTTTGAATACGTTTCAAATGTGGATGCTGAAATCACTACTAAGATTGATAGTGTTAAGAATCCAATTTCAGGTACGATTACGGCACCAGCAATTGGAACTTTAATCATGGATGCAAATAAAATTGATCCTGCCAAAACCAAAATTAATTGCCAGAAAATTGGCAAAAAATTAACGCAATCAGATACCAATCAAACAGCTAAGGACTAGTGATATGTATGAAATATGATTTTGAAAATGCACCGGATCGTTCTCAAACTGATTCAGTGAAATGGGATGTGCAACCAGGTGAACTGCCAATGTGGATTGCTGATATGGATTTTAAAACCGCACCAGAAATCGTTACTGCTATGCAGCAAAAAATTGCTCTAGGGGCTTTTGGTTATGAATGGCCACAAGCTGATTATTTCAAGGCAGTTGCTGATTGGTATGAAAGTGAGCATCATCAGCGTCCAGAGTTAGAGTGGATGATTTTTACTACTGGAGTAGTTCCAGCTATTTCATCAATTGTGCGTCGAGTTTCTCATATAGGTGATAATGTACTGGTTCAAGAGCCAGTTTATAATATTTTTTATAATTCAATTTTGAACAATGGTCGCCATGTTTTGTCAAGTGATCTAGTTTTTGATGGTGAAGAATACCATATTGACTGGGCTGATTTGGAACAAAAAATGGCAGATCCGCTGACTACTTTGATGATTTTTTGTAATCCCCATAATCCGATTGGTAAAGTCTGGACTAGGGATGAAGTGCAACGGATTGCAGATTTGTGTGCTAAGCATCACGTAGTTTTACTGTCAGATGAAATTCATGGCGATTTAGTTAGAGAAGGGCAAGACTATACGCCAGCTTTTGCAGTTAAAGATGCTAGTCAAAAACAAATTATTTCTTTAGTGTCACCAAGCAAAACCTTTAATGTAGCAGCTTTGCATGCTGCGACAGCCATTGTGCCCAATGAAAATTTACGTAATATGGTTAATCGTGGGCTCAACAGTGACGAAGTGGCGGAACCAAATCTGCTAGCTATTCCAGCCACAATTGCAGCTTATGAACATGGACATGCCTGGCTGCAAGAATTAAAGCAGCAGTTGCGAGAGAATTTTGCTTACGCTAGTGATTTTATTCAAAAAAATCTTCCCGCTATTCAAGTAATTAAAGGAACTGCTACTTATTTGTTGTGGCTGGATACGGCGCAAGTAGCAGCTGATTCTGAACTGTTAGCTGATTTTATTCGAAAAGAAACTGGCTTAATTGTCTCTGCGGGAAATATTTATCGTGGTAATGGTCGTAACTTCATCAGAATTAATTTAGCGTGTCCGTTAAAAATGGTGAAGGACGGAATGCAACGGTTAGCTACAGGAATTAATAAGTATAATAACTAGCTTTACATACGCTGTTAAAGTTTTACATAAGGTTAAGAAAAGGGTTTCATTTAGTCACTCGGAAAGTATATACTTTACGTGAGGTGATTTTAGATGGAACCAATTTTTTTAACACCATATTTCAGACCCAAAATTTGGGGTGGACGTAAATTAGATACAATTTTTCATTATGATATTCCTGCAGGAAAAGTCGGTGAAGCTTGGATTATTTCTGGTTATAAAGATGATGCTTCCACAGTAAACGCTGGTTCATTGAAGGGAAAGTCATTACGGGATGTTTATCATGAACATCCCGTAATGTTTGGTAATCCCAAAGCTAAGGAATTTCCATTGCTAGTAAAATTCCTAGATGCCAACGACAATCTTTCAGTGCAAGTGCATCCAGATGATGATTATGCAAGAAAAGTCGAACATGATTCTGGTAAGACTGAAAGTTGGTATGTCATGCAAGCTGATCCTGGTGCTTACTTAATTTATGGTCATCATGCCAAAAGTCGTGAAGAATTAGCTGATATGATTCACAAGGGTGAGTGGGATAAGTTATTGCGCAAAGTCCCAATTAAAGCTGGTGACTTCTTCTATGTTCCAGCTGGCACAATTCATGCTTTAACTAAAGGTAGCTTGGTAATCGAAACTCAGCAATCAAGTGACGTGACTTACAGATTATATGATTATGACCGTGTTGATCAAAAGACAGGTAAGAAGCGGGAACTTCATACGCAAAAGTCAATTGATGTGACGACCGTGCCACATGTTGATCCTAAGCTGAATGTTCATACTGAACAACAGCAAGATGCCGAGATTAAGACCTTAGTTGAGCCGCCAATTTCACCACACTTCTATTTGTGGCAGATCGATCTTGATGGTACTTGGAAGACGGGACTAAAGAATCATCCATACCTACTTGTTTCAGTAATCAAGGGTGAAGGTAAATTAAAAGTTGGCGATCAAGCATATGATTTAAAGCTAGGGATCAATTTAATTATTCCAAATGAGATGAAGAATTTCACTTTCACTGGTAAAATGAGAATCGTAATGTCAGCTCCGGGTGAAGCAGACGCATAAATTCTCAAAAAGAGGAAGCGAAAAATAGTGATTTATGTTGCATGTGGTAGTTTAATGATAGTAGTAGGTCTATTTTGGCTCGTTATCCCAGCGAGAAAGCCTAATCCTTTATATGGGTATTTCTCATTTTTGGCGCGAGTTAATCAGGCGAGTTTCAAATTTGCACAAAAGCGGGCAAGCTTATACTTTATGCTATTTGGACTAATACAGGTATTATTGGGCTTATTAATTCATTTTTTGCAATGGGATCGCTATTTTCTTGTTTGGCTATTAACTTTTTATTTCTTTATCTTGTTTTCAATTATTTGGACTGAAAAAAGTTTACAAAAATTTCTCCGTGGGCGCGGTGAATTGCCTCATGATTATGTCGAACCCGATAAAGTTAAGCATACTAGAACAAAGGGATTTAAGGATTAATTATGGCATTAAATATTTTAATGGTCGAAGATGACAATTCAGTTGCCGAAATGATGGGCATGTTTTTTGAAAAAGAAGGTTGGACGCAAGATGTTGCAGTCGATGGTGTCGAAGCTGTCGACATGTTTAAAAAGAATGCTAGTAAGTACGATTTGATCACCTTAGATTTAAATCTGCCTAAAAAAGATGGCATTCAAGTTGCTAAAGAGGTCAGACAAATTTCTCCTACTGTGCCAATTATTATGTTGACGGCAAGAGGTAGTGAGACTGATCAGGTGCTAGGCTTAGGCGTAGGGGCCGATGATTATGTGACTAAGCCCTTTAGTCCAATCGCGTTAATTGCAAGAATTAAAGCCTTACACCGCCGAATCATGATGGAAGAAACAAATAATCAACCAGCCGCAAAAACTAAGAATGAGCACGACTTTGATATTGAAACAAAACATTTGAAGATTTCTAAAGCCCGGCGTGAAGTAATCTTTGATGGTAAGGAAGTTACAACCTTAACACCAAAAGAGTTTGATCTCTTATTTACCATGGCTCAAAAACCCAAGCAAGTCTTTTCACGAGAACAATTACTGGAGCTTGTTTGGGGCTATGAATACTACGGTGAAGAAAGGACGGTTGATGCGCATATTAAAAAGTTGCGTCAAAAATTAGAAAAATTCGGCTTTCAAGTTATTCAAACCGTCTGGGGCGTCGGATATAAGTTTGATGATTCGCAGGTTAAAGCATGAAACTAATTTATCAACATATGTTGAGCTTTCTGCTCATTATTGTCACGACAGTTTCAATTATTGGCTACGCGGAAATAGATTATATTAAGAATCAGACTTACTCTCAAAATTTCCAACGCATGGAAAGTTATGCGACGACGATTGGTGATTTAGCAACTAGTGAAAATAATGGTAAGTCGCTATTAAGTGATGACTTTTTAAATAAGTTACGTTTTGTCTTGCAGGGGGACGACGTTAATTTTCGCATTTTTAATGCTCAAAACCAGCAGATTTATCCTAAAACAAATGTGCCGATGAGGTTACCGGCGAAAGTCTTTCGAACCCTAAAAGCAGGCAAAGAAATTCAGATTCGTAATAATAATGTTGAGCGCTATATTGGGCAAACCAAGTCAGCGTATACTGGAGTATTAGTGCCATGGAATCATGGGCCAGGTAACTTGGTTGGTATCATTTGGATTGGTTCAACGGTGCGTAATGTCGAAAAGCCAATTATGATGGCCAAGCGTAACTTGATCAATGCCTTAATTGTGACAATTATTGTTGGGATTATTTTGAGTTTCTTATTAGCTTACTATTCAACTAGCAAGATCAAGCGGCTTTCTAAGGCGACGGAAAAGGTTGCGGCAGGTGATTTCGATGTCCAGATTCCGCATAAAAATAGTGATGAAATTGATCATTTAGCAAGTAACTTTAACTATATGGTGCGCAAGCTCAAAAAATCAAATGAAGAAATTGAAGCTCAAGAAAAACGTCGGGATCAGTTCATGGCTGATGCGGCGCACGAAATGAGAACACCATTGACGACCATTAATGGGATCCTTGAAGGCTTAGAATATGACGCTATTCCGGAAGAGTCTAAGCCAAAATCGATTGCATTAATGAGTCGTGAAACTAAGCGTTTGATTCGGTTGGTAAATGAAAATCTTGATTATGAAAAGATTCGCAATAATCAGATTATTTTGTATAAAACTAAATTTGATGCTGCAAAGGTTCTAAAAGATGTAACTGCGCAGCTGCAACAAAATGCTGCAAAAGCTAATGATCAACTAGAACTACAAGTCACTGATGAAATTCCAATTTATGCTGATCAAGATCGTTTTACTCAGATTATGGTTAATTTAATTCAAAATGCCATTCAATTTACGCGCGATGGTAAAATTTTAGTTACTGGGAAGCGGCTTGAACACGCAGCGCAAATTTCAGTGATTGATAATGGGATTGGAATGAGTGCTGAGCAACGGAAGTATATTTTTGAGCGCTTCTTTAAAGCTGATCCTTCACGTGCACGGCTAGGTACAGGAGAATCAGGTTTGGGCTTGGCAATCGTTTCTTCATTGATTAAACAGCATGGAGGAAAAATTACCGTTACTTCAGAAGAAGGAAAAGGCTCTAACTTCACAATTACGATCTATGATAAAGGTTATGAACAATTTGTAACTGAAAAATAGAAAAAAGGATTTGGAAATTTTATTTCCAAATCCTTTTTACTTAGCCTTAAGTTGGCTCTTTTTCTTTTCTTTATTAGTTAAGTGGTTTTCGCGGACATTATCTGGAATTTGGGTAATTTCAGTTTGCCGATTTCCTAATTGTGGTGCATCTGTCCGGTATAACTTAGTTGTACTCTTACCATGTTTACTGTAAAGAGAAGTAGAATTTTTACCAAGCTTACGGCGCAATTCGAGCATTTGTTGGTAGTTGGTTAAGTAATCGAACTTAGTTGGATCAGTTGGAACAAAACCAGTAGGAGTGTAGAAACGCAAGAGATTATGATTATTTAATAAATCAGAATAGTGAAGCGCTTGTTTGGCTTTTTTACTTAAAGAACTGATTCCATTCTTTTCTTGAGGTGTAAAGTTAATGATCTGACGACCATTTTTGCGGTTATAGACCGTCCCATTGATGCCTTTATTGCCTACGATGACGTATTTTTCACTAACGATCGTTCCATTTCTAAACACTACCCATTTTGGATAACTAGGTGCAAATAAGTCATCACCAAATTGGACATATTCTTTACTGTTAATTCCCAAAAGGTGCAATAGCGTTGGCAGAACATCAATTTCACCAGCAATTTCATGATTGATGTGTCCTTTAAGGTTAGGTGCGTGAATCATAAATGGCACCCGTTGCATTTGAACATTATTGAAGGCATTCCAAGTATCAGCACTTTCACCAATTAATGGTGCTAAGGTTTCGTTTTCTGAATTGCTTAAACCATAGTGGTCACCATAAATAACCACCATTGTGTTTTTAGCTAGACCAGACTTATCTAGATAATTAAAGAATTCATGAACAGCCTCATCTAAATAGTGAGCTGTTTGGAAATAATTATTAATGGTTGTATCTCTAGTGTTGCTGGTATTGAAGTGAGGATCAAGATCTTCAGCATCCATTGAAAACGGAATGTGGTTAGTTACCGTAATATATTTGGCATAGAAAGGCTGTTGCATTTGTTCAAGATATTTGATACTCTCTGCGAATAATAACTTATCCTTTAAACCATAACCGATTTTATCGGTGCGGGCATTACTGAAATAATTTTGATCGAAGAAGTAATTATAGCCGAGATTTTTGTAAACTTCATTCCGATTCCAAAAAGTACCAACGTTACCGTGAAATACTGCTGAGGTGTAACCATCCTGACGTAAAATTTGAGGGGCTCCTTGGAAGGTGTTTTCAGAGCCAAGAGAAGTAAAGAGTGAACCATCGGAAATACCATAAGTACCGGTTTCAAGCATATTTTCGGCATCACTCGTTCTTCCAAGCCCTACTTGATGGTAGAAATTATCAAAGCTAATGGTATGTTTATTTTTATAAAGTGAATTAAGGAAAGGTGTCACTTCTTTACCATTAATTTTGAGATTAAGTAAAAATTGCTGGAAACTTTCAAGGTGAATAATGATGACGTTTTTACCTTTTTCTTTACCGAAGAGGTCTTTGTTAGGCTGGCGGTAATTATCCTGAGTGAAAGAAAGAATTTTATTTAGATCGGTGGCATTAGCATTTTTGTTAACCGCCTCTGTTTTCGTACTTTTAATTGCATCATAGACAGTATAAGTGTCAATTCCCAAATACTTGACGACATAAGAACGATCAAAGGTGTTACGTAATAAACGTGGGCGAGAAGATTCAGCCATGAACATATTTAGTCCTAATAAAAAAGCACCAAAAGAAGTGATGGCAAAAGGTGTTGAGAGACCGTAGGAAGTTTGGTCAATCTTGATTTTGCCAATGATTAATAAGATGATGATGACAATTAAATCAAGCCAAACTAAGATATCAGTGGGGTGAAGTAGTGCAACAGCACTTTTTCCTAAACCTGGAGCCACTTTTTGGGCGTTAGTCATGGTCTTAAAAGTAAGAAAATCGGAAAATTGGCGATAATAAAGAATATTCGCAAAGAGTAAAGCCGTATTTAAAAAGTCCATGACTAGCATCATCGCGTAAGAAACAATGGGACGCGGAAAATAAAAGCCAATACCGATGAGTAAAATAGCTGTTCCAAGGGGACTGGTCCACATAATGATGTGTTGGTAAGGATCTGAAAGTCCTAAATTAAAATAAAAGTAGGCCACAAATAAATACTTGAGCCAAAATAGTACGACTAATAAAGTTAAAAAGCCAATTCGGGTTTGAATAAATGACTTAAATTTACTTTCTTTCAAGGTTCGCCCTCCTTAATATGTTAATTTTAAAGGTTAGTGTTCATTTAGACAATGTTTTGGTGATAGTTAGTAATTTCTTAAATTTTGTAATAGGCAAAATTGAGTATAATTTAATGAGAATACTTAGAAGGAAAATGTAGTAGATGCTTTTTTTAGGTCCGATATACGATATTTTGGCACAGCACTATGCTATGCAGATTAATCACTTTGCTTTAGTTAAATTAGCGTTGACAGCTTTTGACAAAACAATTTTTTATTTTCTAATTTTTGCGATCTTACGCTTGATTTGGCTCTTGTGTGTAAGGCATCGGCGTAGTGTCAGCTCAGAGGCTTTAGTTTGGGTCTTAGCATTTTATGCGATTTTGATCTTAATGTTTACTACTTTTAGAAACTCTTATTTTCCTTGGCAAATCAATCTTCATTTTGATCGACCGCTCAGTGAAATCAATTTAGTTTTTATGAAAGAAACTTGGAAACTGATTTATGCTCCAAGCCGAGTTGATTTTATTTATAATTTATTTGGCAATGTTCTTTGTTTTATACCTTTAGGGATCTTAGTTCCGTTAGTTTTTTCAAAGAAACAAACCTTCTGGTGGACCACGTTGATTGGCATGATCTTTTCAATTATCATTGAGTGTTTACAGTTTTTCTTAGAAACAGGAGTCAGTGATATTGATGATGTGTTTTTTAACACATGCGGGATGATGCTAGGGTATTTACTTTACTGGCTAGGCAAAAAAATTTGGCAAAAATTTCGCAGTTTTTAGGGCTTTTCATCTGGTATTTACTAAGTAAGATTGCTAAAATAGGTCTTGTGAAATAAATAATTTTATTTAGTTAGGAAGCAGATTTATGAGTTTAATTAATTTTGATAGTAGTAAATTAACTCCATTTGTTCATGAAAATGAACTTGGCGAAATGCAAGCAATGGTAAATGCTGCTAACACTGAACTTCGTGAAGGTACCGGTGCTGGTAGTGATTTCCTTGATTGGGTGGACTTACCAGTAAACTATGATAAGGATGAATTTGCCCGGATCAAGAAGGCTGCTAAGAAGATTCAAAGCGATTCAGAAGTTTTGATTTGTATCGGAATTGGTGGTTCATACCTTGGTGCCCAAGCTGCCATTGAATTCTTAAACAGCAATTTCTACGGCAAGGAAAAGAACGATATGCCAACTGTTGTCTTCTGTGGTAACTCACTTTCAGGTTCATACCTTTATGACTTGATTGAATGGGTTGGTGACAAGGACTTTAGTATCAATGTTATTTCTAAGTCTGGTACTACTACCGAACCTTCAGTTGCTTTCAGAGTCTTCAAAGACAAGTTGATTAAGAAATACGGTAAAGAAGAAGCTGCTAAGAGAATTTATGCAACTACTGACCGTCAAAAGGGTGCATTGAAGACTGAAGCTGATGCTGAAGGCTACGAAGAATTCGTAGTTCCAGATGGTGTTGGTGGTCGTTACAGTGTTCTTTCAGCTGTAGGTTTACTTCCAATTGCTGCTTCAGGTGCTGATATTGATGAATTGATGAAGGGTGCTGCTGACGCACGTGCAGATTACCAAGACACTGATCTTTCCAAGCCTTCACCATACCAATACGCAGCTCTTCGTAACATCCTTTACCGCAAGGGTTACACTACCGAAATTGTTGAAAACTACGAACCAAACCTTAGAATGTTCGGTGAATGGTGCAAGCAATTGATGGGTGAATCAGAAGGTAAGGACAATAAGGGTATTTGGCCATCAAGTGCTAACTTCACTACTGACTTACACTCACTTGGTCAATACATCCAAGAAGGACTTCGTAACTTATTCGAAACTGTTATCCGTGTTGAAAACCCACGTCACGATGTTAAGATCCCAGGCGATGAAAAGAACTTGGATCAACTTAACTTCTTGGAAGGTAAGAGCTTGAACTACGTAAACGACCGTGCTTACGAAGGAGTTGTTTTGGCCCACACTGATGGTGGTGTTCCAGTTATGACTGTTAACATCCCAGACCAAACTGCTCATACTCTTGGTTACTTGATCTACTTCTTTGAATTAGCTATTGGTATTTCAGGTTACTTGAACGGTATTAACCCATTCAACCAACCAGGTGTTGAAGCTTACAAGCGTAACATGTTTGGTTTGCTTAACAAGCCAGGTTATGAAGATTTACATGATGATTTGGTAAACCGTCTTAAATAATCGCTTACTCAGTATATACGACAGTATACGTTTAATATAGTTAGTTTTTTAACTAGCTAAAGAAAGGGTAGGAGCAATTGCTCCTGCTCTTTTTTTGTAAAGGAGTTTGAATAGGGTGCAGCAAAAAGAAATCAAGAAGAATATGTTGGCAGTTTTAGCAGCGGCTTTCATGTCATTTGTTGGAATTTTGACTGAGACTAGTTTGAATGTTACTTTTCCAACCATGATGAAACAATTCAAAGTTAGTTTGGATACTATCCAGTGGACGACCACCGGCTATTTACTGACTATTGCAATTATTATGATTTGTTCTTCGTATCTAAACCAGCGCTTTACTGCTAAACAATTATTTTTAACTGCTTGCTTAGGATTTATTGTTGGCAGTATTATTTGCGCTTTAGCTATAGTTTTTCCAGTTTTACTTTTAGGAAGGCTAGTCTCAGCTTTGAGTGCTGGTCTAAGTATTCCTTTAATGTTTAATTTAATTACGGAGATTATGCCACGAGAAAAGTGGGGCTTTTACATGGGGATCGCTGGCCTAGTGGTTGCCATGGCACCAACCCTAGGGCCAGCTTTTGGTGGAGCCGTAAATTATTATCTAAATTGGCGGCAAATTTTTATTATTGTGACGATTTTAGCCTTAATTGTTTTAGTGGCAGGTAGCTTTGTAATTGGTCAATATCATGAGGTTAAAAAAACTAGTTTTGACTGGATGGTTTTTATTTTATTAGCTTTGTCTTTTATTTCGTTAACTTGTGGAGTTAACCAAATTAGTCACGGCCTAGCTAACCCACTTTTGTGGGGGTTATTGATTGCCACTATTGTTTTATTAGCTTTATTTATTTGGCAATCTAAAAGATCGTTACGGAAGTTGTTAGATTTGCAGGTCTTTAAAGAAAAAATTTTTATCTGTGGATTACTAGCATATTTTTCATTACAATTTGTCAATATTGGTACTAGCTTTGTCTTGCCCAATTATATTCAAATTGTGGGCCATCAAAGTTCTCTAATTGGTGGTTTAATCTTGTTACCTGGTAGTATTATTGCGGGCTTACTTAATCCGCTTTTTGGTCAAATCTATGATCGAGTAGGTGCCAAGTTGCCATTATTTTTGGGTGGAATCATGTTAACTTTAAGTTGCTTGTTCTTTACCATTTTTGGCTTAAATTTAACGGTGATGATGATTATTGTTCTTTATGGTCTATTAATGCTAGGGCATCGAATGTCCTTTAGCAATACCTTAGCTGAGACTTTAAAATATCAACAAGGTCATTTAAGAGCCGATGCCACAGCTTTTTGTCAAACAGCACAGCAATTGGCCGGTTCAATTGGGACGACAATTATGGCGGCAATTATTGCGATTTGGCAAAACAAAGCGGGTGCTTCTTATTCTGTGTTAACTGCAGAAGGTAGTCAGGCGGCTTTTGCTTTTAACAGTTTCTTAGGCTTACTGATTTTGGTGAGTTATTTCTGCTTATTTAATTATGAAAAGCGACGTAAAGCTAAGAATTGACTTATAATAGAAATGGATGAATGAATCTGTGAGAAAAAAGACGGCTGAACATCAGTCGTCTTTTTGTTTAGAATTCTCTTTTAAAAAAGTTTGAATAATCTTTTCCCGCATGGCTAAGAAAATTAAATTGTGGCCCGAAGGGTGAACCCGATTAGTTAAAAGAATTAGGCCACTCTGTTTTACCCGGTCTAAAATTATTAGCGTACCAGTAAAGCCGGTATGCAAAATAATTGGATAATACATTAACGGATCAAAGCGTAAATCCCATCCCCAGGAACGAGGTTTTAGTCCACGTCTATTCTTATTATCAAACAGTAAGCTCACAGTTTTTTGACTATAGGGTAATAAATTGCGCTCTAGTCCAAGGTAACCACGACTTATTTTGATTAAATCATCAAGGCTCGAGAATAGGCCAGCTGAACCACAATCACTACCCAGTTGGCGAGCTTTGGGATCATGGGGGATGCCTTGTAAAACTTCGCCATCCATCAAAGCTGTGGGGACGCAGTTATCCTTTTGAGGATGGAAAGTAGTATTAGCAAGCTTCATTGGCTGAAAAACTTCATGCATAGCTACTTCTTGGACAGGTTGATGGTAAATCTTTTTAATCACCTGACCTAGTAAAATAAAGTTAGTATCCGCATAACGCATTTTGTGTTCAAATTCATCAGTAACGGGTAAGTTGATGATTGCTTCTAATAATTGATCATGATCAAGCAAATCCCGGTTAGGGATCCAGCCTCGGATTCCGCTAGTATGGGTTAATAGATGAAAGAGACGAACACGTGAATCTTTAAATTCAGGGACGTATTTTTGCAAAGGCTCAGTGAAATTAAGTTTGCCTTGATCGTATAATTTCAGGAGCACATTCTCAGTGGCCAAAACTTTGGTCAAGCTGGCTAAATCATATTGAGCGAAAGGACTGAGTTGAGTGACTGCTGGATATAAACTAGCAAAACCAACGGTCGAAGTAAAAACTTGTTTGCCCTTGATAAAAGCATAGTTAACTCCTGGAACAATCCTTTCAGAAAGCATTGATTCTATTAAATTTTGTGTTGCTGAATAATCGATCATTAGTACTCCATCCTTACAGAATCCATCGAAATACATTATAAAGAAAATCACTTGACAAGACTAGCCTAAACAAGCATAATTATCAATGTTGAGTTTGCCCGTTGGTCAAATGGTTAAGACGCCACCCTCTCAAGGTGGAGTTGCGAGTTCAATTCTCGTACGGGTGATTAACACTGAGATATAGCCAAATTGGTAAGGCACAGGATTCTGGTTCCTGGATGTTTGGGTTCGAGCCCCAATATCTCAATTTTGAGAAAATGTCTTAATGCTGAAAGCTTTAAAAGCCCAGTGTTAAGGCATTTTTGCTTTCTGCGATTTTCTGAAATTAGAAAAAAACGGGCAAAAAAACTTCATATTTGCCTTCATATTCTCAAATGAAGTTTAAACTCCTAAATTAGTTAAAATTGGTCTAGTTGAAATTATTTTAGTGTGTAGGTGGGCTAATCTTAGATGTTTAGCCATGATATAATAAACATGTATCATATTTTTGTTAATAACCAATGAACCAGCGTTTAGACGTTGGTTTTATTTTTATCTGTATCATAATTAATGGTTATAGAATAGGTGAGTTAATAATTATGAAGTATCAGCAAATAAGAGATTTCTTTAAAGAAGATTATCCAAGATTATATTTATTGTCAGGTAGTGAAGTAGCCACTCGAATTGATTTAAACGACAAGAGCCGAATTGGATATTATAAGAACGTTTTAGCGATAACATGGTTGACTATCCATAAACTAGAGAATACGCCGCGGCATCCCTACCAAACAATCATCATAGAGCATCATATTAACCACATTACCATGAAGGATATTATCCGAGAAATAGGGTATTGCAAGAATGCAACGAATAAGAAACACAATGAAGCATTAAGTAGTTTTGCTGAAATATTTAAACAGGAACAAATAAAAAATAAGGTCTATCCGCTGTTAGAATTTGAGTAAAAAAATAAGCACCAGTAAGAATTAATTGCTGGTGCTTTTAGTATGCTGTCAGATTGATTTTAAGAGGGCATACAGCGGTTTTATTAGTGATTTAGTATGACTATGCTTAATAGTGCAAAAACGGTTCAGTCTTGCGATTTAATAGACAGGGTTAAAAGTTATATACCACAAGGGATGTAACGAATTTTCTTGACCTGAAAAAAAGCCCCGAAAACTGAACTTTTATGCACCTGATTAAATCAGGTGATAAAACTGTATAAGCCATATAATGTTCGATTTTGTTAGATTGATAAAACGCAATATTTATTACTACAAAAAGTTAGCTAACCACAGACTACATAAGGCTTGAACACTAGATTAAAAAGCCCGTAAATTTGCATTTTTCTGCGGTTTTGGAATGCAACATTTAAAGCCCGAAAACCTGAAATATTTTCCACAGTGGGTATTTATTAAATCTGTCTCAGTACGTGCAGCTCGAACAGTTGTTTAATATAGGGCTTTTTATTTTCTAAGCTAACCACACTACCTAGATAAATGTTGTTATATCAATGGTTTCTTATTTTCTTAATTAAATTTAGTAAGGTTTTGACAGGTTTAAATTAATGCAGGTTTTAGCAGGTTAATTATTAACGGGTCCATATCTGGTTTGGTTGATTAAGGTAGAGGTAAAAAAGCCCCTATCTTAACAATTTCTCCCAACAAAAAACGCCCCTATGTAAGGGGCGGTCTCGTGACCGGCGATATTACATACCGCTTAAACGTTAATTCGGTAATACGAGTATACAGTCCTTTTTTTATTAACTGCACTATCATTTAATCAAATGTAGAATTATCTGTCAATTTTTTGCCGATTTCGTCTTCAATTAAAATCGCCCTAACCATTGATATGACTTAATTTATATAAGGTTTTCTAAGTAATCATAAAGCCCCTAAAACGGTCATTTTAGGAAACGATATAAAAGCCCCAAAACCTGAAAAAACATAAACCTAATTAATTAAAGAAATGCTGTTATATCAATACTTTCAATCAAATTAATCAAGTGCATACTTAACAAGTTAAAAAGGGGCTATTTTGCGTCATTTTGCATTATTTAGAACTTGACATTATTGCAATAAAAAAGAACCGCTGTTAAACGATTCTCTAATAATATTTAGCCAACCAATGGCTCAGGAACTGTTAATTTATCTGCAGCCACTAATTTTTGCTTTTCTAAAAGTAGATCCATAAAGTAATCCCACTCTTCATCACTGAATGTTTTTTCAAATTCAGTTAAGCCAGTAGCATCAGTACCAGGGGTTTTTACTAATTCATCTACATATTCTTTTATTTCAGCTTTCCGCATTTTGTTTATCATTTTTTAGCCTATTAATAATCAGTAATAACAATGTTTACCACCTAAATTAAAGTTTATTTTATAACCAATTTCAAGTAGTTCTCTAAATTGATTTAAGCTCTTTAGTGTTTCCACTATTGCTTATACCCTGCACTACTCGTAACAAATATTCACACTATCAATATCATGTTAACCACCGCTGTTGGCGTAGTGCGGTGGTTTACTGTTTGGCGGGTGTTTAATTCAAATACATTGGTAAAAATGGGACACCACGGGACACCTTATAGGACGGGGCTTAATCTTACAGCCCCAAGGGATTAGACCTATATGGGCAATGGGACACCACTTTCCAAACTTTCTCCCGTATGTGCCATATATGTTCCACAGCGTTTCACACTAGTATTTTACATACTTTTTTATATAAAAAGGTGTCCTAGTGTCCCATAAAGTGCTAAAAACGTTGATATATCAACGTTTATTAGGTGGACACCTCTAATGAAAATGGTGTCCTTTAGCGTCCTATGGTGTCCATGATTATCTTTTTTTAAAGCCCCTTACTCGTTTACCGTTGTAATATCCACGTTTACCGCTGTCATAATCAAAGACATTCTCCATTAAATTACGAATTTTAGTATCTTTATACTTGTAAAGCTTATCCATTAATTCATGCGTGGGGATGAAACCAGCATTGTGAAAGTCATTATATAAAACGTCAGCCAATTCATCTTCTGCACTATCCACGTATTCAAAGTTTTTGCGGTGGTTTTCTAGCAACTCTATTTGCTTGGGTGAAAGTAAAAAGGGATCTTTAGCTTGCTTATAAAGCCATACAGTTTCGCCCCAGATCTGTTGGACGTAATCAGGTGTTAGATCAGTAACAGGATTTAATTTTTGTTGGCTTTTATGTGTCATTAATGGTAAAAAGCGCCTTGTACCTGTTTTGTCTTTTAAATAGGTTCTGTTATTGGTAGTTCTAGCAAAGATAAATTTTTTAACGAATTGCTTTGGATGTTTGGCATAGGGCGGACGATATTTAAAATTGTTATCAGTTAAAAAACGTTTTATTTCTTCAAATGAGCTTTTACTTGTAGCTGCCATTTCATCATCGTTAACGATAAACATACCAATTAAATTGCCTAAATCATCCTTATCAGTAACCGAATTAAATTGATCTGTATATAGCCCCATTGGTGCTAGATTCTGTAGCAATGTGGTTTTACCTATACCTTGACTACCTACTAAATCTAATGATTGATCTATTTTGGTTAAGGGATGATAAACTTTAGCTACACCGCCCATAAACCACAGTCTAGTTATTAAAGATGTTACAGCGGATTTTTCTACGCCTAGAAATTTAGGGAAAAAACCGTCTAATCTACGTTTTTTATCATAATTTTTAAAAGCATTCTCCATATAATCGACCATAGGGTTAAAAGAGTGGCGTTGAGAAACTATATTTATAGCACTTTCGATTCTAGCTTTGTTAAAAATAGTGTGGTCATAGTCTGATTGATTTTCAATATAATTAGCTATTTCATCGTTGTAACTATCAATAAAAGAGCCTTTTTTAATATGAAGTTGTGATATTTCCTTAGTAATTTCATTTTCTTCTGAAAACTCATTGTATTGAAATGCACCTTTAAATATTGGGTCATTATCTAGAATAGCCACAACGTTTTTAATGCTGTCTTTCTTTATATTGCCGTTAGAATTAAGAACAAAAATAGAGCGCAATAATTTATATTTTTTTACGTCTTTCTTTTGATCTTGTCTTACTTTATCAACTTTTTCTTGGTCTAAACTTTTTGATATTTTTGCTAATTCTTTGCCAATATTTAGCATATTTTTTCCTTTATTTTTTGCGGTCATTATCTAGCCACCTTTCTAAATGCTACCGCTTATAGAATCAATATCTACATCAATTTCCTGTAATGTATTATTGATTGCTTCAAGATTTTTGTTTAGCTCCTTTAGTTCCTGTATTAATTCCTTATTCATGTTTTTGCCTCCAAACGTTAAACACTTAAGATTAATCCACCTGCACGGGTTAACATGGTATAATTACATTAATAAAAGCCTGCTAGAACTGTTTAAACTGGCTTGCTTATTATTAGTAATTAATACCGTTTTACTTGCTTGTTACTAGTTGCGATAGTAACAGGCTTTTTATTTTGCTTTTGTGAGGGCATTTCATGACTTGCTAGCCACTTGGTTATGCTTTGTTTGCCATAGAGCTTGCGACCGTCAATATTAGCCACTGGCATCCCTAAAGAAGCCCAATATGTAATAGTTGAATCAGCAACACCAAAATATTTAGCTATTTCTTTGCGGTTTAAATATGGTTTATTGGCGGTCGTGGCTTGCTTGATTGCATCCCTCACAACGTTAAGCACATAGGTTTTGATTTCTGTTTCTTGTGATTCATCCAATTTAAATTCCATGATTATTGCTCCTTTTCAATAAATTCGGCTTGATCTTCAAGGTTACCGCCTAGCTCTAAAATACTTTTACTTAGATACTTAAGTGTTTTCTTGGTGGTCAAGGGGTCGCTAGGGTCTTCTTCTTTGAGTTTGTCTATTTCATCGTTTATTGCATTAAAAAGTGGGTAGAGCTGTTCTGCTGTTCGCTTCATTTCATATAAAGCTTGATGCAATTTAATTTCATCGTTCATTGTTAAGCCTCCATAGGTTCTAATTCATCAAAATCATATTCATTGCTTTGTAGTTCTTGAATGGTTTGGGCTAGTTCATTTCTCATAACCTCTATATATCTTTCAGGAATCTTATTTCGTCCATATTCCATAATCGTACCGTCTACAAATGCACAATAGAGGTAACCGTCCTTATACCAACGATTTACCACGTTTGAACCGTCTGCACTGTAATTAGTCATGGTTTACCACCGCCTTAGTGGGATGCGTGGCAAGCCATGAATCAATTTTTTTGACCGTTTCAGAACGCAGACCGTCAGTTTTACCATTTATTACATTAGCCATAGTGTAACGGCTAACACCTAACTGTTGAGCTAGGGAGCTAATAGTTAAATTTCGTCTTCCTCGTTCGATTCTTAACGTTTCTAGTTGTTGATTTGTGATTTTCATTTGTAAAACCTCGTTTCTAGTATTTACGTTTCCAGTATTGGAAACTTCATAAGTAAAATATAATCTAAGTTTCCATAAAAAAGCAACAAAAAGTTTCTCGTTTTGGAAACATTTTATGATATTATTTAATTAAATAAGTGAGGTGAAATTTTGTGAATCGAATTAAACAACTTAGAAAAGAAAATGATCTAACCTTAACAGGATTAGGGGAACAATTAAATTTACCTAAGGGAACATTAAGCAGATACGAAAACGGCATACGTGAGCCTAAAGAACCAACTTGGCAAGCACTGGCTGACTTCTTTAATGTGTCAGTGGACTATTTAAAGGGCTATGGTTATTCAAAGGGCTACATCTATAAACAGTTAGATGATGCTTACAAAGAAAAATGGAAAGACCCAACAGGGCAAATAATGGGCGGTAGTTTTGATAAAACAGTTGATGCTTATTTGAAACAAGCCAAAATAAAAAAGCCCTCCAAGATTGATAAAAATTTTTGGAAAGCTAATTTTAGTTACTTATTTAATACTCCAAATATTAATCGACTGTTAACTACTAAAGATAAATATAGTGATGATGATATTAAATTAATGCTAGAAACTACTATATTTTTTAACTTTAACGGTATGAAACAAATAATAGATTATTACGAACATCAATCTAATCATTCCTAATACTAACTAATGCTGACATCGCAATTATAGAGCCCTGTTCATTCTGATTGACCTCAAATTCTAAGTGGTTCAAAGTCACTTAAAGGATGAAGTAACGTTTCGTTACTGAATAAACAGGTCGTTCCGAACGACCTGAAATCAATCAGATGGATTTAGAAAATTGTAAAGATGACCACAATGACAGGTTTTGACAAGTTTAACCTTGGGTTTTCTAAATGCGTCAGACGCATTTTAATGCTGACATCGCAATTATAGAGCCTAGTTCGTTCTGATTAATCGTTAGTTGATTATCTTACATCCCACAGCGGGGGTAAAATACAGACCTCACATATTCAATTTGTGTTAAACATTTAAGATTAGTTCACCTGCACATGTACTAATTAAAGAGGTTATTAACATGTATAATGATATTAAGGAATACACCACGCCTAGTGGTGAGAAGAGATACAAGTTTTTAATCTATGTGGGACGGGATGAAACAACAGGACGTACGATTCAGATTAAGAAGCAAGGTTTTAAAACACAAGATGAGGCATTAGAAAGTTACTTGAAGTATCGTTTAAAGGTAGTAAAGGGAGAATATACCCCTGTAAGCAAGAAAAATCTAACCTTCAAGCAACTATTTGAAATGTGGTTGAAGTCATATAGAACAACTGTAAAAGAAAGTACATACGCTACCACATTGCGTTACTTTAATGGCCATATCTTAAAATCGTTGGGGACAATCCTAATAAGTAAGTTAACGGTTCTTAATTGTCAGCAAGCCGTAAACGAATGGTTTATTGAAGCTCCTAGAACCTATAAAAGATTTATTAGGTACGTGAACAATGTACTTGATTATGGTGTTGATTTAGAGTTAATTACTAAGAATCCAATGAGAAAAGTAATTCGGCCTAAGACGCCACAAACAAAGAAGCCGTTTACTGACTTTTACTCAAAGGATGAATTAAACGTCTTTCTAAGGGATGCCAAGGAATACAATTTTAGATATTTCATTTTCTTTAGACTATTAGCATATTCAGGCATGCGTAAAGGTGAATGTTTGGCGCTTAAATGGTCGGATATTGATTTTAAGGATAATACTATTAGTATTAACAAGTCAGTCACTCAAGGGCTAAATAATCGTTTGTATCTATCAAATGGTAAAACCATTAACAGTATTAGAACGCTTGATATGGACACTCAAACAATGGAATATTTGAAAGAGTGGAGAACATCCCAGCAAAAGCAGATGTTTAAACTAGGCTTTAACTTCTTAAGTCAGGACAACTTTATTTTCCCTACTGTTAACAATGAAATTACACAGCCATCAAAGCCAACGCAATGGAACAATGCTATTTGTAAGAAGTATGGTTTAAGACATATTAAAGTTCACGGCTTTAGACATACGCATGCTTCTTTATTATTTGAAGCTGGTGTATCTATGCAAAATGTGAAAGAACGCTTAGGACATGCGAATATTGAAACCACAATGGATATTTATACGCACGTAACTAAGAAACAGAAAGAAGAAACGGCTAACCAATTCGCAAGCTATATGGAGAATTAGCCTTCATATGCAACTTCATATCCAGAGCCGTTTTTGTGAAAGCTTGAGTATTAAGGCACTAAGAGGTATAAGGCTAGAGCCCCAATATCTCAATAAGATATGAAAAAAGCACTAGATTTCTCTAGTGCTTTTTTCGTTTGCTCTAACTACATACCAGCTTTAATAATCTTCTTCTCAGCCATTGCTTTTCTTAAAGCAAGCATAGCTGTATAAGTTGAAAGAATATAAACTTTCTTAGTTGGTAGATTCTTGATTTCTTCAATCAAACTGTCATCATCTGGGTTAGTCAACATTTGTCCAGGAGCAAAACCGGCAATCTCTAAACGGAAGCCCATGTCATGCCAGCGTTGTCCACCAACCAAAACTCGTTTGATTTTACTCTTGTCTAGGCCTTCAAAGTCAGCATCCCAAATCCAAGAAGTGTCAATCCCATCAGCATGGTTAGCGTTCAATAAGGTAACTAAAGAGTAGTCATCTTTTTCAGTATTGAGCATATGCAAGACTTCATCAAGTCCAACTGGGTTCTTAACTAGGACCAAGTCGATTTCCTTGTTGCCATAATGAATCATTTCTTGACGACCAAAGATTCGCTTATTTTCCGCAAAGGCTTGGGCAACTTCTTCATCACTTAGGCCAAATTCTCGTGCAACTGCATAAGCTGTTAAGGCATTGTAAATGTTGTAAGTACCGCCAATGTTAATTGAGTAGTCTTTTTGTCCCATTTGGAACTTCAAACTGTTAGGAGTTTGTTCAATAATTTTATTAACAGTGTATTTTAGTTCAGGACGGTGGTAGCCGCAGTTAGGACAGAAAAAGTCACCTAAATTAGCATAAATGCGTTCATGATAATGTAAAACATGATCACATCTTGGGCAAAGAACACCATCCGTGTTAACTGGAGCTTTAAGGTCAGTTTCTTCATTATCATCAGCTAATTTGAAACCAAAATAAACTTTAGGATTAGGCAAATCAAATGATGAGAAAATACTGGCGTCACCGTTAGCAATTATTTTAGCTTTAGGTGCTAATTTAATTCCGTTGACGATTTTATCGTAAGTAGTATAAATTTCGCCATACCGATCCATTTGATCACGAAAAATATTAGTTAAGACAAAGGTTGAAGGGTGAAGTAATTGGGTGACCATTTTGACATTTGCTTCATCTACTTCTAGGACAGCAATTTTCCGCTTAACATGTTTGTGTTTGTGTGCTAAAAAGGCAGTGACAATTCCTTGCTGCATATTTGAGCCAGAAGGATTAGTTAAAATGTCACCGTATTTTTTCTTTAACGCTTCCACAATTAGGGCGGTGGTCATGGTTTTACCGTTGGTTCCCGTCACGATAATTGTTTCATATCCCTTGGCTAATGAATTTAAGACCTCAGGATCAAATTTCATTGCTAATTTGCCAGGAAAACTGGTTCCACCTTTTAAGACATTGTGTAAAAACCAGTAAGAAGATTTTCCTGCAACTTTTGCGATTCCAGATTTTAGACTCATGTGTATATCCCTCACTTCAAAACTATTTTTTACTATATCATATAGCGGGGTGTAAAACGAGTTTTTGCGCGTGTTTCAATGCATAAAATTTGATTTTCATTTATACTATTAAACGGATATTTTGATAAAGGGGAATCATAATGGCGCAATTGTTTTTTAGATATGGTGCAATGAGCAGCGGTAAGACAATTGAAATCCTTAAAGTGGCTCATAATTATGAGGCGCAGGGGAGAAAAATTGCCTTGATGACAAGTAGCGTAGATAATCGAAGCGGTGTTGGTACAGTTGCTTCGCGAATTGGTCTGCATCGTCAAGCAGTTCCAGTTAATGATGAAATGAACTTGTATGACTACGTACAAAGTAAGAGCAAGTGGGATGTTGCCGAAGGTGATGGAAAAATTGCCTGTGTGTTAATTGATGAAGCTCAGTTTTTAAAAAAGCATCATGTATTAGAATGCGCTAGAATTGTTGATGAGTTAAAGATTCCGGTTATGGCGTTTGGTCTGAAAAATGATTTTCAGAATCATTTATTTGAAGGCAGCGAAAATTTATTGATTTATGCTGATAAGATTGAAGAGATGAAAACAATCTGTCATTATTGTGGTCATAAAGCAACAATGAATTTACGTGTGAATAATCATCAACCGGTTTATGAAGGTGAACAAGTTCAAATTGGTGGCGATGAAAGTTACTATCCAGTTTGCCGTTTTCACTATTTTCATCCAGGTGAAACAAGATAATTAAGGAATAAAGGAGTCGAAGAAAATGGATAAAGTGATGGCACAATTAGAGGGCCTGGTTGCTCACTATGAAGAATTACAAGAAATGATGGCCGACCCAGAAGTTATTAGTGACACTAAGCGTTACATGGAAATTTCCAAAGAAGAAGCCGATTTGCGTGAAGTAGTGCAAAAATATAAGAAATACAAGGCTAATAAGAAGGAAATTGCTGATAACAAGGAAATTATTTCAAGTGAAACTGATCCTGATTTAGTTGAAATGGCTAAGGAAGAAAACAGTGAGCTTGAAAAAGAATTACCAGAATTAGAAGATCAAATCAAGATCTTAATGTTACCTAAAGATCCTAATGATGACAAAGACATCATTATGGAAATCCGTGGTGCTGCTGGTGGGGATGAAGCCTCATTATTTGCTGGTGATTTGCTTAGAATGTATGAAAAATACGCTGAACGTCAAGGTTGGAAAGTGTCAATGGTTGACTCTGAACCAACTGAAGTTGGTGGGTATAAACGAGTTGCTATTATGATTACTGGGGACAAAGTTTATTCCAAGTTGAAGTATGAAAACGGTGCTCACCGTGTCCAACGGATTCCAGTAACTGAATCTCAAGGACGGGTGCACACTTCAACAGCTACTGTAGCGGTTATGCCAGAATATGAACAAGTTGATATTGATCTTGATCCCAAAGATATCCGGGTTGATGTTTACCGTTCAAGTGGTGCTGGTGGTCAGCACATTAACAAGACTTCTAGTGCTGTGCGGATGACGCACTTGCCTACTGGAATTGTTGTTGCTATGCAGGATCAACGTAGTCAGCAACAAAACCGTGAAAAAGCTATGCAAATTTTGAAATCACGGGTCTACGATTATTATGAAAGTCAAAACCGTGATAAATATGATGCTAAGCGTAAGAACGCTGTTGGTACTGGGGATCGTTCAGAGAGAATCAGAACTTATAATTACCCACAAAACCGCGTAACTGATCACCGCATTGGTTTGACTATTAATAAACTTGATCGAGTAATGAATGGCGAACTTGATGAAATTATTGATGCGTTGATTCTTTACAACCAAACTAAGCAATTAGAGGAGTTGGCTGATCAAAATGCCTAAAACTTTAAAGGAAATTAGAATTAAAGCAGGCGAAACTGCAGAAGATGCTCGACCAGAGGACATTGATTTCGTTCTGTCTGAGCGCTTAAATTTAACTCCAAGTGAGTATGAATTAAAGCAGGACTTAGTTTTAACTGATGACCAGGTAAAACAAGCAAATAAAGATATTAAAAAGTTAGCGAAGGGCGTGTCGCCACAATATATTTTGGGTTACGCTTGGTTTTTAGGCTATAAAATTATGGTTCAACGGGGTGTTTTGATTCCTCGTTTTGAAACCGAAGAATTAGTTGAATGGACACTTGAGCACTTGCAGTCTGGAGACAGTGTACTAGACTTAGGTACGGGTTCTGGCTGTATTACTGTTGCTTTGAGTCAAGAAGCCGCTAAAAAAGGCATCAACGACTTAGACTTAACAATTTCTGATATTACCGATACTGCTTTAAGAACGGCTGAAGAAAATCTGTTGACTTATCAGATTGATGCTTTGGTCAGAAAAGCCAATGTTTTAATTGGTTTAGGCAAATTTGACAAAATTATTTCCAATCCGCCTTACATTAAGGAATCAGAAACCAAGGTCATGGATGAAAATGTTTTACAAAATGAGCCTAAAGAAGCGTTATTTGGCGGTAAGGATGGGTTAGACTTTTACCGGAAATTTGCGGAGCAAGTTCGTGATCATCTGAATAGTCGTGGTGAATTCTTTATGGAATTTGGTTTCAGTGAAGAAGAAGAACTTCGAGCATTATTTGCTAAAGAGTTACCTGACTTTGAGATTGAATTTAAGAAAGATATGGCTGGAAAACCACGTATGGTTCATGGAAGGTGGCAAAAATAATGGAAACCAAAATTTTTGCTAAAGATCAGCTCGATGAAGCCGTTGATTTGTTAGCAAAGGGTGAATTAGTTGCATTTCCAACGGAGACAGTTTATGGCTTAGGAGCTATTGCAACTAATGAAAAGTCAGTAAAGGGCGTTTATGCTGCAAAAGGTCGTCCTAGCGATAATCCGCTTATTGTAACCGTTTCTGATGAAGAAATGATAGCTCGTTATGCCAAAGAAGTACCAGAGCGAGCTAAAAAGTTAATTAAGCATTTTTGGCCAGGTCCTTTAACGATCCTGTTATTTGTTAAACCAGGTTCTTTACCAACGGCGGTAACTGGTGGGTTAGACACTGTTGCCTTTCGCTGTCCCGATGACCAATTAACTCATGACTTAATTGCTAAATTAGGTTATCCAATTGTCGGACCATCGGCTAATACCTCAACTAAGCCTAGTCCAACTACCGCTCAGCACGTTTATCATGATTTAAAGGGTAAGATTGCGGGGATTATTGATGGCGGTCCCACTAGAGTGGGCTTAGAGTCAACAATTGTCGACTTATCAGTTAAGACCCCAATTGTTTTACGTCCAGGGGAAATTACGCCAGAGGAGATTAGCCAAGTGTTGGGTGAAAAAGTTTTAATTAACACTGGTAAAGTTTCTGATAAAGAAGTTCCTAAGGCTCCAGGGATGAAATATCGGCACTATGCTCCAAGTGCACCGGTTGTTGTGGTTGATCATGTGGAAGACTTTGCTCATATTCCATTAAACGCTGAAACTGGTGTGATGGCCTTAAAGAGCGAATTAAGTAAGATTGATTTGCCTGAAGAGAATAAATTTAATTTGGGTAATGATTTGGTGGATGCCGATCACAATTTATTTGGCGGCTTACGTTATTTTGATGACAAAAAGCAAATTAAACAGATTTATGTACAAGGCTTTGACGAAGGCGAAGAAAGTTTAGCTTACATGAATCGATTGAATAAAGCGGCTGCCGGACATCATTTTAAATAAGAAAACACAGCAAAGGGCTTTAAACCCTTTGCTTTTTTGATAAAATAATGGTGATGTTAATTTTTTAATTATTTAGGAGGCAAAAGCTATGGGAAAGTTTGTAGTTTTGGATCACCCATTGATTCAACACAAATTGACAATTATTCGTCGCAAAGAAACGGGTTCTAACGAATTTCGCCGGGTTGTCGATGAAATCAGTGGTTTAATGACCTATGAAATTACACGTGACTTGCCATTGAAGGATGTCGAAATCGAAACTCCAATTGGTAAGACCACGCAAAAGGAAATCGCTGGTAAAAAGTTGACCATCGTTCCAATCTTGCGTGCTGGTGTTGGGATGCTTAACGGTGTTTTGGAAATGGTACCTTCTGCTAAAGTCGGTGTTATTGGAATGTATCGTGATGAAAAGACTTTAAAGCCACACGAATACTTCTGCAAGATGCCTAAAGATGTTGCAGAACGTGAATGTTTAATTGTCGATCCAATGCTTGCAACTGGTGGTTCAGCTAATGATGCCATTGCTGCTTTGAAGAAGCGCGGCGTTAAGGACATTAAATTAGCTGTTTTAGTTGCTGCACCAGAAGGTGTCAAAGCCGTTCAAGAAGCTAACCCAGATGTTGATATTTATGCAGCAGCTGAAGATGAGAAGTTACTTGATAATGGTTATATTTTTCCTGGCTTAGGCGATGCTGGTGACAGAATTTTTGGTACTAAGTAAATAATTATCAAAATTCCGTCATTTAAATCCGCTTACATTTTTCACAAAGTTTAATTTTGGTGTTAAGATGATAAGCGTGTTCGAGTTTAATCAGCACGAAGAAGGGAGGTCACGAAGTAATGGAGAAATCGTTTGTTTTCGAGTTCTTGGGCTTAAAATTCGATCTTGTAGGAATTGTCGGCTCAACACTAATGGCATTGGCGGTTTTGTTTATCTGTATTTGGCTTTCACGAAAAGTTGAAATGAAACCAAATAAAAAGCAAAATGTGCTCGAATATTTGCTCGACTTCACTAACGGCATTGTTAAAGATAATGTTAGTGATCCCGATGCACAAAAACACTTGTCACTATACGCTTTTGTTTTGTTCCTTTTCATCTGGTTCATGAACCAATTAGGTATGTTCTTGGAAGTCAAAGTAGATGACTGGATGGTGATTAAATCACCTACTGCCGACCCGGTAGCAACAATGTCATTTGCAATGATGACCTTGCTTCTATCATTCACGTTCGGAATGCAGAAATTTGGTGTGGGCGGTTACTTGAAGAACTATACTGCCCCAGTTGGCTTTTTACTCCCAATCAATATCATTGAAGAGTTTACCAACTTCTTAACTTTATCTTTGCGTTTGTACGGGAACATTTATGCCGGAGAAGTTTTGCTAACTTTGATCGGTAATAGATTAGCTTGGAGTGCAGGTTGGCCAACATTAGTTGCAGCTGCTCCATTAGCCATGATTTGGCAAGGTTTCTCTGTCTTCATTGGCTCTATCCAGGCATATGTTTTTGTAACTTTATCAATGGTTTATATCGGAAAGAAAGTTACAAAAGAATAATTTTTTGGAGGTTTATTTATGTCACAAGCTTTTAAATATCTTGCTGCCGCTATTGCAGCTGGTTTAGCAGCTTTAGCTGCATCTTGGGGTAACGGTAAGGTTATTTCTAAGACCATCGAAAGTATGGCTCGTCAACCTGAAAGTGCCGGCAATTTAAAATCAACTATGTTTATCGGTGTTGGTTTGATCGAAGCCGTTCCTATTTTGGCTGTCGTTGTTGCTTTCTTGATTCTCTTCCGTTAATTTAAGATTAAGATAGTTACTGAAATAGATTTAAATTAAAAGAGAGAAGGGCAGTAAATGGCTTTAGATACATTATTTGCAGCCTCACATGTATACATAGGTAACGCTATCTGGTATCTTGTTATTTTTGCCATCTTAATGCTTTTGGTTAAGCATTATGCCTGGGGTCCAGTCTCCGACATGATGGAAAAACGGCGGCAAAAGGTAATCGAAGACTTGGATTCTGCAGCTGATAACCGTAAAAAAGCTGAAACTTTGGCTAATGAACGTGAAGCTGCATTAAAGAATTCAAGACAAGAAGCAACCAAAATTCTCTCTGACGCAAAAGCAAATGCGCAAAAGACGAGCGATAAGATTGTAGCAGATGCTAATAGCGATGCTGCATCAATTCGTAAGAAGGCAGAAGCAGATGCTAAGCAGGCAAAAACTGATGCTTTGAACGATGCGCGTGGACAAGTTGCAGACATTTCTGTAGCAATTGCAGAAAAAGTAATTGCTAAGAACTTATCTGCTGAAGACCAAAAGGATTTAGTCGACCAATTTATTAAGGGGCTGGATAATTAATGGCTTTAAGTAGAGAAGAAATCGCTGCACGTTATGGCGCCGCATTATTCGGCTATGCGCAAGATATGAAGGTTTTAGATCAAGTCTTTGCGGAATTGCAAGAATTGCAAAAAGCCGTTAAGGCTAATCCTGCGATAGTAAATGTTCTTAGTGATCCTATTTTAAACAAAGATGAAAAGAAGGCTTCCTTGGATGCCATCGAAAAGGATTTTTCTGATGAAGTTCAAGGTTTCTTGAATCTACTTTTAGAGTATGATCGGTTTGAATATTTGCTTGATATTATTGCTCGCTTTAATTACCTTTATGATCAAGAAAAGTCGATTGCATCCGGAACTGCAATTACGGCAGTGAAATTAGATGATGATCAACTAAAGCGTTTAGGTGATAGTTATGCTAAGAAGTATAACTTAAACGCTGTGCGTCTTGAGAATCAAGTTGATCCAAGTATAATTGGCGGCGTGATCTTACAAATTAAAGATCGCGTGATCGATGGTTCGGTTAAAAATAGACTGAAGAAGATCCGTGCGCAATTAATTGATGAAAATTAAAAGAGGTGAAACCATTGAGCATTAAAGCGGAAGAAATTAGCTCTTTGATCAAGCAACAACTTGAACACTACGATAATAAGATCGACATCAACGAAGTTGGTGTTGTAACTTACGTAGGTGATGGTATCGCCCGGGCTCACGGACTTAACGATGTTTTGTCTAATGAGTTGTTGGAATTTGATAACGGTTCTTACGGTATCGCCCAAAACCTTGAATCTAACGATGTAGGTATTATTATCTTAGGTAACTTTGATGATATTCGTGAAGGTGACCGTGTTAAGAGAACTGGCCGAATTATGGAAGTTCCTGTAGGTGACGCTTTAATCGGTAGAGTTGTTAACCCTTTGGGCCAACCCGTTGATGGTCTTGGTGAAATTAAGACTGATAAGAGTCGTCCTATTGAAGCTAAGGCTCCAGGTGTTATGGATCGTCAATCAGTTAACCAACCACTTCAAACTGGTATTAAGGCTATCGATGCCTTAGTTCCAATTGGTCGTGGTCAGCGTGAATTGATTATCGGTGACCGTAAGACTGGTAAGACTAGTTTGGCAATTGATACAATTTTGAACCAAAAGGGTCAAGACGTAATTTGTATTTACGTTTCTGTTGGTCAAAAAGAGTCAACCGTTAGAACTCAAGTTGAAACTTTAAAGCGCTTCGGAGCAATGGATTACACTATTGTTGTTGAAGCCGGCCCATCTGAACCAGCACCAATGCTTTACATTGCACCATATGCTGGTACTGCTATGGGTGAAGAATTTATGTACAATGGTAAGGATGTTTTGATCGTATTTGATGACTTGTCCAAGCAAGCCGTTGCTTACCGTGAACTTTCCTTACTTCTCCGTCGTCCGCCTGGTCGTGAAGCCTACCCTGGTGACGTTTTCTACTTACACTCACGTCTTCTTGAACGTAGTGCTAAGTTAAGTGACAAATTGGGTGGCGGATCTATGACTGCTTTACCATTTATTCAAACTGAAGCGGGAGATATTTCTGCATATATTCCTACTAACGTTATTTCCATCACTGATGGACAGATCTTCTTGCAAAGTGATTTATTCTTTGCAGGTACTCGTCCAGCCATTGATGCCGGTAACTCAGTTTCTCGTGTAGGTGGTAACGCTCAGATCAAAGCTATGAAGAAGGTAGCCGGTACTTTACGTACTGATCTTGCTGCATATCGTGAACTTGAAAGTTTTGCACAATTTGGTAGTGATTTGGATCAAGCTACTCAAGCTAAATTGAACCGTGGTCGTCGAACTGTTGAAGTTTTGAAGCAACCACTTCATGATCCAATTCCTGTTGAAAAGCAAGTTTTGATTCTTTATGCATTAACTCACGGTTATCTTGATTCAATTCCAGTAGAAGATATTGCTCGTTATGAACAAGAAATCTACGATAATTTTGATAGTAGTCATGCAGACTTGCTTAAGCACATTCGTGAAACTGGTGAATTGCCAGATGAAAAGAAGTTGCAAGCTGCTATTGAGGAATTTAATGATAGCTTTTCACCAAGTAAGAATTAGGAGGTAGAATATGCCTGCATCTTTACTTGAGTTGAAGAAAAAGATCGCTTCTGTTAAACAAACTGGTAAGATTACTGAAGCAATGAGAATGGTATCTGCTTCCAAGCTTACTCAAACTGAAAAGCGTGATAAAGGGTACACAGTTTATAATGACCATGTACGTAAGACTTTATCTAACTTGGTAAGTTCGCAAGTAGTTGACCATTTACGTGATCAAAATATTGCAATTGATGAAAAGAATATTGCCAAGATTGATTATGATAATGTCTTTGGTTTAGGAATTGTGGCCGATATGGTCCAACCTCGTAAAGAAATCAAGTCTACTGGTTACTTAGTTGTAACTGGTGACCGTGGTTTAGTTGGTTCATATAACAGTCAAGTTCTTAAGAACATGATGAGCTTATTTGAAGATTCCAAAGCTGAAAATAAAGACGTTAAAGTTCTTGCTGTTGGTTCAGTTGGTGCGCAATTCTTTAAGAAGAACAACGTAAATGTTGTTTATGAAAATGCTGGTATTTCAGATGTGCCAACTTTTGATGAAGTTTTGCCAATCGGTTCAACCGCTATCAAGATGTATTTGAATGGTGTTTATGATGAGTTGTACGTTTGCTACACTCACCATATCAACTCACTTTCATCTGCATTTCGGGTTGAAAAAATGTTACCTATTGTTGACCTTGATATTGGTGTCAAGGAAGCAGAAGCTCATAAAGAATTAGAGTATGATGTTGAACCAGATATTAATACTGTATTGACTAGCATGTTGCCACAATATGCTCGTTCAACAATCTATGGTGCAATTTTGGATGCTAAGACTGCTGAACATGCAAGCTCAATGACAGCAATGCAAAGTGCCACAGATAATGCAAAAGATCTGGTTGACAATTTAACTACAAAATTAAACCGGGCAAGACAGGCCCAGATCACTACTGAAATTACTGAAATTATCAGTGGTGCAAATGCCTTAGAGTAATAAAAGAAAAGGAGGTAGATGTTTTGAGTGAAGGTGAAATCGTTCAAGTAATCGGCCCAGTTGTCGATGTTAAATTCCCACTTGGAAAAGACCTACCTGATATCAACAACGCTCTTCGTGTAATTAAGTCTGAAAAAGAATCAATCGTTCTTGAAGTTACACTTGAGCTTGGTGATGGTGTTTTAAGAACAATCTCCATGGAATCTACCGATGGTCTTCGTCGCGGTATGAAAGTCGAAGACACAGGTGGTCCAATTTCTGTACCAGTTGGTGAAGATACTTTGGGACGCGTGTTTAACGTCCTTGGTGAACCAATCGATAATGGTCCAGAATTTCCAAAAGATCATCCACGTGAAGGTATCCACAAACCAGCTCCTAAGTACGACGAATTAACTACCAGTCGTGAAATTCTTGAAACTGGGATTAAAGTTATTGACTTACTTGAGCCATATGTTCGTGGTGGTAAAGTTGGTTTGTTCGGTGGTGCCGGTGTTGGTAAAACCACTATCATTCAGGAATTAATTCATAACATCGCTCAAGAACACGGTGGTATTTCCGTATTTACTGGTGTTGGTGAAAGAACTCGTGAAGGTAACGACCTTTACTTTGAAATGAAAGCTTCAGGCGTTTTAAGTAAAACTGCCATGGTATTTGGTCAGATGAACGAGCCGCCTGGTGCCAGAATGCGTGTTGCGCTTACTGGTTTGACAATCGCTGAATACTTCAGAGATGTTGAAGGTCAAGACGTATTGCTCTTTATCGACAATATCTTTAGATTTACTCAGGCTGGTTCAGAAGTTTCAGCTTTGCTTGGTCGTATGCCAAGTGCCGTTGGTTACCAGCCAACCTTGGCAACTGAAATGGGTCAATTACAGGAAAGAATTACTTCTACTAAGAAGGGTTCTATTACTTCTATTCAAGCGGTTTATGTTCCTGCCGATGACTATACTGACCCAGCTCCAGCAACTACTTTTGCTCACTTGGATGCTACTACTAACTTGGAACGTAGCTTAGTTGAACAAGGTATTTATCCAGCCGTTGACCCACTTGAATCTTCTTCAAGTGCCTTAGACCCTGAAGTTGTTGGTAAAGAACACTATGAAGTTGCTACTCGTGTTCAACACGTTCTTCAACGTTATCACGAATTGCAAGACATCATTTCTGTTTTGGGTATGGACGAACTTTCTGATGAAGAAAAATTGATCGTAGCTCGTGCTCGTAAAGTTCAATTCTTCTTATCACAAAACTTCTTCGTTGCTGAACAATTTACTGGTGTACCAGGTTCATACGTTCCAATTAAGGAAACTATCAAAGGCTTTAAGCTCATTTTGGATGGTCACCTTGATGATCTTCCAGAAGATGCTTTCCGTGGTGTTGGTCCTATTGAAGATGTCTTGAAGAAGGCACAAGAAATGGGTGTAACTCCAAGTGATCCAGAAGCTAAAGCATTACTAGAAAAGTAGGGTGATGTCAAATGGCAGATCCAGAACATCTTTTTAAGGTAAATGTTGTAACTCCTGATGGTCTGATTTATTCACATCGTAGCAGCATTATTGATATGCGTGCTATCGATGGACAACGAGCAATCATGTACGATCACACGCCTATTTTGACCCCGCTAGCAATTGGTGATGTTAAAGTTAAGCGTAGTCGTGAAATGTCTGGTCGTGTCGATCATATTGCGGTTAATGGTGGTTATCTTGAATTTTCAAACAACGTAGCCACTATTATTGCTGATAGTGCTGAACGTGCAAGTAACATTGATGTTTCTCGTGCTCAAGCTGCAAAGGAAAGAGCAGAGAAGCATATGCAAGAAGCGCGTGAAAAGCATGATCAACAATCATTGAAAAGAGCTGAAATTGCTCTTAGACGTGCTGCAAACAGAATCAGTGTGTACAATACCAGAAAATAAAGAAAATTATAAAAAGAAAATACGGATGCAGTTTTGCATCCGTTTTTCTTTTAACTTATGAGGATAAATAATGTTTCAATTAGGAGTTCATGCAGTTATTAGTCTGCTAATTTATATCATTTGCATTGGCTTAGCATTTCAAGCAATCAAAGCGGTTAGAGTTGAAAAGATCATTAAGAAAGGGCGCACTTTTGAGGCGCAAGTGTTTTTGCTTTTTTCAGCAATTGCTCTTGGCTATTTAGTAGGGAGTTTTTTAATTTCATTTATCGACGCTTCTTTACAATTGAGTAATTTCTTTTAAGGAATCGTTAAAAGGTTTGTAGTTAAGGCAACCTAAGGTTATTTATGGTAAAATTAAGCATGAATAATTATGGAGGGTTATCGTGGCACGAGATATAGGAATCGATTTAGGTACAGCTAATGTACTAATCAATGTCTCTGGAAAAGGGATCGTTTTGAATGAACCTTCTGTTGTGGCTGTTGACACTAACACCAATAAGGTGGTTGCAGTAGGAACAGAAGCTTACAAGATGGTAGGAAGAACACCTGGCAACATTAGAGTTATCAGACCATTGAAAAATGGGGTTATTGCTGACTTTGATGTCACCGAAGAAATGTTGTCCTACTTTATTGAAAAACTTAATGTCAAGGGCTTTATGTCAAAGCCAAATATTCTTATTTGTGCGCCTACTGGAGTTACTTCAATTGAGCAGAAGGCAATTATTCAAGCTGCTGAAAAATCTGGTGGTGGCAAGGTATATTTGGACTTTGAACCAAAGGTTGCTGCTGTGGGTGCAGGCTTGGACATTTTCAAACCACAGGGTAACATGGTGATTGATATTGGTGGGGGAACTACTGATATTGCTGTCTTATCTATGGGTGAAATTGTGACCTCTCGCTCGGTTCGTTATGCGGGCGACAGTATGAACCAAGCTGTAGTTTCTTATATTAAGGACAAGCATAATTTACTAATTGGTTCGCGAACCGCTGAACAGATTAAGATTGAAATTGGTAGTGCTTATGAACCAGATGCTGATGAAACGATTACTGTTCGCGGTCGTGATGTAGTGGATGGTTTACCAAGACAAACTACGGTCAGTGCCCCAGAAATTCAAGAGGCCTTACAACCAGGTTTAATGTCAATTATTGCGGCTACTAAGGATGTATTGGAGTTGACCCCACCAGAATTGTCTGCTGATATTATTGATCGCGGAATTATGTTAACTGGTGGTGGAGCTTTGCTGAAGAATATCGATAAATTAATCGCATATTATTTACAAGTTCCAGTTTTAACTGCTGATCATCCACTTGAAGCAGTTGCTTTAGGGACTGGCACTTTGCTGAAAAATATTGAAAAGCATCGGCGTCATTAATCGTAGGGGAAGCAAATGCGTAAAATTTTAATTTTTTTGGTTTCAATTTATCAAAAAATGATTTCACCATTATTTCCGCCGAGTTGTCGGTATTATCCCACTTGTTCCAACTATATGATTGGAGCTTTAAAAAAGCATGGTCCAATTTTGGGACTGATCATGGGAATTTTTCGAATTATTCGTTGTAATCCTTTTGTACGTGGAGGAGTTGATCCCGTACCTGATAACTTTACGATTTTTCGAAATCCGCATCCTGAAAAGTATGAAGACCCAATTATTGCGAAAAAATTTCATCCAGAAAGCAAATAGGAGAAGTTATGTCTAAAAGAATCGAAAATATTGATATTGAAGTAAACGAACTTAAAGGTAAAAGTTTACCAACTTGGGAAGTTATTATTCCTAATAAGAAGTCAATTGGTTTAATTGAAAAAGTTGATAACCGTTACCGTGCAACTACCACTAAAACCAGTAATGTATTATTTGCAAAAAGCTTAGAAAGCAGCATTAACGACTTGCTTTCATACTTTGCTTTACATGAAAAGTAAAATATTAAGTAGTGATTAAATGGTACAAGAAAGAAATAAAACCAGCTTAATAGATCGAATTGCTTGGAATATTGTTTTTCCAGTTGTCATTTTGGCTGTGGTCGGTTTATATGCAATCTTTTTTGCAGCGGAAAATGATCCTTCTCATATGGGTAGTCCCTTGAAGGCCATGACTATGCAGGCAGTGTGGTATTTGATTTCGCTTGTCATCGTTATTTTGGTCATGCAGTTTGATGCGGAGCAATTATTTAAAATTGCCCCTTATATTTATGGGGTAGGGATTTTCTTACTAATTGCAGTTTTATTCTTGTATGACCGTAATACCGCCGCTTCAACTGGAGCCAAAAGTTGGTTCAAGCTCGGGCCATTAACATTTCAGCCATCAGAAGTAATGAAGCCAGCTTTTATTTTGATGTTAGCTAGAGTAGTGCATGAACATAATCAAAAGTTCGAGCACACTATTAAAAACGACTGGCATTTAATCGGGCGCATTTTGCTTTGGACTTTGCCAGTAGCTGTTTTGTTGAAATTGCAGAATGACTTCGGGACCATGTTGGTCTTTATCGCAATTGTTGGTGGTGTAATTTTAGTTTCTGGGATTAGCTGGAAGATTATTATTCCATTGTATGGAGCAGCCTTCATCCTAGGGGCAATTGTGATTACGATGGTAGTTACGCCAGATGGGCGAATGTTTTTAAGCCATTTCTTTAAGGCTTATCAGTTCAAACGAATTGATTCTTGGCTGAGTCCATCGACAAGTACCGATAGTAGTGCTTATCAGTTATGGCAAAGTATGCAAGCTATTGGTTCAGGACAAATCTTTGGTAACGGCTTTGGTAAAATAAGCGTCTATGTTCCAGTTCGTGGTTCAGACATGGTTTACTCAGTTATTGGTGAAACCTTTGGCTTTGTGGGTAGTGTGGCTGTAATTCTGGTCTATTTATACCTCATCATTCAAATGGTTAAAATTTCATTTGATACTCGGAATGCCTTTTACTCATACATTTCAACTGGGGTCATTATGATGATCCTCTTCCACGTTTTTGAAAACATTGGGATGAGTATTGATCTCTTGCCATTAACTGGTATTCCACTACCATTTATTTCCCAAGGTGGTTCCGCCTTGCTCGGTAATATGGCGGGGATCGGAATGATCCTATCAATGAAGTTCCATAATAAAGATTACATGTTTAGTACTGCTGGTGACTTTTAAAGTAATAAAAAAAGAGATTCAAGTTACAAAAACTTGAATCTCTTTTTTATAATCTAATTGATTATTAGTCCATCAATGCGTCTTCGACTTCTTTTGTCCGACATACCAAGATATCACAATTAGCAGTCCGAGTCACGTATTCAGTAACACTACCAATTAATAAACGTTCTACGGCATTCAAACCAGTTGCCCCGATAACGATCAAATCGATCTTGTTCTTCTTAGGAAAGTCATGAGCAATAATGGTCTTTGGTGAGCCAAATTCGATGGAGTAGTGAACATTCTTAATGCCAGCCTTTTGGGCACGTTCATAGTATTCTTCCATTCTCTTCTTAGCATCACTTGAAACTTGTTCAACCATTGCTGAGTCAAAACTGGAAACGTTTTGGAAAGAACGAGTATCAATAACGTGCAAGATTTCTAAAGTTGCGCCATTGCGTTTTGCGATGGCAACTGCCTTGCTAAAAGCTAAGTCTGATTCCTTTGATCCATCAACTGAAACTTGAATATGTTCATATTGTGTAAGCATTGTAAGCACCTCTTCCTAGTTCTATTTTACCAAAAAATTTATCATTATTAGCCATTGTTTTGATTAATTAATAAGCTAAAAATTAAGATCGTGAGGGAACCTAAGATTAAGGTAATTAAATTAGCATACTTATTAGCCATAAAAAGAATTACAATTCCAAGTAAACTGACGACTAATAGAGCAATCGACGTCCATTTAAAAATGGTGCCTAAACGTGGGTTGCCACCAACGTCATAAATTAAGAAGTGGCCTCCGCGACGATGCCATAGATACCATGCGGTTAACATTAGGAGCAGAATAAAAATTATCATTACGATCATAATTGCCATATTACACCCATCCCTATAAAAAAAGAGCGGTCTTACGACCGTTCTCGTTATTTTCAAATAAAATCTGAGCTGACTGAACATAGCATAATGACGCTTGTTGAACCCGCAATGTTCAATATTTGAGTTAGTATCGCAGCGAATATGGATCCTGAGCGAATCAGTATTCCGATTCGGTAGTTATTTACTAACTCCCACGTCTTATAGTTTGATCGGTCAACTTTATACATTTAAGCTTGTCGATCAACTCAGATCACTTATTATATTACGCAATGTCTTGGTACTTGTCAAGAAAGCAGTCTAATCATGTTTAAGTCCGTCTTTTTGCATTTGGCGCAAGATAGCATATTGCTTTTTGAGGGCTTTTTCAATTTTAGAATTGCCTTTTGGTTGGAAGTAGTTAGCTCCTTGTAAATTATTTGGCAAATACTGTTGAGCAATCCAATCTCCTTGATAATCGTGGGGGTAGAGATAGCCTACACCATGATTTAACTTCTTGGCCCCGCGATAATGGGCGTCTTTTAAATCATCAGGTATTTGGTCAATCTTTTTATGTTCTAAATCTGATAAAGCCGCATCAATGGCACTAATCGCACTATTACTCTTGGGTGAAAGAGATAATTCGATGACGGCATTTGCCAGAGGAATTCGCGCTTCCGGTAAACCAATTTGTTGGGCGGCTTGAATGGCCACAACAGCGTGTTGAGCAGCTGCTGGGTTAGCCAGACCGATATCTTCGTAGGCAATAACCATTAATCGCCGACAGATTGAAATAAGATCACCAGAATCAATTAACCGAGCTAAATAATGCAGCGCAGCATCGGTATCAGAACCGCGAATCGATTTTTGAAAAGCTGAGATTAAATCGTAGTGACCATCGCCCTTGGCATCAAAACGCTGTATTTTAGTGTGAATTGAATCAGCGATTTCTTTTTGCGTAATGACAAAGGAAGAGGTATCTTTTCCAGCATCTTTTAATTCTTGTCTGGTCGATAGAGTTGCTAACTCTAAACTGTTCAAAGTTGAACGTAAGTCGCCGTTACCTTTTTCGATTAATAAGGCTTCAGCTGCGGGAGAAAGGGAGACATCATATTTTCCCAAGCCGCGTTCTTTGTCCTTGAGGGCACGGTCAATAGCCTGAGCCATGTCGTCATCAGCTAATGGTTTTAATTCGAAAATCTGACAGCGTGAACGAATTGCTGGTGAAATTGAAATGTAGGGATTTTCAGTTGTTGCCCCAATGAGAATAATTTGCCCTGATTCAAGCAAAGGTAAGAGAAAATCTTGTTTGGTCTTATCTAGGCGGTGAATTTCATCTAAGAGCAAGATCACCGTTCCACTCATTTTTCCTTCTTCAGCCACTTCTTGCAATTGCTTCTTACCGTCAGTTGCTGCATTTAATTTACGAAAAGCATACTTAGTAGAACCGGCGATCGCGCTGGCGATACTAGTTTTACCAATACCAGGTGGGCCATAGAGGATCATCGAGGACAATAACTTAGCCTCAACCATGCGGCGAATAATTTTACCAGGACCAATCAAATGCTGCTGGCCCACGACTTCATCAAGAGTCTTGGGACGCATGCGATATGCTAATGGTTTCATGATTGATCACCGTGGAAAAGTCGATGCCAGAAGCCGGTTTTTTTCTTATAAGTTGTCGTTAATTCAGGTTTGGGCATTTCGGGTGCGTAAACTTGTCCAATTTCAATGCGCATTTTATTAATTGCGGTTTTGGCAACAACTAAAATAGCGGTATCATTCGGACCAGTTTTGGCTGTTTCGTTATTAACTAAGGTAAAGGGGATATTCTTTTTACTACATAAGCCCTCAACTTTACCTAAGAAACTGTTGTCGTTAAGATTACCGTTGATTAAAATACTGTAATTTTGATAATCATTAATATGTTGTAAGAATAAGTTAGTTAAGGTTGGGTCTTTAACTTCGGTATTGTCCATTCTAACTAGAACCCGTTCACGCAAAGACCCTAAAAAGCGCCGTCGTTCATCAGGTTTGGTTTGCGGAGTGATGCCTTGGGCTGCCTGCTGGACGCGTTTACTTAAATCTTCAGTCATGTTATTCACCTCGTAAGTAGATTATAGCAAGAAAAAAACCTTTCCCATAGCGGGAAAGGTTTTCTTTGAAGGTAACGTATAAATTAAAGTAACTTGTTGTACCATTCAACAACAAGGGCTTCGTTAACGTTAGGATCTAATTCGTCACGTTCTGGTAAACGAACAAGGCTACCTTCCAACTTGTTATCATCAAAGGTAACGTATGATGGACGTGCAGTAACTGCATCAAGGGCATCCTTAACTTGTTGTAAGTTCTTTGACTTTTCCTTCAAGCCAATGGTTTGACCAACCTTGACTTCGTATGAAGGAATGTCAACACGCTTACCATCAACAGTAATGTGACCGTGGTTTACCAATTGTCTTGCTTGTTCACGAGTAGTTGCTAAACCAAGACGGAAAACAACATTGTCCAAACGACGTTCAAGTAAGATCATGAAGTTAGTACCGTGTTCACCTTCACGAATCTTACCAGCGCGTGCAAACATGGTTCTAAATTGACGTTCGTTTAAGCCGTACATCCAGCGTAACTTTTGCTTTTCGTGCAATTGTTCACCGTATTCTGACAAACGACCACGTGAGTTAGGACCGTGTTGACCTGGAGCGTAGTTACGACGAGCAATTTCCTTGCCAGTGCCTGAAAGTGAGACACCTAATCTTCTAGAACGCTTCCAACTTGGACCTGTATATCTTGACATAAAAAAATCCTCCAATAAAATCTAATAACAATTTCTGGAGTAAAATATCACAAATAAGTTCAACATTCGTGCATCTTAATTTCCATTTTCACCCGTTGCAGCGTGGGTTACTAGTTCACTTAACGCGTATCAAGATGTTGACGTTCTTGTCACTTATAGCTGCAAATATTTTACACGAACACTATTATAAAGGGCTTAGGGGAAGAAATCAAGAAAAAGGATAGTTTTAACACGCTTTTTTAGACGAGGTTTTGGTATAATTATGTTAGTTTTGGAGGATTAAATAATGTCATCAGTACAAACTTTAATTGTTGTTGCAATCATTATTTTAATTATCCTTATTATTGCCTTTATGCTATTGACTAATCGACGACAAATGCGTGAGATCGAAGCCATTGATAAGGCAATGGATAAGATAGAAAAGATGCATCTTGAGCGTGATATTGAACGATTAGATAAGATGGATTTAGCAGGAGAAAGCTTAACAACGCTGAATACTTGGCGTAAATCTTATCAAGAAGCTGCGACGAGCAAGATTCCTGAAGTGCAGCATTTAATTGAAACTGCTGCACAGCAAAATACCTCTTATCGCATTTTTAAAGCACGTAAAAACATCAAACAAGCACAGCAAATTATCAAACCAACTTTAGAAGATGCTAAAAATACTAAAGACGTCTTCTCTGAATTATTAGAATCAAACCGCGAAAATCAAATTCAGTATGATTCTTTAATTAAGTCTTATCGGGAAATTCGAAAGATGATCCTGGCTGATTCATTTGATTATGGCAATGCTTTAGATCAAATTGAAAACCAATTAGCAGCCATGGATGATGATTTTGACGAAGCTAAGAACCTTTCTTCACAAGGGGATCACGTTGAAGCTAAGCGGGTATTAACGAAGATTAAGATGGCGCTCAATTCCTTGAAAGAGCAACTGCCTAAGATTAAGGATGCCCATCATCAATTAGCAACGGTTTTCCAAGATCAATTAAGAGAAATTTCAGCAAGCTATAAAAAGATGTTGTCTGAAAAGTACTACATTACTGAAGTAAATGTGCTTGATGAAATTAAAGCGATTTATGAAGAAATTGATCAAGCTCGCAAATTATTAACGGATCTTAAAGTTGATGAATTAGACGAAAAGAACAAAAAAATCGCGAAGAAGATTGATGCTTTGTATGACATTTTAGCCAAGGAATATAAGGCTCGACCATTTGTTGAGAAAAATCAAAGTAAAATGCTGACTTTGATCTCTCACCAGCAAGTGGCTTCTAAACGCTTGGTTGATAAGTTGCGTCATATTGATGAAAGTTATGAATTGACTCATGGCGAATTAGGTGAAAGTCGCCGACTTGAACAAGAAGTCAATGACATGAACCGGCAATATACGGTTGATACGCAGAATATCGCTGATGGTAAGGGCGTTTATTCAGAAATCCAGAGTTCTTGGCTAGCCATGCTTGATCGCTTGCGCCAAATTGACGCTGAGCAAAAGCAAATGTCGGATGACGTCAATGGCTTGTATGATTCAGAAAATGTCGCTAATGATTCGATTAAGCGATTTAAACAAGATGTGTCGTTGGTTTACCGGCGTTTACAAAGAAGAAAATTGCCCGGAGATCCTGACAGTTTTGTACAGATGTACACTTTGGTGGTTAACGAAATTGGCCGGGTAAGTGGTGAACTTGATAAAGTGCGCATTAATATGGAAAAAATTTCTAATCAACTAATTCAAATCTCAGATGATGTTGAGCGCTTGAAGCGTGAAGCTGACGATATTATTAATTCAGCTAACTTGGTCGAATTAACAATGCAATACTCTAACAAGTATTCCGATAATGAAACCATAGAAAAGGCGCAACAAAAAGCCACCAGCTTGTATCAAGATGACTATCAATATAAAGAAGCACTTGACACAATTGCGACAGCGCTTGAAAAAGTTGAGCCTGGTTCTTACCAACGGCTAGAAAATGCTTATTATTCAGAAAAGAATAATAAATAATTGAAACAAGCAAATATTTAAGTTACAATTTGTAAGTCAAAATGAAACGGTCAGTCTTGGCCGTTTTTTTAAAGGGGTAATATTTGTGATTTATTTTGATAATAGTGCAACAACAAAAATTGATCCCAGCGTTTTAGCTACTTATGATAAGGTAGCGACGACTATTTGGGGTAACCCATCGAGTTTGCATAAGATGGGAGATCGTGCTCATCAATTACTTGAGGCTTCCCGTAAGCAAATCGGTGATTTATTAGGGGTTAAACCATATGAAATCTTCTTTACTTCTGGTGGAACCGAATCTAATAATACCGCCATTAAGGGAACCGCAATTCAAAAGCGGGAGTTTGGTAAGCACATTATTACATCAAGTGTTGAACATGCTTCTGTAGCCAGTGCCTTTAATAGTTTGGAAAACTTGGGTTATCGCGTAACTCGGTTGCCAGTTGATAAGGAAGGCCGCGTTAGTGTTAATGATCTGCGGAATGCCATTGACTCAGATACAACTTTAGTTTCAATTATGGGTGTGAATAATGAAATTGGGACCATTCAACCTATTGATGAAATTAGTGATTTATTAGAGAATTATCCTACTATTCAATTCCATGTTGATAATGTGCAAGCTTTAGGTAAGAATATTTGGGATAAGGTCTTTACCCCAAGAGTTGATCTTTCAAGTTTTTCAGCGCATAAATTTCATGCCCCACGTGGGATTGGTATTTTATACAAAAAAGTTGGGAAGATGTTAACACCATTGCATGACGGTGGTGGCCAAGAAAAAGGTCTCCGCTCAGGGACAGAAAACTTACCAGCAATTGCGGGGATGGCTAAAGCGATTCGCTTGTTGCTTGATAATGAAGCAGAAAAAGCAGCGCGTGAAGAAGCCATTAAGGAAAAGATCATTAATTATTTGCAAGATAAGCCAGGAATTGATATCTTTTCGCCTGCTAATAGCGGCTTCGCACCTCATATTCTTTGCTTTGCTTTAGAAGGAATTCGGGGTGAGACCTTAGTTCATACACTAGAAGACCAAGATATTTATACTTCAACTACTTCTGCTTGTGCTTCCAAGACAGCAGATGAAGTCAGCACCTTGGTTGCGATGCGTGTTAATGATAAAATTGCTACGAGTGCAATTCGACTTAGCTTCGATGAAAGCAATACTTTAGCTGAAGCCGATGAATTTATTAAGGTCTTTGATAAGATTTACAAGCACTTCGCCAAGATTAATCACTTAGGAGAAAATGATGATTAAATATACTGAAGTTATGATTCGCTACGGTGAATTATCAACTAAGGGTAAAAACCGGAAGGACTTTATTGGCCGTTTAGCCGGTAATGTGACTAAGGTTTTAAAGGACTTTCCTGAAGTTGAAATTCACCCTCGTCATGATCGGATGCACATTGTTCTTAATGGGGCATCATTTGATAAAATTGATAAACGCTTAAGAAAAGTTTTTGGGATTCAAACTTATTCACCTGCCATTAAGGTGCCTAAGACTTTAACTGATATTGAAGAAACTGCCTTAGCTTTAATGCAAGAAACCTTTAAAACAGGGATGACTTTTAAGGTTAACACTAAACGTAGTGATCACCACTTTGAATATGATACTAACCAATTAAATTCAATGGTGGGCGATTACCTCTTTGACCATATGGATGGGCTCAAGGCGGAAATGAAGCATCCAGATATTGTCCTCAGAATTGAGGTTAGACAAGATGCGGTTTACATTTCTAGTCAATTGTTGCATGGTATCGGCGGGATGCCAGTTGGGACCGCTGGTAAGGCCATGATGATGCTATCTGGTGGGATTGATTCACCTGTTGCTTCCTACCTAGCAATGAAGCGTGGGGTTGAAATTGAAATGGTTCACTTCTTCAGCCCTCCTTACACAACTGAAAAGGCTTTGGCTAAGGCCAAGGAATTGACAGGAATTTTGGCTAATTACTGTGGTAAAATTAACTTTATTGCAGTCCCATTTGCTGAAATTCAAGAAACAATTAAGGAAAAACTACCTGAAGGTTACTTGATGACGGTGCAACGGCGCTTTATGTTGCAACTAGCAGATCGGATTCGAGCTCAACGTGTTGGTTTAGCAATCTTTAACGGTGAATCTGTTGGTCAAGTTGCCTCACAGACTTTGCAATCAATGGTAGCAATCAATGATGTCACGACTACGCCAGTAATTCGTCCGGTGGCTACAATGGACAAGACTGAAATTATTAAGTTGGCTGAAGAAATTGGAACTTTTGATTTGTCAATTCAACCATTTGAAGATTGCTGTACGATCTTTGCGCCACCTCGTCCTAAGACTAAGCCAAAGTTGGACAAGGCAAGAGAATATGAAGCTCGTTTGGATGTTGAAGGCTTAATTGAACGGGCAATGACCGGGATTGAAATTACACCAATTTATCCAAATGAAAAATTCATCAACGATCAAGCAGCTGCTGATCAAGAATTGTTATAAAATTTACGCTAGTGGGAATTTCTCACTAGCGTATTTTTGCAGGAATAGGAAAAGTAAATGCGGATTGATAAGTATTTAGCAAATATGAATGTGGGTTCACGTAAAGAAGTTCACATTTTAATTAAAAAGGGCATCGTGACTGTAAATGGTAATGTTGTAAAAACACCAAAACAGCAAGTTAAGGAATACGATGAAGTATTGGTAGATGGACAAGAGATCAATTATCAGAAATACCATTATTTCTTAATGAATAAACCTAAGGGCGTACTTTCAGCAACTGAAGATCGCAGTCAAAGAACAGTAATTTCTTTGCTTGAGCCGCAGGATCAATATCAAGGGATTACTCCAGTGGGACGACTAGATAAAGATACAACTGGCTTGCTTTTGCTCACTAATGATGGCCAGCTAAATCATGAATTGCTTGCGCCTAATAAGCACGTGGATAAAGTTTACCGAGCCAAAATTGCAGGAGTTGCTGACGAGGAGACGGTTAAGACTTTTGCTAGTGGGATGACATTAGGTGATGGCACCGAGTTGAAGCCAGCTGAATTAAAAATTTTGAGTCAAGACGAGGAGCATGATTCTTCCGAAATTGAAATTAAAATCCGGGAAGGTAAGTACCACCAGATTAAGCGGATGTTTGGTGCAGTGGGGATGAAAGTGGTAGAACTAGAGCGGATTTCAATGGGTAAGTTGAAACTGGACCCTGATTTAAAAGCCGGTGAATACCGCGAATTAGATGAAGCAACTATTAAGAGTATTAGGTAAGCAGATGAAATTTAATCAATTAGGCATCTTATTGTTGGCTTTACCATTTCTATTTGGCTTTACGGATATTGCTCACCGAGGTGAAAATCAGCTGGGAAAGTATTCTGAGCACAGTTTTGCCGCTTATGATCATGCCTCGGCCGATGATGCCAATTATCTGGAATTAGATTTGCAGAAAACGAAGGACAAGGTCTTGGTCGTGAGTCATGATGATAATTTAAGTCGGGTCTTTGGGGTTGATCAAGAAATTGGTAAGAGTAATTTTAAGACCTTGCAGCAAGCGCGTAATTATTCTGGTGAACCACTGCACTCTCTGCAGGAGGTCTTTCAACGATACCAGGTGGATCCTGAAATTAAGTTTATGATTGAAACTAAAGATGATGTGGCTGGCAAAGGGATGGAACGACCACTAGTGAGATTGGTAAAAAAGTATCATTTAGGTAATCGTGTCTTGTTTGAATCCTTTTCAGATTCATCTTTAGCATTGTTGCGAAAACTAGCTCCGAATATTCCACAGATGCAACTTGGTGGTGATTATCATCAATTGGGTCAGTACGGGTATTATGCCAATGGCTTTTATGATCCGCAAGCAGCGCGTTACTTGGCTGCGCATGATAAGGGCTATATTATCTGGGGAGTTAATCGGCCTCAGGCAATGAGAAGAATGATGTTAACGGGTAAAGTATCAGGGATTATGACTGATTACTCTAATCGCATGCAGCATGTAGTTGCTCAGCCAAACCTTCTTCCTGTTCATCGCATCCATGGTGTAGCTATCGTCAGCAAGCCCTTTGTAATTAGTCAAAACGGTGAGCATGTTTTTCCAAAAAATACTCACCGTTTTGACTAAGATTGCGCGTAAAGATGGTATTTTAGAATATGGCTTCAGAAATGGTGCGTGTTAAAGCTAGTGAGCTTAAACAAATCAATCATGCTGCTCCTCAGACAAAGTAAGGCAGTTTGTTTTTGAAGAAGGCAGCGACGGTCTGGGCTGATCCTGAAGGACAGGTTGATACCGAACGAGTTTTGCGGACGCATAGTAAATGGAATTATTTTGCTATCAGTAAAATGAGTGGCCATACATTTTATAATCTTGGTGGTCAGCAATGGATTGATGGTAAACTGGTGAAGAAGTAGTAAATAAGAGAGAAATAATTAAATTGGTAATAAGGAGTTTTACATAATAAAGCACAAAAATTGCCTAATTCGTATTAGTTTGCTGCTGTTAACAGTAATTTGTATTGCTAGTTATCTCAGTAGTGATGTTCAGGCTGCTACAATTAAAGCATCCAATGCCAAAACAGTCAAAACTAAATATTAAAATTATAAAATAAAAGTGACCAAGGGGATGGCACGATATATAAAAGGCTATGTTCATTATGATAAATACTTGAAAAAGTAGAGGATCACGGCAACACTTATGATTGGTCCACTTTGCCGTATAAATCTAAGTATTCAAAATATGTTGCTGCCAAGAGTGTTTGTGTATATCACTTGAAACGTCCAGAAAATGTGATTATGTGGTACTGGGATTCCAAATTTGATGATGCAGATTTGAAACTTCAAAAAAAGTAGATGATCGAGAATTATTTCGGATACAAATGGCATCGGTACGAGGATCTGGTGAAATGGCTGTCGACAGTCTAGTCGCACCTAAGAATTCTAAATATGATATAACGAATGAGGGCGGAGTCAAATATCGTCCTGTTAGTTATATGGATGTAAGAGGAAACTATAGCATTGGTTGGGTCAGTGTCTCTGAGTTCAAGCATCTCTACGCAAAAGGTGGATATTATAATGATGCCTACGTAATTACTGGCAAAGTTTTGCATCATTACAATACTAATAAAGCTGCAGGGAAGACGGCTTGATTATGGTAAATAATAGAGTTATTCACCATCCGCATAATCTACCCCGTTCGAAAGCCTTTGGTTACTATAAATCACCTGGTGCGGTATATCATGCACGGGGTTTTGCAAATGAAGATGCTTTCTATTTTTAGGTCTTAACTTAATGACATTGACGAAATTAGTCTAAGCTTTTTAAGGGATTTATCGAATATTTTTATTCGGTAAGTCCCTTTTTTTGTAACACAAATAAGCCATCTGATGATAGCTCCTTGATATTAATTTACGCAGCCAAACGATATGGAAATGAAACTACCAATTTGGCTTTTAAATTTCGTTTATCTTTTCTGCCTAATCTAATCGGAGTTAAATAGGCAATCATATTTAACAATAATTGTGAAAAATTTAAATCTGAAAAGTCATTTGAGCTAAAATATTGTCGCCAAATACAACATGCCATTTTAAAATCGATTTGA
>NZ_ML136876.1 GCF_004009905.1 Lactobacillus xujianguonis
TACTTTTACGTAATTATTACGTAATTTTTCTATTTGAGGTTTTATTTTTAACTTTTTATCTGCTACAAGCGTTGATTTAAAGCCATTCTTTTGTCGGAGTATAAGGCTTACACAATGTTGGACCCAAACATTGTTGCTGGGAAGGCAACCATCATCCCGTCACGTAAACTTGTTAAGTATTTGTTTTGACCCAGAATGCTCGCCACGGGAACGAGCTTTTTCTGCATCCAATCTAAAAGCTTTTTCATTGTAAACTCCCTCTATATTTTGTGATCGTTTGCGTTCACATTTATAATGTATATATGTTTATTGTTTGTTTACACAAGGGCAAAAATAAAAAAAGTGAAATTAATTTCACTTTTCGGCAATTGAGTCTCTTAATCTTAATTCGCTGCGGCAAGTAATAATTAGTGGCATACGCGCCGCAGTCTTTTCAATCATTAAGTCTTTAGCAACTCGGACTGCGGTCTTGCCCATTTCCCGTGAATCCATATAAACACTTGAAAGCGACGGGGTTAAAAAGCGATTCACTTCGACATCATCAAAACTGACTACTGAAGTTTGACCAGGAATATCAATGTGGTGATTTTTCAATGATTTATAAACCCCTAAAGCCATTGGGTCACTCCCGACCATTACGGCAGATGGTAACTCATCAACTTCATTCAGCATTTGCTCACACAAATTGAAACCGTCTTGAATTGACCAATCAGCAATAAAAGTATGTTCATACTGATTAAGACCTTGAATCTTCATCCAGTCTGAGTAAGTTCTGGCCCGTGAGTCACCCTTGAGGGAAATGGTATTACCTTTTAGGTCAACTACACTCGAACTACCACCGATATAGGCAATATTTCGATGACCTAATTTATATAAGTAATCCAAAATTTGTCTAGTTCTCGAAGAAAAATCATTTTGAATGTAGTTAACTGTTTCCACATCAGGATTAGCATCCACCAGAATCACATTTTTATTGCGTTTACGAATTGCTAAAACTGCATCATCCGTCATTTGACCAACCATAATAATGGCGCCATACTTGGCGATTTGAGTCAGATCTTTATTCTTATCGTGCATCCGGAAAATGACATCCGTGTCCAAACGCCATTTGGCTGCTTCATCTAAAATTCCATCATGAATATTCTTAAAATATGGATCACTAGGTTCATTTTCTTCAGTGTGCCGTAAAATCAGCCCAATGGTCATTCCCCGTTTACCTTTTGGTCCACGTTTATTCTTAGTTTTTGAATAGTTTAATTTTTTCGCAATCTCGATGACGCGTTGGCGGGTATTTTCGTTAATGTGAAAAGTCGCATCTTTGTTCAAAATCCGGGAAACGCTAGCTGGGGAAACCCCTGCTACTCTAGCTATATCTCTAATACTTGGCATTTTTATGTTTCTTTCTTAATTTTACAGTTTATACTTTTGTTTACTGCTATTTTACACTTTTTTGCCTTGTTGTGCATAGAAAAGCACTTTTAACAAAAATAAAAATTTGCTTGCATCTTATTAGTGCCATCTAGTATAATTTTTGATGTCGTTCATATGACACACTTTCTTGTTTTTATATTTTTAAATTAAAGTCCTAGGGTGTCCTTCCTTAGGACTTTTTTTCTTTTAATACCTATGGTATTGCTATAATTAAGATATATTTGCAACTACCCGGTCAGAAAGGATAGAAAAATGCTGCAAATCAGATACGACGATACTTTCAAAAAGGAAATTTCTCAAAACAGAAGCAAACAATTAAAGAACGAACCCTTTACCATTTGGGATGCCACTATTATTCAAATTAAGAAGAAAAAGTATTATTTATTAGTTGAAGAAAAAACAGGGTTGTCTATTTTATTAACTCGTCTTGATCCTAAGCTATTCAACTGCGTTTTAACTGAATTAATCAGAAGCTACAATTTTATTAGTAGTAAGCAACAACGCAAAATCATACAAGCTGCTTCAGCTGATAAAGTTTCATTTTATAAAAATGCTAAAACTGAAAATTCACAAGCTAAGACTATCGCCTCATTAATTAACAGTCATCTTGATGAATATCTAGAAATGGCAACTGCTACCAATTTGGAAAAAGATGAAGTTGCCAACTTAGTTCTTAAATCAGCTGCCATTTATGTTTTAGACGAAAACCTAGGAAATTATTTTGTTGATAAAATGATGGAAGAAGTTACAACTGAGTTGCCAGTTAAGTCCCAAAAGCCAGACCAGCATTATCAATACTGGGACTTAGAAAGACGTTTCCCTGATTTTGCCGCATTTCAAGATTATGAAAATCAACCTATTAGCTCCAATACTGACATCATTAACAAAATTAAAAAGATCAATCAAAGCATGATTGACCAATTCATTGAAACTTCTTCCGTTAGCTTTGATCCAGTTGATCCGCAAATAGCTCTTACAAATTTTGCTAATGATTTCTTACTTGAAAAGCGAATTCGTTTTGTCACTAGTGATCTGGGGCAAGTCATACCATACTTGTGGACGATTTTTAATCAGAATGATTTAGATGAAAATACTGCTTTCGAACTTGGACATGTTTTCAAGAACTTTTATAAATTTTTGGCCCGTGTGGGAATGATTAGAAGTACTGATCATGAATATGCTGATTTAAGTATTTATAAGTTAATGGATGATTTTACTTTTACACCTCTACCTGATTCCTCGCCTTCTGACGAAGAAATGTTAGCAGTAATTCGCGAACATCCCGATATTTTACAAAAGTTATTCCATAAAGGCATCATCTCTGAAGAAGCATTTAATATGTTACAAGGAATGCTGAAACAAATGGACCAACATTCTCCTGAGAAGTCCTATGATAATCGGGAGCGTGACCAAGCAACTTACGAAATTCGCGCAACACTTAAACACTTTAAACCATCAACTTGGCGCCGTTTCATAATTAGTGGCAATAGTTCTATTGATACCCTAGAAAAATGTATTTTGGAAATGTTCAGAGCTGACTTTTCACGCATGTTTGATTTACAAAATATAAAAACTAAGGAAAGGTTCGAAAATACTGAAAATATCGATTCGATAAGTAAGTTAATTCCTCTTTCTAGTATTAATTCTGAAAATACAAAAGTTTCTTATTTTCACGAAAAGGATCGTTTTATCCTAACATATGGTTATGGTTCAAGTTGGACATTTCTCGTCACTATTAGAAAAATTACATTTGATAATCCAGCTCCAGCTTATCCTAAAATTTTATCTGGTAAAGGCTACGGTATTATTAAAGATGATGATGAATTAGCTGAAATCTTATGCTTAGACGAAGATGGCGAACCAGTAGAAGATGGTTCAAGACTCAACGAAATTGTTATCGACTTAAATGATTTTGATAAAGATGAACTTAATGAACTGATGAAGAAGTACAAGATTTGATAGATATAATTGAATTTCTTTTGTAGGATATAGTATAATTTAGATAGCAAAAAGGAGGCCGACTCTACAACTGCCGAACCTCCTAAGCTGCAGAACCGCTAAAAGAGCGGTGGCTAAAATTATAGTTTATAAAATTTAAAAACCGTTAATTCTCGTCCAAAAGTATTAAGCGGTTTTTAATTTTGTTTCTTTTTTCGTCTTTTGCGACGATGATCGATAATCAAACTGCTGATTACCAAGTGAAGTTGGTATACTTGGAGAATGAGAATTGTAATCCCATGAACAAGTAACCTTAAACTTGCAACATTGGCACAGAGCAAGCCGATTATAATCAATGTGTTCCTTAACAGGTCCACTGAAGACAAAATTGGCCCTCCCTTTAAACGAAGGCCGAGCATTGAAAATAAATTCCATAGGCATCGTCCTTTCTTTGAGATAAAGGCCACCGCTAATTCAACTTTTCTGCATAATTAATTTTATCAAACTGACATTCGGTGCGACAAGATTAATTTTATTTTGGCCCAAAAAGCTTCCAACCTGGTTTATAAAACACCAAGCTGGAAGCTTTTTCTTTCGTCTATTTTTTCTATCTATTCTTTAAAGCTTTATTCACTGCTTCACTAATTGCACGACTAGTGGCAGAGGCGCCAGTTACCGCATCAACATAAGCAGTATTGTTCTCAACAATTCTCTTTGGAATTTCTTCTAAGGCTGTTTTACCAATATCCTCACTTTCATGATTTTGAACTACTTCAACATTCTTGATTTTATTATCATCATAAGTAACACGAACCACTAATTTGCCACCGATACCTGCATCTGAGGATCCCAGATATTGATTCTTATCAAGTTTAATATCTTTAATCTTATCGCCATCGACTAATTCATTAATGCCGTTGTACTTGCTTTCAACTTCATCAGTAACTTCATCGGTAACATTTGCTGCCTGCTCACCAGCGATTTTACCCCAAATCAAACATTCGGCTAAGTTACCGCCACCTTGATACTGATTTGCACAAATTCCGCCTAATTCACCTGCACCATATAAGTGTGGAATCGGTTGATTATTTACATCCAAAATTTCAGCTTTAGTGTTTCTTTCAGGACCACCTTGGGTATTAAGAACATTGTAACCCATCTTGATAGCATAGAATGGACCATCACTAAATGCTTTCATTGAATCGGCTTTACGACCAAATTGAATATCTTCGCCTGACTTGGCAGCTTCATTGAAAAGTTTAACTTGTTCTTCTAATCCAACTGCATTAACTCCAATTTTATCTGCTAATTCTTTTATACTATCAGCTTTGATCAGTTTTTCATTGAACTTGTCATATGGAATTGGATTATTTTCAATTTCTTTATATTGCTTTTCATCAAAGACTAAATATGGTTTTTCATGTGTTCTTGGCACTCTCCACATACCATGATCAAAAATATGCCCGTGCCGATTCATCTCAGTTTCATTAAAGTAACGTTTACCATCATCAGCAATCATAAAAATGCTGCCATTTGTTAATTGATCCCAGCTAAGGAATAACTCAGACCTTTCGCCTTCTGGAGTAGCAAAGGATAAGCCATGCATTAAGCCTAATGACTCATAGTTATACATGTGCCACATTTTTGCACCAACTTCTTGAGCCATGGTAATACCATCACCTTGGTTATAAATAGTACCTAAAGGTGAAAGACTTGGTGCTCCTAGATAGTTTTGAATCATTTCTTTATTAGCTTCAAATCCACCAGTTGTTAAGACAACACCTTTTCGTGCAAGAACATTAATCTTTTGTCCATCCTTAATAATTTGCGCACCCTTTATAACTTTAGTTACGGGATCTTGAATTAGATGAATAGCACGTGCTTCATACCAAACATCAATTTTATCTTTACGATCTAAAACCTTTTGACGTAGAATCTTCCACATTGCTGCGTCAAACCATCCCTTATGAACTGTAGTATAATCATACGTCTTATGTCCTGGTAAGTTTGGATATTCTTGACATGCTGCAGCTTTATAATCTTCTGGCATGTCAAATTCCTTCATAAAGCTAACTAGCTCAGCATCAAGATACTTTTTGACATATTCACGAGTATGTAGCATCCCATTAACAAAGGTTTCTACCATATCATCTGGTAAATCCATCGGATGAGTTAAACCTAAATAATATTTCTTCAACTCATCATGATCATAACCAGTACCAATTAATTGTGCTGAATAACGAGTATTACCACCTTCATGACCATAAGGAGCAAGGTCTGCAATCAAAACTTTAGCACCATTATCTGCAGCAAACCTTGCAGCTGTTGCTCCTGCTCCACCAAAGCCAAGAACAACAACATCATAATTGGCTTTCCAATCAATAACTGAATTACTTGCCATAATAAAAACCTCCTAAACGCTCTTTTGTTATCGCTTACATTATGTGCTAAAATTCACTTACTGTACAATATCTTTTATTTTGAAAATTATAACCATTCGGTTACTGAAAGAACTAACATTATGAGTAAAGAGAAAAATTTATACGATATATTAAAAACTGCTTCATCCGTTAATACTATTAGTGAGATCGCAAGACGTCTATTTATTAGCGAACCTTATATCAGTAAGCTTTTAAGACAAGCTGAGAATAAATATGGTGTAATCTTAATAGATAGGAATCAAAAGCCAATCAAATTAACTAAAGCTGGTGAAGTATTTCTCAAAGATTTACAAACAATATTAGAGTCACAAAATGAATTAACATATGATCTTGAGCCTTTTAGTAAATTTAAAAATTACGAAATAAAAATTGCTTTTAATCAACCATGGTTAGAAACCTCAGCTCAAGGAGTAATTCCATTTCTAGTTCATGAATATCCAGCATTTACTTTTTCCTTCTACGATCAAACGACTAATTTAGCCCAAGAAAACTTATTAAATCGTAGTATTGATCTGTTTGTTGGTAAGTTATTAGTAAACAAAAATATTACATCTATACACTTTACTGATTCATCCTTAGCCCTTCTTATTCCAAGTAACTGTTCACTTTTCAAACTTAAAGAGACTGAACTTACTCCAAACATCTTTAAGAAATTTAATAATCAAAAATATATTAGTTTAACTGATGATTCTTTCTTCCAAGCAATGATTGACCATCTCTTTCAGGAAAATGAGGTCACTTTAAATAAAGTAGTTAAAGTATCTAATTCTTTGATTACAAGAGAACTTGCCATACAAGGAATGGGTTATACAATAATTACTCAACAAAGTGCACAAGACATTGAAAAAGAAAATGAAGTTAAAGTCATAACCATTCCTAAGAATATGCTAGAACTCAGCAATGGCGTATCCTATTTGAATTCAAGCTCAAAAATTATAAAAGAAGTTGGAAATAAACTATATGAATTTCTAATAAGCAATAAAAATTTAATTAATTAACTTTTATTCGATTCTACTTAAAAAAGCTTCCAATCTGGTTTCAAAAGACCAAGTTGGAATCTTTTTCTTATTTATTCAAATTCTTTAAGGCTGAGCTAACTGCTTCTTTAAAAGCATGACTAGTAACAGAAGCACCTGAAACAGCATCAACATCTGTTGTATTGTTTTCAAGCATTTCTTTAGTCAAAACAGGAATAGCTTTCCCACCTAAAGATGGAGATTCTTTTTGTTGTAAAGTTTCGATCTGCTTTAACTTATCATCATTATCAACCGTGACTCTGACAACAATTGGTAAATCACTAATTCCATTGCTGCTCATGCCAATTCCCTGATTCTTACCCGCATCAAAGTTTGCAGTAGAAGTATGGGCATCAGATTGTAATTCTGGAACCTTTGAAGCTCCAGTAATCGCATCAACTTTAAGTACTTTACGCTTTGGTAGTGCTGCATTTTCACCAGCAATTTTACCTGAAATTAACAAATCAGCAATACTGTTAGCACCTAGATACTTGGTAGCAAAAATATCACCTAACTCACCGGCTTCATACAAGTGAGGAATAGCATTGCCATCTAAACCGATAACTTCACACTTCTCATTACGTTGAGCACCGCCATGAGTATGTAAAATATTATGACGAACCGGAATAGCATAGTATGGGCCTTCACTAAAACTACGCATCGTTTCAATCTTACGGTTCAAGAACATGTCACGTTTCTTTTCATCAGTTAAGAAATTGAAATCAGCCACTTCTTGTTTCAATTTAGGTGCATCTATCTTCTCAGCTAATTCATCGATGGTATCAGCTTTAATCGCATATGAAATCAATTCTTTGATTTGATCAGCTTTAGCAGAAGTATCAGCAGCTAATTGATCATATTGCTTTTGATCCATCACAATGTGGGGATGATTTTGGTTAGGAATCATAATCCAGTTACCATGATTATACTTATATCCATGGCGATCTTCTTCATCTTCACGGAAATAACGTGCTCCGTCATCTCCTGCTACAAAGATTGATCCATTGAATAATGACTTCCAATTAATCATGTAAGCAAACTTTTCACGAGGTTCATTCTGACGTAATGACAAACCATGTGAATCATAATTAGACATATGCCATAAACGAGCACCAGCTTCAACAGCTAGATCAATTCCTTTGCCTCGATTATAAAGACTTCCAATTGGTGCTAATGAACCTTGTCCTAAGAAGTTTTGAACCATCTTTTGATTATTTTCAAAACCACCACAGCTCAAAACAACCCCATTTTTAGCACCCACAAAGCGTACTTGATTATCTCGTTTAATTGAAACGCCGAGAATAGTTCCATCTTCAGGTGACTGAACTAGGTGTTCAACTGGTGAATTAAACCAAACATCAATCTTATCTAAGCGTTCATAAACTTTCTTACGCAATAATTTCCAAAAGCCACCATTATACATCCCTTGAGTCATGCTTTGAGATTGCATTGAATCAGCATGACGATATTCAGGATATTCACCATTAGGCCGTCTACCTGTTCCTTTTGCTTCAATTCCAAAATACTTCTTGGAATATTCTTTCATCTTTATCACATTCTCGATGAAAGTGTCCAAAGCTTTTGGATCATACGCAAATGGATAATAAGTTTGCTCGTAGTAATCTTTTAAGTCATCAAAGTTTTTGCCCCAAGCAAAAGCACCACCAGCATATCTAGTATTACCGCCTTCGCTTCCTTCTGGAGCCGAATCAACTAAAAGTACACGAGCACCATTATCGGCTGCAAATCGAGCAGCACCGGCACCGGCACCACCAAAGCCAACAACGATTACATCATAGATCGTGTCCCATTTTAAAGAAGAGTTATACATCATTTTATTCACCTAATTAATTTAGTTAAAAAAATTCAGGATCTTTATTAAGAGGCCCTGAATTTTTACTATCTTTTTACCAGTAACCAATTACCTTAGTCCAAAGCAATCCGCCACCAAGCCAAATAATGTTAAATACAACACCGATAATAGCACTTAATTTCCAGAAATCTTTATTGGAAATATATCCAGTTGAAGAAACCATGGCAGCCGGTCCTGCGGAATAAGTTGAGGTTGATAAGTAAACAGTCCCACACATTGCAAGCATTAAAGCAGCCATAATCTTAGGAACACCAGCACCCAAAGCAATTGAAAGAAATCCTGCGAAAAGGGCTGAAATTTGTGTTGAAACACTTGGGAACAGATAGTGTAAGTAGAAGTAAACTAACCAAAGAATTACTAATACTAATACCCAATTTACACCTTTAAGTCCTGCACCTAAAGTCTTTGAGAACCATGGGAAGAAACCTAAAGTCATCAACTTTTTGGACATCAGCATAATGATTGAAAGCCAAGTTAAAATATTCCAAGCAAAGCTTTCATTCAAAATATCCTTAACATTGATTACCCCAGTGATCAGTAATAAGACGACTGCGATAAAACTAGTTTCGGTAGCATCAATCCCAATATGAGAACCAATTAACCAAAGTAAAATAGCAAGAATAAAGACTACTGACATGATCTTTTCAGCAGGTGTCATCTTACCTAATTCGGCTAACTTCTTATCTGCCCAAGCATGAGCATTTGGAGTTTGCTTAATTTCTGGTGGATAAATTTTATAAAGTAAGAATGGTACAACGAGTAATGAAATCACACCTGGAACAATAGCTGCTAAGAACCATTGCATCCATGAAATTTCAACTCCTTGAGTTTTGGCTAAACCTAAGGCTACCATGTTACCTGCAAGTCCAGTTAAAAACATCCCTGAAGTAACATTATTAATTTCATATTCGTTGAAAACCAAGAATGAGCCTAATTTTCTTTGCGTACCCTTTTCTGGATCTGAACCCATTTCACGAGAAAGACCATCAATGATTGGGTACATAATTCCGTTAACTCTGGCATTATTACTTGGAATTCCGATTGCCAAAACCGTTTCAACGGCTGATAATGCATAAGCTAAACCTAAAGTACTCTTACCAAAAGTTCTTACAAAGATGTAAGCAATTCTCTTACCTAAACCTGATTTGATAAAACCGGCAGCTAAGAACATACACATTGCAACCATCCAGGCAACTGAATTACCAAAACCAGCGGCAACTTCTTTCATGTTAAAGATACCGGTAACGGTCGCAATTACTACTGCAATTAAAGTTGTTGCCATCATTGGTAATGGCTTAGTAATACATGCTGCAATAGTTGCAACAAAGATGGCGAATAAATGCCACGCTGGAACACTAATATCTGCTGGCTTTAACGGTGTTAACAGCCAGAGGACGATTCCAATTACTAAAGGAAGAATCCATTTCTTCCATTGAAACTTATCTAACATTTTTCTACTCCCTTAAATTTGTTGAAAGCGCCTTTTATTTCGTTAACAACTTCAATTTATATTATTTATTTTGATTTGACTAATTTTTCTTTGTGAATAAAATGATGCATAAAAATGCTATAATCTACTTTGATAACAAGTATTTAAAGCCATTGTGAAGTTTGTTATTTATAAGCTAAAAAGATCAACTTATAAATATTTTTTATATTTGAGGAAAAGTATGAATAATCAAGACCTGATGTATTTTTGTAAACTAGTTGAATCTGGCAGTTATACAAAAACCGCTAAATATTTTAAAGTTACACAACCGACAATTTCTGCCGCTATCAAACGCCTGGCAACCCATTTCAAGGATCCTCTAGTTAGTCAAGTTAATCGTAAGAGTAAATTAACTACTACTGCAGCAGGCGCTCTTCTTTACCAAAAAGCCACCCATTTACTTCAAGAAATTCATAGCATTGATCATGATATTCTTCATGCTAGTGAACGCAAGATCAGGATTTCTTTTTCTGGAGTTGCCGGCAGTATCTACATCCCAGAGATTATTGCACAGTTTTATCGTGCTGGCATTATGTCTATGCTTGATACTCATTTAGAACGATCTGCGGATATTTTTAACAGCTTAACTAACGGTGATATCGATGTTGCAATTTACTCATGGATGGTTCCAATTAATGACCCCAGTTACTACATTCGCACTTTGAATAAGACGGAACTGGTTATCATCACAGGTTTAGATGACCCCTGGGCTACTAAGAATGAAGTAAGAGTTTCTGAATTACGTAATAGAAACTTTATCGCTCGCTCAACTGGATACCTAACTAGAGAATGTTTAGATCAAGAAGCAAATCTTGGTAATTTCACACCCAATATCATTTTTACTGCTCGTACCATGCAATTAATGATTGACTTAGTACGTAAAAACGTGGGTATTGCCTTAGCAATGGAAGATACCTTAACTGATCTAACGGACTTACATGTCATTCATTTAATTCCAGAACAAAGATTATGGGCTTATTCACAAATTGCAATGCGCAAAAGCTTTGTTCCGAATGAATATCAACAAAAAGGAATTGATATTTTAAGAAACTTTCACGCTATTTAGCCTGCTTAATCGCCTTATTAACTGCTTCTTCAACCGCACGGGTAGTTGTCGAAGCACCTGAAACGGCATCAATCTCAGTTGAGTTAGCGGCAACAATCTTGTCTGGTAACTCTTTAATTGCAACAGCCCCGATACCTTCAGTTTCGTGGCTTTCTAAGACTTCAACGTTCTTGATCGTGTGGTCCTTGTAGGTGACCCGCACAACAATCTTGCCACCAATTCCGGCCTCAGTTGAAGCAACATATTGATCTGGACCTAATTCGATATTATCCATTCTTTCACCATCAGCTAAATCATTGATAGCTGGTACCGCATCAGTCACAGTGACAGCTACCGTTGCGGCGTTACGAGCAACGTTTTCGCCGGCAATTTTACCGAAAATCAGGCATTCGGCGAGATTACCACCACCTTGGTAGCGGTTGATGCACATGCCACCTAATTCACCGGCACTGTATAAATGGGGAATTGGTTGATCTTGAGTATTCAAAATTTGAGCATTTTCATCATGCTTTGGTCCACCTTGAGTGTTCAAGACAGCAGGTACTAACTTAATAGCGTAAACTTTTCCTTCTGCAAAAGCCTCCATTGATTGTGGTGCCCGATCAAACTTCACATCTTTGCCGTTCTTAGCAAAGTCATTGAATTCAGCTAAAGTGGCAGCCAAATTTTCAGCTGGAATGTTCATTTTAGCTGCTAAGCTCTTAATGTCTTCTGCAGCAATTATCTTGTCGAAAAGTTGGGTATATTTAAGCTTTCCAGCATCTTTTTCTTCAACGAACTTGTTGTATTGCTTCTGGTCAAAAACAAGCCAGGCGTTGTCAAAAGCACGTGGTAAATCATATTGACCATGGTTGTAAATGTGACCATGACGGAACTTGGCATCTTCCTTCATAAATCTCGTACCATCATCAGCTACTGCGAAGATTGAGCCTGACTTAACGTTCTTCCAACCGCTGATTTGCCGGCCGCGTTCATTTTCACCTTCAGCGATCACATAACTTGGTACAATTCCTAATGATTCATAGTTACTCATGTGCCACATCTGGGCACCCACTTCTTCTGCCATCTTCAGACCATCACCACGATTATAAAGCGTACCTAATGGCGTTAACTTAGTGACATGCAAATAGTCTTGTTGCATAACAGCATTATCCTCAAAGCCACCTGTTGCTAAAACAACACCTTTATTAGCGTGAATACAGTACTTCTTATGATTTCTTTCAATGACTGCGCCGATTACTTCATCACTGTCTGCAGCTTGAATTAAATTAGTTGCACGTGATTTTAACCAAATATCAATTTGATTTTTGCGATCTAAAACATTCTTTCGAATCACCTTCCATAACCCAGCATCGAAATCACGATTATGAACCAAGGCAAAATCAAAGGTCTCTGATCCTGCAAATTCTGGATATTCACAAAGGTTAGTCTTGTGAGCTAAATGATCAGTTGGTTGATAATCTCGTGACCAAATAAAGGGCTTCATGCCTAAGTATTTTTCAAAGTATTCTGGCATCTTCACAAAACCATCTAAGTAAGTGTCCATGGTCTTTTCTGAAACTGCGAAAGGTGCAGCTAATTGATGAAAGTACTTGCTGATTTTTTCTTTATCATGAGCCATGGCTACGTGTTGAGCTGAATATCTAGTGTTACCACCTTCATGTCCATAAGGAGCAGCGTCAACTAATAAGACCTTAGCACCGTTATCAGCAGCAAATCTTGCAGCAGTCCCACCAGCTCCACCGAAGCCTAAGACAATCACATCATAATTTCCATTCCATTTAAGATTGTTGTTTGCTTTCATTTTCATAACTCCTATTAATCAGTTCTTTGTTTACACGGGTATAAATATCATGAAAAAGCAAACGATGCAAATAGTTTTTCGACAAAAAGATTTTGCTATATTACATATAATTGCAGTAATGTAAGGGCTTTATGATGATTCTTGATAGTTAAATCAGAGCTAAATTTTGTTTTTAAAACTATGATCAATAATTATCGTTGAAGTCTTGATAAATTATATTTATGAAAGTACAATAGTATTAACAAAGATTAGATAGGACAAAAAATGGAATTTAAAGACTTAGAATATTTTCAAAAATTAGTTGAAACTAAGAGCTACATTGAAACAGCCAACTACTTTCACGTTACGCAACCAGCGATTACTGCTATGGTTAAACGTTTAGAAAAAGAAGTTGACACTAAATTGATTTTTAAGATTAACAATCGGGCGCAAATGAACATCACACCAGCTGGCTTAGTCGTTTATCGGCAGGCAAAAAATCTGTTGCAAGCTGAGCAAGCAGTGTTAATGGAAGCTAAACGCGCTAGTGAAAACAACTTCCGTTTAGTTTATTCTGAAATTGCAGGCAGTGCCTGGCTGGCCTCTGTCATCACGCAGCTTAATCAAGGGCACTTATTGGCTTCAATTGAAACGCATCAAGATAATTCTGAGCATTTGGTGCGGAATCTACGTGAAGGTAAGTATGATGCCATTCTGTTTTCAAAACTAAGTGACGAACAGATTTCTGGCATTAAAATCACTAACCTGCGCAAATACCAATACGATCTCATCGTGCCAGCAAACAGTGAATTGGCTCGCCAAAGTGAAATTGATATTTTTCAAACACGGAACATCCCTCTGATTATGCGGCATAAACGCTTTTTATCACGAATTGCACTTGAAAAAGTTAAAACTCGTACCGGTTTTAAGCCAAACAAAAAATTAGTTGTCGATAGCATTGACGCTACCACACAACTAATTAGTAAAGGGATGGGTATTGGATATTTAATGAACTTAGCTGTAAAAAATCGTCCAGGAGTTGTGGCAGTGCCACTAATTCCAAGCCAACAAGTTGATTGTTACGCTTGTTTGGCGGTTAGAGAAGATTTTATTCCGAACCAAATTCAGGAAAAATGTTTGGAAATTTTACGGAATTTCTAAACTCTATTTTTGACTACTATCTTACCGTGCCAACAACAAAAAGAATGGCAGCTAGTAGATAGATAATTAATGCTACTTGATTGATTCGAGTAGTATTCTTATTGTATTTATCTTCATAATTTTTCATTTTACTAAAACATCCTTCTTTAGAATTTTTTGATCTTTCTATTTTTCAATTTATTAATGTCTATTTTGTCTGATGATTCAAGATTATTATACGTCATTATGTCAGATTTTTTCGGTAAAGACATCTGCATCAATTTTAATGCTTGCTCTTCTTCATCTTCATTATCAGCACGATAATAGCGCATTAAGCCTAAACTAAATTGAGCAAAGTCAATTTCGTCAAAAGGCAGAATAAAGTAATTTTCATTTTTCCAGGTATTCAAGGCAGTGTTCACTGCTAGCAAAGCCGTTCGCTTATTACCATCTTGAAATGGCTGCAACTTTGATAGTTCTGCAAATAATCGCAGCCCATCAAAATTCGTCTGTTTCGATGCTTTAAATCGATCCACTATTTGGTCAAGGTCTTCCTTAGTAACTACATCGGATGGAAAATATGCTCCTTTATCACTGCCGTATGGATCTGTCATAATAATGACCGCATCATTGTGATTTTCCTTTGCATTACGCAAGTGTCCTGGAATTGCTGGATCCTCTTCATCAGAGTGATGCAAGGCTTTATTAATTGCAATAATTCCATCAGTATCAAACGTGATTTCTTTAGCAATTTTTATTCCAGCCAAGGCATCATTCATTAGATCCTGATCTTTTTTAGACTCCAAAAATTTTACATCAATTGTGTCAATAACTCTTTTAACTTCTTCAAATGAACCTGTAAAATTATTGAACTTTCCCCAGGAAATAATCAGAAGAGCTAATTTAGTAGTATCTTTAGCCGTTTTAACCACCAACTTTAATCCCGCTGCAAAATTGCCAACAAATCATCTTTATCAAGCGTACTTGAACTAAGCTGTTCACCATTAAGCACTTCTTCAGCCAACTTTTGCTTCCGCTCCTGCAAAGCGATAATCTTTTCTTCAATCGTACCTTTAGCGACCATCTTGTAGATCTGGACATTGTGTTTTTGTCCAATTCGGTGCGCGCGGTCAGTGGCCTGATTTTCGGCGGCAACGTTCCACCATGGATCGTAGTGAATAACTACGTCCGCACTAGTCAAGTTAATCCCCGTTCCACCAGCCTTAAGTGAAATTAAGAAGACCGCGGACTCATCCAGCTGATTGAATTCATTAATCAATTCTTGCCGCTTAACTTTCGGTGTTGCACCAGTAATTTCAAAGAACGGAATCTTTAACTTGCCTAATTTTTCTTTGAAAATCGCTAACATTGACGTAAATTGAGAGAACAATAAAATCTTGTGCCCATCTGCTAAAGTTTGTTGAATCAAATTCAAAGTTGCAGTTAACTTAGCCGATTTGCCGCGATAATTTTCATATAATAAATGAGGATCACAACATAATTCACGTAACCTGGTAATGGCAGCTAGGGCTTGGAAACGATTCTTCTTAAATTCAGCTTCGTTTTGTTTGCCCAATTGGTTTAACAATTTTTGAACTTGCGCGCTATAAAGTTCCGCTTGCTTTCCGGATAAAGCCGCATAAACAACTTCTTCACTCTTATCTGGCAGGTCTTTGAGAACATCCTTCTTCAATCGCCGCAAAACAAACGGCGCAATAATTTGACTCAATCGCTCTTGTAGATCTTCATCCTCTTCTTGAACAATTGGCTTTTCGTAGACTTTTCTGAAGAAATCATAATTCCCTAAGAAACCTGGCATTAAGTAGTCAAAAATACTCCATAATTCGCTCAGATTGTTCTCAATTGGTGTCCCCGTCAAGGCAATTCGGTGATGAGCTTGCATAATCTTAACGGCCTTAGCCGCTAAAGAGCGAGCATTTTTAATATTTTGCGCTTCATCAATGACTTCCAGATCAAACTTCAAATCTTGATAGAGTTCCAAGTCGCGTTTCAAGGAGTCATAAGAAGTAATTAATACGTCGCCGGCCTTAACCTGAGCCAATTGCATGCGGCGTTCTTTCTTATCGCCACCTAAAAGTACGGTTTGAATATCCGGCGCCCATTTCTTAAACTCATTTTCCCAGTTGTAAACCACTGACGCTGGGACAACGATCAGACTTGGCAAATCCGTCTTGTTATGCCGTGACAAAATGACAGAAATTACTTGCAAAGTCTTTCCCAGTCCCATTTCATCAGCTAACAAGCCACCTAGATTGTAGTTAATTAAAGTGGAAAGCCACTTGAAGCCTTGCTTTTGATATGGCCGCAAGATTTTGCTCAGAGCTGGCGGAATTTCTACTTTTTGCAAGCTACCTTTTTCTAGATCGTGCACAATCTGGTCAAAAGCAGAGTTACTTGTGTAGCTTAAAGTATCACACTTCTCTAACTGCTTTTCGAGGTAAAAAGCCCGATAAGCAGGGACAGCCATCTTACCATGGACAAATTTCTTCAAGCTTAATCCCAAACTAGCCATGGTATTAGCTAATTCTTCCATTGAAGGTGAGTCAATGCGCCGCACTTCCCCATTCTTCAAGACGAAGTAATGTTTCTTTTCATGATAAGCCGTTAAAATCGCATCGATATCCTCAGGTGATAACTTATCGCCATCAACTGTTAAATTTAAGGTATCACTAGCCAATTTTATGCCAAGAGAAACATTAACCTTACTTTTAATGTTGTTCATCAGTCGTTTAAAAGCGGCAGTCGCATCAACTTGGCCAAATTGGTTTAAATTATCAATGCCGTTCTCAAATAAATTATCAACATTGTCACCCGCGCCAAGAGGCATCACATACTTATCTTCTAACTTATCAAAATGTAACTGATCCAGCAGCGCCAAACCAGCCTTTTCTTTAGCAGGATCTCTCTCGCCCAAGGACTTTTGATCAACTAATAAATGATACTGATCATCACCATATTTCGCTACCGGATCACAAATAATTTCATCGTCACGATAATCCAAGTGATAAATTAATTGCGCCGCTGGCGGCAAAATTGGTTCTAGATCTTTATCACCGGTAATTTCCACCTCACCAGTTTTCTTCAATTCTGGCAAAATTTTACGCCCAAAAGCGCGCAAACTATCCGGCCCAAATTGCAGTCTTTCGCCACCTTCAAAGCCAAGCTTTTGCACTAATTGTGGTGAAACTCCGACTAACTTGGTCCAATGATTACGCCCATCATATAGATAGTAACCCTTTTGTCCTCTGAGAAGATCGTTCATTTCATTGCTGTTCACAACGCCGCCAATATCAACGGTAGCTACTTTTTGGGCAACATCGGTCCTAATCCTGATTGGTAATTGCCGCTTTTCCTCAGAATAGATAATTGGTCGATTACCTGAATAAAGCGTCACGCCCTGTGCCATCAAATCACTCAGCTTATCAGCAAGCATCCCTTCAACAGGCAAAGACTTGAAGGCGACACCATAATATTCACCACGAGCTTTTTGAACAACATTGTTGTCTTGAATAATTTGCCTAATAAAGTTAAACGCCTTGCGACTCATGGGATCCATTTGGTCTAAATCGACTACTTGGTTGAAAAACTTCCCTAAGCTGATTCGATCACCTTGCGCGATATTCGACAAAATCATATCAATATTTTGAATCTTATACAGATGATCTGCCGTCCCAATTCGGAAGAATAAAGAAAGTTCGCCCCAACGATCTGTTTCTAATTCTAAGCGAAAAACTGTTGGTTCAGAAGTTGGAGTCTGACCAAATCGTTTAAGAAATTGACGGGCAGCCGCATTAGTTTTCTCAGTTGGACGATCAATGGCAAAATCATTGACAAACCGCAGCAAGGCCAGGATTTCCAAGGGTTTCGTACCAAAGTTTTTAATTGGCGAATTCACATCAATGTCCGTTATGGCGTTACGGGTGAAGTAAACATTGACTTGATACTTTAAAAATTGTGCATGAAAGATAACATGGTAAATAAAATCATCACTATTTACTTGTTCAAAATTATAATCATGAAGATCGATTGTTCTATCAAGCTGTCTGGCTTCATCATAATCAGCTTCAGTATAGCGGTAAGCTTTGACTAGTTCTGTTGGATCAACATCTAAATCTGCATGATCAATCCGATGTAAAATTCTTGAGGAAATCCAATCAGAAATAGGACTAGGAATAAGATCTAGGTCAGGACCAGCTGGTTGTACTTTTTCAGCTTTTAATAAAGCTGCAACCTCATGCTTGCAACGATGACCTTTATTGGCCCAAGGGCAAGAACAAGATAATTCTGAAACTCGGCCATCTGGACGCAAGCGTCCCGAAACGCGGTAACTCAATGGTTCAGCTCCAGCAACGATTGCAATGAAGTGCTCACCATCTTGATCAAACTTAAATTTCTTTACTTTGCCTTCATAGAAGTATTCATATCCGCGATCAAAAATCCGTTCAGAAAATAATCCTTGCCAGCTTGCCATGTTTTCTCATCCTATCTTTAGTACTTATTTCTTAATTATCGCAAGAATGCGGGCAAAAATAAATAGCGCCGCTTGCGAAGTTGCAAGTTGGCGCTATTATTTTCTACTATTTAATATAAGCTTCCTTATAATTCCACTGCGTACCGGCAGTATTATGGATGATGCCATGTACCCGCTTGTTTTGTAAGTATGCCGTAGTTTGTTGGTAAATCGGCGTGATGGCTTGGTTGCCATTCACAATTTTGGCAGCCTTAACTAAATCATCCCACCGCTGATCTGGTTCGTTGGCATCTTGATTCAATGCCTTTTTAACTAAGCCATCATACTCAGAGCTCGACCACTTACCATAGTTGTAAGAGGTGCCGCCCATTGGAATCTGCATGAAGGTCATTGGATCATTGAAATCGCCGCCCCAATGAGAAAGGTACAAGTCAAATTGACCTGCACGAGCCCGCCTCAAAGCTGATTTTTCAGGAACATTCGTAATCTCAATCTTGATCCCTGGTAATTCCTTGGTCCATTGCGATTGTAAGTACTGCGTTAACTGCTCACTATCTGAGTCATCATTAGAAGCAAGTAGGTCAAAGGTTAAATGTTTCTGACCAATTTCCTTCAAGCCCTTCTGCCAGTATTTCTTAGCTAAAGCCGGATTGTAATCAGTTGTATTCTTTACACCTTGTTCTTTAGCAAAATCCTCCTTACTCTGAGGATTATAAGCTAGTTTTTCAGCCACAAATCCTGTCGGAATGGTTGAACCATTACCTAAAACCTTCTTTGTAATTACTTGCCGATCAATCGTTAATGATAGTGCCAAGCGAATATTCTTATTATTCAAAGCCGCCTTATTAATAGCGTTTTTATCCGCAAAATTATACATTAAGAATCTAACCAACGAATATGGGTAAGATTTAAAGTCGGGATTACTCTTTAAGTTCTTAACTTGTTCACTTGAAAGTGGCGTTAAATCAAGCTTACCTTGTTGGTACATCTGATAGCCGGTATTCGGTGATTTAACTACTTGATAATTGATCTTGTGAAGCTTGACTTTGTCCTTATCCCAGTAATTCTTATTCTTCACAAAAGACCAAGTATCGTTAACACCATTCCAGCCCTTAATCACAAATGGTCCTGAGTAAACTTGATATTGTGCCTTAGTTGCATATTTGGAACCATATTTCTTAACTACCTTTTCGTTCTGCGGTCCAAACAAGGGATAAGCCATCAAAACTTTGAAATAAGCCACAGGTTTGTTCAAGTTCACCACTACTGTATGCTTGTTTGGTGCGGAAATTCCTAATTGACTTGGGGCTTTTTTACCATCAGCTACTTGATCGGCATTCTTTACACTACTAAACAAGTATGAATAAGGCGAAGCTGTCTTCGGATTTAAACTTCGCCGCCAAGAATATACAAAGTCCTCGGCTGTGATCGGATCACCATTCGACCACTTAGCATCCCGAAGCTTAAAAGTCCAGGTCTTGCCATCTTTAGAAGTCGTTACCGACTTGGCTAAGCCAGCAATCGGCTTACCGTTTTTACCTAAACGATAAAAACTCTCAAACACATTTCCTGTCTGCCCGTAACCACTCGACTTACTAATGTCAATCGTATCTAGTGGTGCATTAGTACTCAAATTAAGGGTCTGTTCATCATTTCCACTTGATTGTGAACTTGAGTGTTGACCGCAAGCTGCAAGCACCAAGGCAGCAGAAACAGCGACTAGACTTGCAGTTAATATCTTCATTTTTTTCATTACAAAACTCTCCTTTTTCCAGAAACACAAAAAGACGAACCATAGCCTAAAATGCTACAGTTCGCCTGACAAATTCTTATTCTATTTAACTTGGGTCAACTCAAATAGAACATCGATTTATGGGGAAAGATCGCATATTAGGCACGTCAAATAAGATGCTGCAACAGCAACATTCTTGAGCTGGCAATTGCATTTGACGTGCTAACATGTTTTTCACTCCTTCGTGTTTAACTTACTTTTAGTTAGATAATATCTTAATTTGCTGCTCGCGTCAACTATTTTCACTTCGACATGCAAAAAAGTTCAGGAAAAAACCTCCCTGAATCTTTTTGACAATCAAGCTTTAACCACTTTTAATTTTGTTTACTTACTTTCATTTGTTCCTGCATTGATTGGTGGGACACAAAATGATAAACCAAAGAAACAATTGATTCACCAAGCATCCCGGCTGCCATCCAATACATCCCCATCATCATATTACCGGTAAAGGTGAAATAGGCAGTAATAGCATAAACAACAACCCACACAATTTTCCAAAATAAATTATCAACCATAATCAAATTATCCTCTCTTAATGTTCACTTGCACCGCTAGTTGCATCTTCATGATGTTCAACTTCTTCATGGCTAGTACCACTTGAAGCATCGCTCATGTCCATGCCGCAACCTTCAGTGTCCATCCCTGGCATCCAAACGTCTTCTGGCTTAATGCCTTTTTCTTCAGCAAAAGCATTGGTTAAAGTTGCCATATCCATCAACTTGTAAGTCTTAGGGTGATCTGGATCAAAGACTTCAATTTGCGCCATCATCCCAGCATCTTCGTGCTCAATAATATGGCAGTGGTACATGAAGACACCTTCTAATGGGAATTGAACTAACAACCGTACAGTTTCGCCCGGGCGAACTGGAATCGTATCTTTATAAACACCGATTTCATTAGGGAATGGCTTTTCACCGTTGCGTGAAACAACCAAGAAGTGAGTACCATGAATGTGGAATGGGTGGAGCATCCCGTGTTCTTTAGAGTTGGTATTAGTGACATCCCAGTACTCAGCTTGGCCTACACGTTGCTTCATGTCGATTCTTTGCATGGCAAATTGTTTGCCGTTCATCATGTTGTGAGCATCCATTGTGACTTTACGAACTGGTAAACTTGGGTCAACTTCTGGAATTTCTGGTGTGAATAAAGTATCAGGAAATACTGAATTGTCTGCCATAAATTTATGGATGCGAAATTCGATTAATTTAAAGTCGTCTGTGTAAAGATTTACAATATCGCCATCATGATATTGACCAAAGTCAACTACCACTTGTAATCTTTCTCCTGGTGTAACCAAAATCTTAGTCATCTTAACGGGATGTTGTAAGAAGGAATCATCACCAGCAATTTGCGTCATGACTAGATCATCATCAAAGTGCAAGCGCCATTCACGCCGGTTAGATCCACCTAAGAAGAGTAATCTAACTTTTTGCGTTGTAACATCAACGTAAGGACGAACAGTACCGTTAATCAAAGGCGTTTCACCAAAAACACCCATCGCATCATAGTCAGCGCGATAGTCTAATTGATTGTGTTCATGGTAGGTCCGGTCTTGGAAGATGACTGGAAACTCATCCACACCGTACTGCTTAGGAATTGGCAACTTAGCTTCGTTCTTGTCCGTTATAACGACGCCCATTGCTAGACCCATCCAAACCTGGGCAGCAGTTGATGGACATGGATGCGCATGAAGCCAAGTTAAGGCAGCTGGTTGGTTAACTGTGAATTCAATTTGCTTTTCTTCACCCGGATAAACAGGAGCGTGACAGCCACCATCAGTGATTGGCCCTGGAACTTCCATCCCATGCCAGTGGTAAGTCGTCAATTCTGGTAAGCTATTCTTTAAAGTCACGTGAACACGCTTGCCTTCTTCAACGACCATGGTTTGACCCAAGAGTGGTGCGTTATAGCCCCAAGTCTTAGTCTTTTCACCAGGCAAAATTTGGCTTTCACCTTCAATTGATTCAATCGTGAACCAGACATCGGTCTCAGTTTCTTTATCTGGTTTAAGCACAGGTGGAACTGCTAAAGGTTGTTCTTCAACTCCTTCAGGGATATTTAGTTTCTTGTAACGGAAGTGGTTTTTGTCAAAATCTTCTTCGTCTACAAAATAATCGGTATAAACTTCATCTGACATTTTGGTCACCTTTCCAAATTCTTTTGATATCTTGTTCACAATCAATTTAGCACCGGCTTTAATGCATATCAACCCAGGTAATAAGCGTTATTATTTTATTTCTTATATATAACAAAAGTGCAAACATAACTGTTATTAAATTACATTCAAGTCAACATTGTGAAACAAATTCTGAAAACAGGTTGTTTTCTATATCTCTAAGATAACTGATTCAGAAAAGATTTAATTGATTTAAATCAATTTTGTTAAAAAGACAAAACTAAGCCTTCAAAAATTATTTATTAAAATTTCGTAAGCGTTTCATTTACCATTAAACCGTTATTTTTGAACACAAAAAAGCGCCAATTCTCATGAATTGACGCTCTTTTTATCTTCTATCCTAGAACTTTACTTCTTCACCATTTACCTCAATATGGTAGGTCAAGTTGACCAAATCAACAGTCGCTACAGCCTTGCGACTACCATCATGATTAGTCCGCGTAATGGTAATTTCATGCTTGCTTGGAGTTGTAACTTCAATTGCACCTTCAAGATCAAAAGCAGCTTCACTATTTCTAAACTCAAGTAGCTTAATCAAAGATTGCACTACTGGCCGTTTTACCTCTTGCTCAACTTCGTCCAAGCTGTAGTAGTGACGATTAATGTTCCGTCCTTCCTTGGTCTTTTCCAGCAATTGCAAATCATTCTTACCAGCTAACAAGCCTACATAGTAGATTTGTGGAATCCCTGGGGCAAAAATCTGTAATAACCGGGCTAAGAAGTACTTCTGATCATCATTACCTAAAGCTGAGTAATAAGTAGTATTAATTTGGTAAATATCCAAATTATGATATTCCGCACTTGAATACTTCCGCTTAACATTAGCACCAATCTTATAAAGTTGTTGCGTTGTGTAGTCAATCTCATCATCACTCAGAATATCCTTAGCATCAACGACACCCAAGCCATCATGCGTATCAAGCGTGGTGAATTGCTTCATTGGACACTTCTTCAACCAATCAGCTAGACGCTTGCTCTTGCCGCTGTACAGTGAATAAAGTAAGACCATTGGTAAAGCAAAGTCGTAGATGAAGTAACCGTGCTTAGCCACTTTAAATGGCATCGTGTAGTGTTCATGAATTTCTGGCAAAATCATGGCTTGCGTATCAGCCAAATAAGAGCTTACTTCTTTTAACAAGTCCCAAATTTCTGGTTCAACAAAGAAATCATCTGTATCCAGTTTCTTGGTCGCATAAGCAAAAGCATCTAACCGAATCAAACTAGCACCATGGCTAGCTAAGCCGCGCAAATTATTCTTAATGAAATCTTGTGTAACCTTCGTGCGGACATCCAGATCCATCTGATCTGGACCAAAGGTATTCCACATCTTTTCAATAGACCCATCTTTAAAGGTAATTTCTTGATATGGTGCCTTATCCTTCCGCTTGTAGATTAAATCAATATCCTTTTGAGTTGGACGACCTTCAGGCCAGAACTTATCCCAACTTAAGAAGAGATCACGATACTTGCTTTGATCTTTCTTTTCCTGAAAATCTTGGAAGTATTCAGACTTTTTGGACAAATGGTTGATCATAAAGTCAAACATCAAGTAGTAACGTTGCCCTAACTTTTCCACGTCAGACCAATCACCGAATTTGGGATCGACTTGGTCATAACGCATTGGTGAAAAGCCCCGGTCACCGTTTGATGGGAACAATGGCAAAATATGGATCCCGCCGATTGCCTTACTAAAGTACTTTTGCATGACATTGGATAAATCAATCAAGTTGGTACCCATACTATCAGGGTAAGTGATTAACATTGCTTTATTTTGCAGTTTCATTTCTATGACGCTTTCTAAAGAAAAAGTCCAACCTTCTTTGATTAAAAAGATTGAACTTCTAAATTGTGAAATTAATTTTGATTGAAAGTAAACGTGTTTTGATTATTAGAGGGGGAATATCTTATAAACGTATTTACTTGCTGAGGGCTATTTTTCAAGGATAGCCTCATGAATACCAGCTACAAAGGTAACGATACTCATCGGCTTTTCACCAGCAAAGATTTCAAAACTAGAATTATCAATTACAAAAATTGGTTTATCTAATCTTATTTCCCAGGAAATTGTTTTAATGAAAGCAGGAGAATGGATTTCGATTTGGTACTTATTCTCTGCTTGGTGAGTAAGTCGAATTTCGCCATTATCACCTTTGAGCACTAGGCTTTGACCAGTTTCAATTGGTGTTTCTAAGCGGTAACTACCAAGAGAAATTTCGGTCTTTCCTTCGACTTTTAGTGGCTCAATCGTGCCAATTGGCTCTTGCTTGATGTGGCCATTTTCGACGGTTTCACGACGAGGAATCCCCATCATCCCATTCCAAATGTGGCCACTCTTTTCAAGATAATCAACATGGTCAACACTACGCAGCCATGGGATCACGATTCGATCGCCTTTTTCATCGAGGAAGCTTTGTGAGGCGTAGAAATCGTCACCCTCATCAATGCGATGCATGTCTTCGAGTTCAAAAGTGAATTTTGACCAGTCAAGTTTACCTTGAGCCAGGTAAACTACACTGTTTTGTCCTTCACCTTTAATGACACTGAAGGCAAGGAAGTCATGACCGTCAATGTTGAAATAATCAGGGCATTCAGTCATAATTCCAAGTTGATCATTTTGCAGTAAAACTGACTTAAATGACCAGTGCAATAAATCATCTGATTCAAAGAGAACGATGCTACCGCGCTTGTTAAGAGCCGCTGCAACGACGCAATAGTACTTGCCATCGTGTTCAAAGACCTTAGGGTCTCTGAAGTTGCCGCGATCGGTTTCACCCGGCAGATCAACAACTGTCATTACAGGGTTGCCTTCATACTTGTGAAAATCAATCCCGTCATCTGAGTAAGCAACACATTGAGTTTCAGTGGCTTGCCTCTTGTCATCTAAGACATGTCCTGTATAAAGAACGTAGAGCTTACCATCTTTTTCAATGGCTGAACCGGAGAAGACACCACTTTTTTCATAGTCATGTTCTGGCTCCATTGCTTCAGGTAAATCTTCCCAATGAAGACCATCTTTACTTCTAGCGTGGCCCCAGTGCATATCATCCCAGTGAGGGGCATAAGGATTATGTTGATAATAGAGTTGGTAATAATTCTTGTAATAGATCAGACCATTTGGATCATTGATCCAACCAATCGGTGCGGTGTAGTGAAAAGTCGGTCGCAAAGGATCGGATTTTCGCACCTCACTATAAATATCTTTTCTTGATTGCATTCTTTACTTATCTCCGTTTCCGGCAGAACCCATACCTTGGACAAGGTACTTTTGGAAGAAAATGTAAACAAAGATCAATGGAATGGTTGAAACAGTTAAGATAGCCATAACTTGGTTCATGTAAACAGGGTTCGTACTATTAATGTTAGTAATAGCAACTTGTAGTGGGAATTGATCTGAGTTAGTCAAAACCATCAATGGCCATACATAGTCGTTCCAACTACCAATGAATGATAATGTTCCGACTGTCGCAATTGTTGGCAAAGTCATTGGGAGCAATACTCTCCAGAAGATCTTGAAGTTGCTGGCACCATCAAGTTCCGCAGCTTCGGTAATACTTTGCGGAATATCGGCAAAGGCGTTTCTAAACATGTAAATGTAGAACGGACTTGAGATCCCTGGCAAAATAACTGCTAATGGAGTGTTCAAGATACCAATGGTTTTTGCGATTTGGAATTGCTGAATAAGCAAAGTAGTTCCAGGAATAACCAACAAGGCAATCAATAAACCAAAGATTAATTTACGACCAGTAAAGTCAAACTTAGCAAAGCCGTAACCTGCCAAAGCATTTACGACAATTGAACCAATCGTTACACTCGTAGCATAGAAAACACTGTTGATAATGTAACGAACAACATTGAATCGACTAAAGATTCCGGCATAAGCTTTGCCCCAGTCTGAAAAACTACCAGGTAAGAAAGCTTTAATGCTTGAAATATTTGAATAAATCTGTGATTCAGGCTTCATTGATGACACAATCATCCAGACCAATGGGAAGAGGAAAAATAATGCCAAGATAGTGATCAAAATCGTTGTCCAAACGATATGAAACTTTCTGCGACTAATTATTTTATGCATTCTCATCGCCTCCAGCATTAGTTATCTTTCTCTGAATAATGGTAAAGATAATAATGATAATTCCGTAGATAACACTCATCGCACTAGCGTAACCTAATTGACGATCAGTAAACCCAGTACGGTAAATGTAGTAGATAGGTGTCATAGTTGAGTTCTGTGGACCACCTTGGGTCATGATCATTGGCTGAATCATTAAGTTGAAAGCACTAATGAAAGTAGTAGTCAAAATCATAATAGTGGTTGGCTTAAGTGATGGAAGCGTAATGTGCAAGAATCTTTGCCATGCGTTAGCACCATCAAGTTCTGCAGCTTCATATAAGGAGTGCGGAATATTTTGCAATCCGGCTAAGAAAATCAGCATCTGGTAACCAGCACCCTGCCAAGCAGATACACCGATAATAGTGAACATAGCTTGCTTAGGTGAGGTTAAGAATGGCTGAGCTTTAATATGAAATACTGATAAAATCCCGTTCAATAAACCTTGATCTGGGTTTAAAATGTACAGCCACAAAATTGAAACAACAGTTAAGGAAACAACTTGTGGAGCGAAGAATGAAATCTTAAAGAAAGTATTCCAAGGACGCTTTTTGTTAACAATTAAAGCTAAGGCTAGAGCTAGTCCAACTTGAATTGGCATAATGAAGATAACGAATTGAGCGATATTCTTCAAACTTTCCAAGAATACTGGATCCTTGAAAGTATTGATATAGTTTGCAAATCCTACCCAATGTTTTGACCATGGCGTCAAGATGTTATAGTCGGTGAATGAGTAATCGAATGACATCAAGAATGGAATGATCAAAAAGGTTAGTAAGATTAGCAATGCAGGTAGGACATAAAGCCAGCCCAATTGCCTTTTTAATCCACTACTTTTCATGAGCGTTCGCCTCTACTTTTTTACTTCTTCAAATACTTTTGAATTACTTTAGCTTGGTTGTTCATAACCTTTTGAACGTTTGGATTCTTCTTGTACAAGGTTACATCTTGGACAGTTTCGGCAAATGTTCTAGTAACTTGTGGGTAGTTAACTAAGACTGGACGTGCGTGACCAGTAGTTTGGTTTTGCTTAATGAAGAACTTCATAGCTGGACCAACCTTAAGCATCATCATCTTAGAAACGCTCTTACGTGCTGGCAAAACAGTATTAGCCATGTCACTTCTGTACATACACTTCTTGTTAACAAGGAAGTTAATCAATGCACCAGCAGCCTTCTTGTTCTTAGCAGCTGAAGTCATAGCATATTGCCATGAACCAGTTGGTGAAACTTCTTTGTTAGTCTTTGGTGATACAGGATATGGAAGAACGCCCCAGTCTAAGTTCTTGTATTGGTTTTGCAAAGTTTGAACTTCCCAAGTACCACTCATAAGCATTGCATACTTACCAGTTTCAAAGCCTTTGTCCTTTGGTGAAATGGTAGTGTAGCCTTTCTTAACCATGTCTTGAATGAATTGGAAGGCTGAAGTAGTTTGCTTTGAGTTAAAGTAACCAACGGCTTTAGTACCTGCTGGGTTAGTAATTGAACCTCCCGCTGACCACATTAATGGTGCTAATGAGTAAAGTGACATTTCTGAGTGGTCATTTAAACTCATGTTAATTGCTGGTTCGTGGAAGTGATCAGTAATCTTCTTGCAGACAGCTTCGAATTGGTTCCAGTTCCATGGTTTTTCCAAGGTTGGAATTTCTGAAGGCTTAACGCCTGCTTCTTTAAACATCTTCTTGTTGTAGTAGAAGCCAATGCTTGATTCTGAGTAACCTACAGCGTACATCTTGCCCTTGTAGGTACCTTGATTCTTAATGGTTTGTAATAAGTCCCCTTTATTGGAAATGTACTTACCGACAGGTTGAATAATCTTTGAGTGAGCGTAAGCAGCTGTGTTAGGACCATCAAGTGAAATAACATCTGGTAAACTGCCTGAATTCAAAGCGGCATTAATCTTATCTTCATAACCACCACCTGAACCAGAACGTGGAATGAATTGTACTTTAGCTTTGTAGCCGTGCTTGTTTTCCTTGTTAAAGTCGTTGATGTTCTTTTGAAGAGCCTTACCTTCTGGATCAGTGTTTGATACGTGAATCCACATGGTAACGTTCTTTGAATTACTACCGCTTTGGTTATTTCCACAACCACCTAAAGCTAATGCAGCAACAGCAGCGATTGCAGCTACTCCGATTTTCCATTTCTTCATAATTTCTCTCCCTTTGAAACGTTTCATTTTAATCACAAAAAAATAAAACATTTCCAAAACAAACTCTTTTTCTTTTATTGAAACGTTTCAAACAAATTCTAAAAAAATAAACAGCATATAAAACGAATTAGATTTGTTAAATTGAAACGTTTCAATTTACAAGTAAATAATAACAGCGCTTTCAAAAGCTGTCAACCCTATTTTGTAGAATTTCCTTCAAAAAATTTGACAGGGTAAATTTTAGTTTCATTTTTAATAGTTGGATCAGTAATTTTACGTAGCACTAACTCCACGGCCCCCTTAGCTAAATCAGCTACCGGCTGAACAATTGTGGAGACACCCAATGGTAGATCAGCCGCTAAATTCATACCATCAAAACCAATTAGTTGAATATCCTTTGGAACCTTGTATCCCAACTTTTCAATAATAGGGCGAAATATTAGTAACAAGCTGTCATTATGGCAAAAAATACCATCGATATCCGGAGCCTTTTTCATCATTTCAATAATATAAGGAGTAAAATCAGCTACCGGCTCCATCAAGAAGATTTCCTGATATTCCATATCACGCTCATAAAGATAATCGCGGAAACCATTTCGTCTGAGCATCGTACCGTTAGTGTATTTATTGTAACTACCAATGTATGCCAGCTTTTTTGCACCATGCTTTAAGAGTTCCTCAGCAGCTAAGCATCCACCTTGATAGTTGTCAGAAGTAACATAGGAAACTTTTTTGCCAAAGTAACGGTCCAAGCTGACGAAAGGAATGTTGGAATAGATATACTGCTCAATGTCACTATAAGTAATGGCGATGATCCCATCGATCTTATTCTGCTTCACCATCTTGATGTACTTGGCTTCTTCATCAGGATCGCCATTGGAATTGCAGAGCAAAAGTTTGTGATCCTTCTTATCTAAGTTCTTCTCCACATAATAAGCAAATTCAGAAAAGAATGGGTACCACACAGTCGGCAAAATCAACGCAATCGTCCGCGAAGACTTAGTTTTCAATCCGCGTGCATATTCGTCAGGAATATAATTCAATTCCTTAATTGCTTTTTCAACCTTTTGCAAAGTATTCTCTTTAATTCCGGGGGCATGATTAATCACACGCGACACTGTGCCCAAACTTACGCCTGCTCTTTTAGCGACGTCTTTCATTGTTGCCATAAAATCACCGTTTCAAATAAAGTTCTAATTCTATTTTATACCATTTTTGAAACGATTTAATATACAAAAACTGATCATATTTCATATGTACAAAAAAGCACTTACTAGCATTCTTTCAGCTAGTAAGTGCTTTTTTGTGTTTTTAGCTTTAATTATTCGCCTGGCTTGTAATCTTTATCAATGATCAAAACTGGCTTAATCGTCTTACCTGAAACAGAGTCAGCGTTGGCTTGCTTAATATCTTCGAAGTCGTAGAACTTTTCAGTCTTATCAAAGTCAAATTCACCTAACTTCCAGAAGTCGATCAAACGGGGAACGTCAACTTGTGGAATAACGTCACCAATGTTAACACCAACCACCTTACGGTCGCTAGTGCAAGGTCGTTCCAGGTTGAGAATTCCAAATTGTGTGGCGTTACAGCGATGGCAGCTTCAGTACCACCTTGAGCTAAGGCATCGATAGCGTTCTTCATAATTGCGCTCAAGCCAGTAGTATCAACTGTGTAGTCAACACCATAACCGTTAGTCAATTCCTTGATCTTCTTAACGGCGTCTTCTTTCTTGGAGTTGATGACATCAGTAGCACCAAGTTGTTTAGCAAGTTCCAAACGTGAAGGTACAATATCAACAGCGATAACCTTCGTACAACCGCTAATTCGACCAGCCATCATGGCAGCCAAACCAACAGCACCAGTACCAAAGACAGCAATTGATTGACATGGACGTGGCTTTAAAGTGTTGAAGACGGTTCCTGAACCAGTGATGTAACCACAGCCCAAAGGACCAACTTCGTGTAAATCAATATCGTCCTTAATTACGAAAGGATCGCCCATTTTTCAACAACAGCAGCTTTAATCCTCATAATTCATACCTTCTCTTATTCAAAAACCGGTTTCAAATCCTTACACTTCCATGTTAACTTTTTAACAAGGATTACCAATCGTTCTATTTAAGTTAGTTAACTATCATTTCTTAAGATTCTTTATAAGAAATAATGCTATGGTAAAGATAAAGAAGCCGCTTTCAGATGATTTTAGTTTTTAGTAAAAATAGCAATTTTTAATTATTAGGAGTACTCTTTTGATTAGTAGAGAAGTGAAAAATAAGTTACTTAAACTTAGTCCCATTGAAAAAAGCAAAAGGATAGGCATCAATTCGTACATGATTTAGCAGAAGAAAATGTGACACACCGAGCAAAGAAAATGATAGTTAATAAGCACAACCGCTTTGCTCCTTATCCCTTGCACAGTCATGAATTTGTGGAAATTAACTACATGCTGCAAGGACAATGTGATGAGATTGTTGACAGCGTACCAGTCACACTTAAGCAAGGCGACACCCTAATGATGGACATTGGCGCTCGCCACCAGATTGCTGCCTTAGGTAAAGATGACTTGTTGATCAACGTGATCTTTACTAACAAAAATTTATCTTTTAAATTGCTTGATCACGACAAAAAAACAGTCTCGTCTATCAATTCTTACTTAATACTTCACTTCATGACCCCAACTCGCAAAAACATATCCTCTCCAAGATTCTTGAAAATTATGCTACTATTTCTCTAAGTGATTTAGCCAAACGTTACGGCTATACTCCTCCTTATTTGAGTTAATTGATCAAGCAATTAACTGGTTACTCCTTTGCTGAGCTGCACCTGCAGTGCCGACTAGAAGCTGCTAAGCATTTGCTCAACACGACTGATTATGTAATTTCTGAAATTTGTGAAATAATCGGTTTGCACAATCAAAATACTTTTTACCGAAAATTTAAGCAGTATTGCCATTTAATGCCCGGGGAATATCGGCGTCAGCATCGTGACCAGGAAAAAGGGTCTTCTTTATCGGATTTTTAGGCAAAAAATAAGAGCTAAGCAGATTTGCTTAACTCTTACTTATAAAGTTAGATATGTATCACATACCATAGCCTAAGCCGACCAATTAACGGGTCATCACTCCCGTTAATTTTATGCGGTCGGTCACCCTTTTTCCATCTTCACCTATGTACGTATTTTAATGCCCCGCACAGGGCATATTTATTATAACTATTCGCTGTCAAAAAGCAAATAGCTTTTTGCAAAAAATCGAAATTTTTTGACTTAGAAAGGAATTGGCTGCAAGATGCGGATTTTAGTCGTCATTGATGATTATTTTAACCAAAGTAACGGACTCTGTATTTCTACTCAGCGTTTTGTTCACGAATTCAGACAAGCTGGACACGAAGTACGGATTGTTTCTTGTGCAATCAACGGTCAGCCAGATTATCCCTTACCGCAACTGTTTGTCCCCTTTTTTAATAAGATTATTGCTAAAGAAGGTTATCATTTAGCCGTACCTAAACGCGCAGTACTTAATAGGGCGGTTGCCTGGGCAGATATCGTAGCTATTGAAACACCCTTCCCGGTTTGCTGGACCGCAGCTAAACTGGCTCGTAAGGCGGGTAAACCCGTTTATGGAACTTTTCATCTTTACCCGGGAAATATTACTGAATCACTGCACATTAATTACCCCATCTTTAATCATTTCTTTATGTCGTTTTTTAAACATATTTCCTTTCGAAATTGTGCAGCCTTGCAATGTCCAACGGTTAAAGTTAAGCAGCAACTAGAGCAGGCGCATTTTAAGCAAAAATTGTATGTCATCTCTAATGGTATTGACGAGAAGTTTATTAATAATCCGCATAAAGAAGAAATCGGCCAGCCTTTTACCATTTTGTGCATCGGTCGTTACTCACGGGAAAAGCACCAAGAGGTATTGTTTAAGGCTTTGCATTTAACTAAACATGCGCACGAGCTGCGTGTAATCTTTGCTGGCAAAGGGCCACTGGAGAAGAAATACCAACGCCTGGCACAAGCTTTACCTAACCGTCCTTTATTAAAGTTTTACACGCCGGCCCACCTGCGCAGTGAAATGAGTCAGGCTGATCTGGTAGTCCATTGTGCCGATGTCGAGATTGAAGGTATGGCTTGCATGGAAGCCTTTGCGGCAGGTTGTGTCCCCGTGATTGCCAATGCACCACTATCTTCGACCGCCTCATACGCGCTAAATAAGCATAATCTTTTTTCAGCTGGCGACAGTAGCGCGTTAGCCAAGCAAATTGATTACTGGTTTGAACATCCCACAGAATTAAAACAGGCGCGCCAAGCTTATCGTGAATTTGCTCAAAAATTGACAGTTAAACATTCGGCAAGGAAAGCTTTGCAAATGATGCAAGATTTACGATAATTTTTCACCGTTATAACGTTACGTAACAAATTTATTAAGAATTTTTAACAGTCTTTTCTTTTTGATTTGTATATGACAAAATAGTCTTATCAAGTTAAGAAAGGACAAACCATCGTGAAGCAAATCATCAAAAAGATTATCAGCGTAACTTTGAAATCTGATCTTGTTTCCGCAGTTAAACGGTCGTTGGCCAAAATCGGTCTTACTCAAAGAACTTTTATTAATGGCTTTATGCACTTTATTGCCAATAATAGATTCTTGCCCTTCAAGAAATTGACTAAGACTGAAGAAGAGACAGCTAACAAGCTAGCTACAATCCAAGCTTTGAAAGCTAACGAATGCGAATACGACAAGAGTAAGATGATTCAAAAAGCAGTTGATGAGACAATCTATGAAAAAGCAATGACAGTCTTAAAGAACTGCCAATTAACGCTTTCCCATGCGATTCGGATGCTGTACGAGAAATTCGTGCTCACCGGAAAAATGCCTTATCAATTCGAAGTTACGGCAACTGCTGTAGATATGTAAAAACGAGCTTAACGTTGAACAACGTTACAAGCTCGTTTTTTACTGTTGATGATTTTCATGCCATTCTTTGATTTGTTCTAATCGCTTCTTAAAGCGAATTTCGTGTCCCTGTTCAGTAGGGAAATAATACTGGTGTCCAACCAAGTTATCAGGCATAGTTTGCATATTAGTCAGCTTATCAGCCGTATCATGAGCATACTGATAGCCGGCACCATAGCCTTCATCCTTCATTAACTTAGTGACACCATTTCTAATCTGCAATGGCACCGGTTGATTCAAGGTATTTTTCACATCATCAGCCACCTTCATGGTTGCTTCATAAACGCCATTGGATTTAGGTGCTAATGACAGATAAATGACCAGTTCAGTTAAATGCACATTACATTCCGGCATCCCCAAGAACTGGCAAGCTTGAAAAACATTAATCGCTAGATTCAAGGCATTCATATCGGCTAAGCCAATATCTTCACTGGCAAAACGGACACATCTTCGCGCAATATACAGTGGATCTTCGCCACCTTCTAGCATTCTCGTTAGCCAGTAAATTGCGGCATCAGTATCACTATTACGCATTGATTTATGCAAGGCGGAAATCAAATTATAGTGATCTTCGCCATCTTTATCATATTTCAGAGTTTTACCACCAAGAATTTGCGTTAACAAATCCTCTTCCAGTTGAACAGTCCCATCTTTTTGAATAGTACTGTTTTCAACTAACATTTCTAGTGTATTCAAACTATTCCGGGCATCTCCATCCGCAAAAACTGCAATTTGCTTGAGAGTGTCCGCATCTAGCTTTAATTCTTGTTTAAAGCCCACTTTTAAGGCGCGCTGCAGTAATGAAATTATTTCCCGGGTACTTAACTGTTTCAAAACAAAAACACGGCAGCGAGACAATAAGGCCGAATTAACTTCAAATGATGGATTTTCCGTTGTAGCTCCAATTAAAACAATGGAACCATTCTCAACAAAGGGTAAAAAGGCGTCTTGTTGAGCCTTATTGAAACGATGAATTTCGTCCACAAAGACAATGGTCCGCTTGCCATAATCTGCATTCTTCTCTGCATCAGTCATGACTTTTTTGATATCTTTAATCCCACTAGTCACTGCGGAAAAAGAAATAAAGTCTGACTTCGTGTGGGCAGCAATGACCCGTGCCAAGGTGGTTTTACCAACACCTGGCGGGCCCCATAAAATCATCGAAGGCACGCGATCCTGGTCAATCATTTCCCACAAGACTTTGCCTTGACCAATTAAGTGTTGCTGGCCCACAATTTCGTCTAAATTGCTCGGCCGCATCCGACTAGCTAATGGTTCATTATTCCGATTTGAAAAGAGTGATTCCTGCTTCATATCCATCCTTAATTCTTTAACGTGTTCTCATAATTATAGACTTGCTTAACACTGCCATCTTTAGTTAAGACTACCACATTCCCATCATTATGCGGAAAACGAAGCGGGTCAGAATGAGAACCACCATCCGTAAAAATCCGCGCTGGTTCATGATCGTATTGAATTTGCCGCACTGGATTTAATAAAGAAGTATGCAAGACTGCTCCATTCTCATATTGACCAGTAATACCTGAAGTTGGTGTATGACCAGTAACGATCGTTTTCTTAGTTAAATTGTGAGCAAAGACTTGATCACTAACAGCTTGATACCAGTATTGCTGCCGAGCCCATAAGCGGTAAAAATCATAGGTGTATTGGTGATGATAAATATCTAATTCTGCGGCATAAGTTGTTGGATCATCATATTTTTCATCCGGACGCACACCTGCGTGGACAAAAATATGCTTTGGCGTTTCATACATGATGGGAGTGGTTTTCAAGAATTGGTAATACTTACTTTGACGAACTTCTTCAGGACTTGCCTGATGTCCAAAAAGTTGCTTTAAAGTCTGATCGCCGCCGTTATAAAACCAAATGCCATCTTGGTGTTCTTGTTCATCAGCATAATTCAGCAGCATTTGTTCATGATTACCGCGAATAATGATTCCGCCACTTGCTTGGGCTGCCATTAAAAAGTCTAGAACTTCTTTTACATGGTCACGGCCATCGACATAATCACCACCAGCCACGAATTGGGCTTGCGGATAATCCTTTTGCGCTTTTTTAATCAAATCAAGGGTTTCAAGATTGCCATGAATATCGGAAATGAAAAGGTAATTACCGTGAAGTTGGTCAGTTTTTAGCGTTTTATTAATCAGGTTAGTCACTGGATTGCCTCCCTAAAAACTTTCAAAAATTAGCTGAAAATGATTATTTCTATCTGTTTTTCATATTTTACGCTATTCTACCGGAACTTTCCACGCTATTTTAAAGAAAACTGTAAAATAAATTAAAAAGAGGCATCATTTTAGAAACGATACCTCTTTACTTGCTTATTTTTTCCGTTGTAGTTTGATCATTAAAGCACTCACACCTAATAAGAAAGCTAAGCCTAGCCAGAAGTAAACGGGATTGTGTGCATCCCCAGTTTGTGGCAAACTACGGCGTGAACGAGAATGACGTTCACTCTTGGCTGCAAAATCATCGATTGGATCATCACTCTCGTCTTTTTGTGAAGAGTGTCGGTTGGAACTTTCATAACGTTTATACTTGCTACTTGGTTGGTAAGTAAAATGCTTGCTTTTAGTCTGCTTAGTAGCTGCCGGCTGATCTGCAGTCGCAGTCGTTAAAGCTGCTTGTTTGTTTTTGGTTTGATCACCAAGTTTGATCTTTTCGTCCTTTGTCTTATCGTCTAAGCTCTGATCTACCTTATGGTCTTCAACTTTGATTTTCCAATCATCAGTTTTCGTTTTATCTTTTTCAGTTGCAAGTTCTTTTTTATCTAATTCGGCTAAAGGCTTTTTAGCATTAAAGTAAGTCAAAAATTCTTTCATTGCCCGTAACATGAAGGCATCCATCCAACTATTTGCTGCTTCTTGTTGGTCATCATTTTTCGCATTAGTTTTTTTAGCCTTTTGATCCAGTTGCGTTAATAAATCATCAGCTACAACATACTTAACTTGAACTCGATTTACTGGATTTTTCTCTTCTTCAGCCAAGATAGTGCGATATTTTAGGGTAACTTGCTTACCGCTTATCTCATCTTGGGCAAAAACTAAATGGATTTCATTACTCGTTACTGCGGCTTTAGTCTTAGGAAAAGCCTTTTTAAATTCACTTAAGCTATACTGCTCTTCGTCCACTTGAAAAACCGCACTACCAGTCTTAAGAGCTTGCTCTTCAGGAATCATAATCTTAACGTCAACGTTGCCCCAGAGTTTACGCTTCTTAAAGTCAAAATTTGCAGTCCATTCCGCAATATCCGCTGTAATTAACTGCCCATGTAAATCACCATTACCAACAGCTTCTTTCGCAATAATTTCAGTCGAAGCTTGGTCATCCGCCTGCACTTTAGGCGCTGTCAAAACCAGATTCAATCCCAAAACAATGATTAAAATCGCCCACTTAATTAAGAGCGAGTGATTACTTTTTTGCATTTGCTTCATTCGTTCTTCCTCACTTAAAACGATGTCGTTTAATTTAGGATTGTGCACAAAACTTTTTCGCCAATAAATATACCGACTCCTGCAGCCCGCGTCAACTGCCATTTTTGGCTTTAGGCCAAGCATCCTCAGAGCAAATTTGAGTCCGATAATTCTTCACGCACACGAAAATTTTTGCAAAAAAATTAAAAAGCACCTGAAAAATTCTCATTTCTCAGATGCTTACTTACGCAAATGATAAACTTTGCCCCGCACTTTTCCTAGTGAACGTTGCCAATGCTTAATTTGCTTTTGTTTTAATTCATTATGCCAATATCGTAAAGCCACCCAAATTGCCAAGCGGTTATACCAAGTATAATCATGCTTTAAATAATTATAGGCACTCTTAAAATTGAGCAAATGCTCAGGGGTGACAAACTGATTGCGCGTCCAATTACTACCCGGCGTTCCATGATGGGAAACACTAACTTCAAGAATCTTGCCCACTGTTAGCCGGGCTCGATTGTTCTTATATTCCGTTGTTGCGACTGTAATATAATTGTTAATCAACTCATTTTTCCAAAAACGATTCTGCTTTTTCTCGATCAAAATTGCCTTGCGCAATACGCGACTGATGCAATACCAACTCTGCGTCCCATCCGTAAATTCAAGTTTGCACCAAATATAAGTCTTCTGCCGCGCCATGTTTTTCATCCCCTTTTTTCGGCTAATTAATATTAAAACATTAACCGGCATTTTTTAGTACTATTTTTCACCAAAAAACCTGATAATTACCAAGTTGGCAATCATCAGGTCTTAATTATTCATCTGTTTCTAGTTTTTTACTTTTGTCTTCTAAGTGAACGCGAGGGAATTCCGTCTTTTGCTTTGCGCGATCTTCGTCTTTTAATTGACTAGCATCAAGTTCAGCTTGTGCATCATCGCCAACTCCTTGAGGAGCATTGAGACGTAAAATTTCTTGCTTTTCTTCAGCCTTTTTAGCCATCTTCTTCATGACCATCTTGGTTCCAACGATGGCGGCTGCGGTTACTGCTCCGGCAGCAGTAGCGGCAATTCCGATAATGCTAAGTGTATTTAATTTCTTCATGGATAAACACCTCTATCTTTTTTAGTTCTTTACCCACAATTATACTGGCAAACCTCATAGAAAAGCCGCTAGACGACTCAGCCTTGATGATTCTTTTTAAAATCTTTAATTATTTGCATCATGACCTTACCGTAACGCTCCATTTTGGCTTGACCAACCCCACTAATTTCTAAAAATTCATCTTCAGTGGTGGGTAATTCTGCGGTCATTTCTCTTAAAGAACGATCATTAAAAATCATAAAAGCTGGTACTTTTTGCTCTTTAGCCAGTTCTAACCGTTTTTCCTTCAAAAGGGCAAATAAGCCGTTATCAGCATTTTCTTGTCGAACCTGGCTAACTTCTTGTGGCTGACGCCGGAATACCTGTTGCTTGCCATCAAGCACATCCCAGCCCTTGTTAGTGACATGAACTACCGGATATTGGTCACCAACTTGTTCCAGATAACCATTTGCGACCAAATAATTTATTAAACTAATGGCTTCATTTTGCGGCATTTTCAAACTATCATAATGATCTAATTGCTCAGCATCTAGTTCTTTCATCCGTTGATTTTTAGAGCCAACCGCCACTTGCGCCACAATATTTTTACCAAAACGGCCATCTAATTCATAAACAACCGCAATTACTTTTTTAGCAGTTTGGGTGATGTCCATTAATTCTCGTTTATCAAGACAATTGGAGCATTTGCCACAAGGCGGGCAATCTTGACCAAAATAGCGCACGATAAATTGTTGCAGGCACTCTGAAGTGTTCGCATACTGAGTGATCTTTGCTAATTTTGTGTATTGGACCTTTTGGTACTTTTCATCAGCATCAGAATTTTCAATAAACCAGCGATAAGTTCTTAAATCTCCTGGCTTGTAGAGCATCACTGCCTCACACGGATCCCCGTCTCGGCCAGCCCGGCCAGCTTCTTGATAATAAGATTCCAGATTGCGAGCACTGTTAGCATGAATGACAAAGCGAACATTACTTTTATCAATCCCCATGCCAAAAGCATTCGTCGCTACAATTACTTGAACTTGGTCAAATTGAAAAGCATCCTGTACCTGCGCACGTTCGTCAGCTGGTAAGCCACCATGATAAGCGGCAACCGAGATTCCTTTTTTAGCTAAATAATTAGTTAAATCTTCCACTTTCTTGCGGGTGTTGGTGTAAACAATCCCTGCTTCATCCTGATGATTATGAATATATTTATAAATATATAGATTATTATCCTTAGGTGAATTAACCACTGAGAAACTCAGATTAGGCCGCGCGAAAGAAGTAATTACGCGATTTTCTTTAGGGATTGCTAACTGGTTAGCAATATCATCTTGAACAGCTGGCGTCGCTGTAGCTGTTAACGCTAAAATGTTAGGTTGACTCTTTAAAGCTTTAATCCCAGCCATAATTTGCCGGTAGGCTGGACGAAAATCGTGTCCCCACTGCGAGATACAGTGGGCTTCATCAACAGCTACCAATGAGATATCTAAGAAATTCAACTGGTAGCGGAAATAATCCATGGCTAAACGCTCAGGAGTCACATACAAGAGTTTAATTTTGCCTTCATAAGCTTGGCGCAAAATGGGATTAACCTCTTCTTGTGGAGTAGCTGAATTTAAGGCGGCAGCTTCAATGCCGTTTTGATGTAAAGAATCAATCTGATCTTTCATCAATGAAATTAATGGTGAAATCACCAAGGTTACTCCGGGATTAACTAAGGCCGGTACTTGGTAGCAAAGTGATTTTCCCGCTCCCGTTGGCATGACCGCTAAGACATTTTGCCCTTCTAAAACTAAGTCAATGACTTTTTCTTGACCGGGTCTGAAATTCGAGTATCCAAAAGTGTTTTTTAAGACTGTGTGTGGATTAAGCATGTTTTCTCCCAAAAACGTTATTATACCGGCTTTTATGGCCATGTTTCACGATGCTGAATTGATAAGTCTTTTATTTTAAGAAATGTAATCGGCTTCAGTATCTTAATTTATGTTTCATTGCCATAATTTGGACCGTATAAATCAAATTATACTTTGCTCTGCTAATGCAAACAAGTGAGTGGTAAGAAAAAAGCAGGCGAAAATCATTCGCCTGCAAATTATTTTCTATTGTTTAAAAAACTACTTAATGACCACTTGATAGCGCTGGGAGCGGTCCTCTAACTTTGGCTGATCAGCGGCTTTGCCTACACAAACAATGACCGTTGCGTCAAAGCCGGTGGTAATGCCTAACTTTTCTTTCAAATCAGGATAACTGTTTAATTGTGAAGCCCCTGACATAATGTAGACCGAACCTAAGCCTAACTCAGTTGCTTCAATCATGACATTTTCAGCAGCAACTGAAGCATTGCGTTCGCCAAAATTATTGCCCTTCTTCGTGCTAATCACAAATAAAAGCGGAGCCCCGTAGCAGGAATTATTAGTCTTACTCTCTACTTCCGCCCGTAAAGCCGGATCAACAATTACACTCGCCTGCATGACCGAAGCTTGGTGCATCCCGCAAGGTGCAGCTTGAAAGGCCGCAATTAACTTTTTAATCTCTTCTTGCGTTACCGGCAGTGACATAAACTTTCTGATAGCTCTTCTTGCAATTACTGGATCTTCCATCGAAATCCTCCTAACAAAAAAGCTCCCACTTAAGGGAGCAAAAACATTCTAATATTCTTCAGGAACATAGCCGTGGTTGATTGCGTCAGCCTTAAGATCGGTTACATCATCATCTTTTTCATCTTCAGTATTTTCAGTACTTTCAACATTTTTTTCTTCATAGACTGGTGAAACGCCGCGATCTTTTTCTGCTTCTTCGGTTTCTTCAGTACTATTCTTATCTAAAAATACTTTAGTGGCAACACCAGCTGCTACAGCGGCAGTGACAGCCCCAAGTCCAAACATCCATTTTTTCATATTAACACCTCATTTTATAAAATTATAAATCCGCTTTCATCACAATCATTATACGGCATTTAGCAATTTATTTTTACTATTTCGGCTTCTTTTAAACTTTTTCGTTCATCAACGCCACTAAACAGATGAGAGTTGCATCATAATAGTTATCTTTTGGCAAACCATCAGTAAAATGATGTTGCTCACTTAAAAAGAGCTGATCATAACTTTGATTGCGATAATGATTAACTGCGTAAAAAACAGGCGCACTAAAACTACCAATTGTTTTAGCGTTGATCACTTCTCCGTTTAAGGTATAGCCTGAAGCTAGCGGCACATGCTTACTGAAGAAGCTCAGCATCCGGCGCAAGATCTGCTCTGATAACTTATCCTGACTATCTGCCAGTAGCATTGGTACTCGGCAAGCATTGGCTGAATAAGCGCCATCATAAGCAGTCGCCACCGTGTTAGCTTTAACTGGCTTGGCCTTACCCTTCTTAACCCAAGCAAAATCAGGAACCAAACCTGAAGAATTGCTTTTGCTCAGCTGATCTAGCCGCTTAAGCATTTTTTGCTTGATTACCAGCCACTTGCGCTCACCAGTAAATTGGTAAAACTGCGTAAAAACCGCTGGCATCACGTCTGAGGTCCGCATCAAATCATAATACTTTGATTTAGCTGTAGCCCAATTCCCAACGGTTAGGATCTTTTCTCGAGCGTTATATTCATACTTCAAAATATCAGCTAACAATCTCCGCGCTTGCCGCGCATATTCTTTTTTCTGCGGCCACAAGCGGTAAGCCTGGATCAAGGCTTGCGCCACCATTAAGTCCCCATCAGTCGCACTACTATCCGCATCTTTGCCAGCCACTTGCCGCCAACTTAAGAGCTGCGTTCCAGGCAAACGATGGTTTAAATAATACTCATAGAATTGCTGGAACTGTTTTTGGTCAGTTAATCCCTTTTTAGCAGCTAGCACACTAATTAACATCCCGTAACCTTGTCCTCTGACAGAACTACCGGTTTAGTTGCCTGCGGCGTAGTATCAACAAAGGCCTGCTCGCCCTTCTTTCTTAAATATATCCGTTGCCAATCTTGGTAGATCTGCGCCTGTGTTTCTTGATTGTTAGAAAAACGCACGTAAGTCATTATGACGCAGAACAAGATTAGGATCGTAACGAAAATGGTAATATATCTTTTCTGTTTCATCTTAGTCTGAAAATCTCTTTGTCTTTACCCATTTGGTAGTTTTACGTTTAAAAATCCGGTCGCCCATAACGGAAAAAACTGCACGCAAAGAAACCGCAATAAACAATTGCGAATAAGTGAAGTAAGCTACTAATGACAGCCAAATCTGCCCATTTGTCGTCTGACCAAATTGCGTTGCAGTCGCGGTATTAATTTGCAAAATGTACAACATAATCATCAAGAGCCAATTAAACAGCAATACTTGCGCTAACAGAATACTGTTGGTTGAAAGCGTAAATGGAATTTGTAAAGCAGGATTCCAGAAACTGCCAAGCCAAAAGATCAAATTGGCAAAAAAGATGATATCTGATAAGACAACGGCCTTAGTAAACCAGAAAAATGTGCTGGCATAATACAGCGTTTCTAGTTTAACCCGCCAATTAGTATCATCGAATAAGTGCTTTAAGTTAGTAATGACGACTTCATAATTGCCTTTAGCCCAGCGCAAACGCTGATAATAATAGTCTCGAACGTGCTCTGGTTCTTGTTCATAAGCTTCTGAGTTATAGGCTAAAGCAATCAGCTTTCCAGAACCCATAATTTTGAAAGCCAAATCTGTATCTTCTGTTAGGGCACCATCACGCCAGCCATTAATTGATCTGACATAGTCAGTATTGATAATGAAGTTAGTACCAGGAATGCTACCAATTTTGAACAACTCCCAGATACCGCAATGTCGAATTCGTTGCGTAACCAAAATCTCTTGGTTGATACACTTTGTTAAGAAATTTTGATTAGCATTCCGAGTTTTATTACGTCCATAGACCGCAACATACCGGTCCGGATTTTCCAATAGTTTTTGGACTAAAAAGTACAAGGCATTCTCTTCCGGCATCGCATCAGCATCATAAACTGCTAAATATTCACCATGGGCAATTTTCAAGGCATCATTTAGAACACCTGCCTTACCACCACTGCCAGTCCGCTCAATAACTTGGGCGTGATAATTTTGATATTTTGTCTTGTTAAAAACTCGACGCACTTCTTAAGCAGTTTTGTCACTACAATTATCAGCAAAGATTAACACTTCTAGTTTATCTGCTGGATAATTCAAGTTAAGTATTGCCTCGGCTGTCTTGGCAATGACCAACTTTTCATTGTGCGCTGGAACCACAATTGTTACTTGCGGATAGCGTTTAAGGGGCTCAATTTTGACACTAACTTTACTATGCTTTAGCCAAAACTTAACTGCTCCAGCCAAAGTTACTAGCGACATTAACAGTGAAAACCAAATGGAAATTAAGGTAATGATTTGAACTGCATCACTCATCTTGATCATTCCTCTTATTTTTCATCATCGTCTTTTCAACATTGAAATAAATTTTTAAAGCGCAAAAGAAAATAATGATAAAGCTGATCACAAAGATCGTCGAAATGATCAAACTGAGGGTGTAAAAACTCTCGATCAACCTACTTGTCCTTTCAAATATTCAACTACTAACTTTGTTTCTGCTTCGCGCATCAAATGCTTGAATAAAACCGTCCAATCACTATAGCGATCTAAGTTTTCCTGAGTAACAGTCTGTGATACCACCTTTAATTGAATTGGAATTGGAACTGCTAACTCTGAAATTGTTTGCTCAGTTTGTTGATTTAAGAAATTTAATACTCTTTCAGGTTGATTAGGGGATATAACGATGAAATTTCCATTTCCCAGGAAATAAATGAATTCTGCAGTCAAGCGACTTTCTTTTAAGGCCTTACTGAGCTTGCGCATGGCTTTTAAATATTCATAATGATGAAATTCCTTAAATTGTTGACTATTTTCCCAGCGCACCAAGGTTACCGTCGTGTGAAAGTTCATCTGTTTCATTTTCTTAATGATCCGAATTTGACGCCGGTAGAGTTTAATCGCATTATAAGTCGTTTGCAACTTTACATGCGGATTATAATGTGCCAAGTAGCGATTAATTGACCGCCGATCATTTTTCATAAACTTTAATCTAATTAAATGCTGACTAGCATAATTAACCAATAGCACTTCAATTGGAAAAATTACCAATACAATCAGTTTGATTGCGGTCGGTAAGATCATATATCCCAAAAACAAATATGCCATGCTAATCGTGGTTAAAATAATCATTAGCCAACTAACTAGGATATTTGGCAAAATAAATCCTGTAATCACTGCTAACACTAAAATTGCAGTTATTCCATTACTAATATTGTTAGTACAGTAAATTGAAGCCCATCTCACTAAGATCAATGGGAACAAAATTGCTAGCAATAAATCACAGGGCATGAAGAAATTCTTTTTTCTGTCCATTTCAGTCTCTTTTTTTCACATCTATATCTAATTCACTCATATATCTTAATTTAGAGTACTACCCACTATAATATCTTACTAATAGTAATTTTTGAATATTAAATTGCTAATTTCTGCAAAAAAATACAGCCATCTCCATTAGATGACTGTATTCCTAAAAGAATCGCTATTTATTAAGCTCAAAGTAAATTAGTTCTTCACAACATCCTTTGATCTTAACCATTGCTTTTGATTACCAATCCGGTAAATTCGCTTGCTGTTAACTTTCTTAGTAGCCTTAACTTTCCAAGTAGTACCCATCTTTACTTTTTCACCAGTAGTATGGTTCTTGGCGTTAACAACGTTAACCTTTTGATTCTTAGAGTCTTTGACGACAACAAAGATCTTGTCGCCTTTCTTAGCAACCGGATTAGTTGGTTCAACTTCAGCTGAACCTAAAGGAGCAGCCGTAGACGCAGCATTTACAGTACCAATGCCAACTAAACCTAAACTAGCAACAAACGTAATACTTGAAACAGCTTTGATTAAGTTCTTAACGTTTAACATTTTAACTACCTGCGATTCTATAACTCTTTCTCTTTACACTTTTATTATAAATTAACTGTTATTCAATTCAACCCTGATGAATTTGCATTCAGCCTTACAGAAGCCTCATTTTATACGCGTATAGTTTATTCGATGTTAGCGCTAACATTTATGCTTTTTCTGTTATTTTTTATTACTAAAGCGCTCAACACCGGGATTTACCAAATACTATACGAAGCTATAATTACCCATAATTTGGAAATTTTTACTAACTGAGTTAGTAAAAGATAATAACTAATATAGGCAGCAAGTAATCATAAGACAAGAATTTTGCTCAAAATCACGCGAGTTATTCTATACGATATTTTTAAATAAAAGATAATCATTGCCGTTTTCTGGCAATGATTAACGTTTTTCTTATCGTTGAGTGTTATATAACGTTATCACTGAAACAACATCAATTGGTTGGATGGAATAGGCATGACCTAGATCAAGTACTGAATTCATAACTGACGGTCTGCCATCAATATGGTTTAAGCCGATAGCATGACCTAATTCGTGTTCAGCAACATCAATCCGCGATTGAGGATCAATAATTCTCATGTAAAAATCATTCAAGCGAAATTCAGATGAACGAGTATTTTTTGTGACTCGGCGTTCAATTTCTTCACCAGCCCAGGTTGTTTGGCCGTAATTTCCATCGTGTAAATAAATATAGGCTTGTTGTGGCTTAGCAACTTGAATGAATTTAACGGCGCCGGTTTGGTTCCAAGCAGCTAAGGCTGCTTCAGTTGCCTGTCGATCTTCTGCATTACTAGTTCCCACATAGATCGTAGCTACCGGAATTCTAAGCTTCGAGGCTTTGATTTGCTTTTTGACCCGGTGATGCTTTTTCTGTCGATCAATCTTGATTTGTTTCTTTAAGCGTTTCTTTTTATGCTGCTTCTTTTTGGCCTTTTTGGCTATCTTGTGACTAGCAGCTTGAACAGGTTGTGTGGTCTGCTCGGTCGTCACCACTCCCATACCGCCTAGCAGCATCAAGACGATGATGATTTTCTTCCAAAATTTATTTATTTTCTTCATCTTTGTCTACAACTTTCTATTATGTCTAAATCATAAGCTTTACTGCAGGACAAAGTCAATTAACGATCATTTACACCGAGATTTTGCCTCATTTCTTCCTATACTATGGTAGAATCTATGTGTTATTCTTTTTTAACGGAGAAAATAAATAATGAAGAAAAATTACACTGCCATTGGCATTGGCCTGCCATTGACTTTGATTTTGGCCTTCTCAATTGTGCTTCATGCCAGTTGGGTAAATCACGTTGATCATTTCTTCCAGCAGCTTGTTCATTTTAGTCCTAACTTACAAGGAATTATGTTAAAAATCTCTTTCCTTGCCTCCCCTAAAATGGATTTGGTCTGGATGTTGATCATTGTCATCATTTTATGGATTAAACACCAAAAACCGCTGGCGCTGAATCTACTTGTTTTACTAATCAGTGCCGATGCAGTTGGTTGGGTCATCAAGCACCTCATTCAACGTGCACGTCCAATTCAACATTTGGCAATTGATGACGGTTTTAGTTTTCCAAGTGGTCACACTTTAGGACTATCAATTTTAGTTCTGTGGTTCATCATGATTTTCTTGCCAGTATTTTTGAAAAACAAAACCACCCGCATTTGGGTTGATATCTTATTAGCAGTGATTTTGGTAATTGAAATGATTTCGAGAGTTTATCTTTATGCTCACTACCCAACTGATGTCTGCGGCTCAGTTTTAGTCTCTTGGACCTGGATCGGAGTTGTTGAACTGCTCTGGCAAAAATTTACACCAAGAACTAGTAAAAATAATTTTTAAATCAAAAGAATGATCAAACTGAAAAATGTTTGATCATTCTTTTTTCTTCTATTGATATGGCCAATCAGTTAACCGATCTTTTTCGGTAATTTTTCGTAATACCCGCGCTGGTGTACCCACTGCCAAAGAATGAGCCGGAATATCTTTAGTGACGACACTACCTGCACCAATCACACTGCCTTCACCAATTGTTACTCCTGGACAAACTGTGACACTACTTGCCAGCCAACAGTTATCTTCAATAGTAATTGGTGCGCCGTATTCAATATCAGTATAAGTCCCATCTTTTTGCAAACGAACATTTCTTTGCTCAGGAAGTAATGGATGCAGTGGCGTCGCAATCGTGACATTTGGACCAAACATGACATTATTTCCAATTGTCACAGGACAAGTATCTAAAATCGTCAAATTGAAATTAGCATAAAACTCTTTGCCGAGATGCGTGAATTGACCATAGTCAACTTGAATTGGACCTTGCAAGTAAACGCCTTTACCATGATCAGGAAACAAGCGATCAATAATTGCATTTCTTTCTTCCTTATCGGTATCTGCCAACATATTGTAATCCCGGCATAGACGATGGGCTAAGCGAGAAATCTTTTGCAATTCTGCTGTACCAGGACGATAAGCCTTACCGGCTAGCATATTTTTGGTATTTTCTTCCATTTTAGTATTGCACCTCTTTTTGATGTTTTGCTTTTATTATATCAAATATATTGATGATTACCCTTATACGGCTATGAATTATTATCTATATACTTTCGCTTATAGTTATCCGTATATTAATAATTAAAAAGTTAATTTAGCGATGTTTCCAACATCTTTGCTACAGAATAATTTTTCACTTATTTAACAAAATAAATATTAATATCCGTAGTCATATACATCTAAATATAAAGTACCGTATTCTTATACTTACCAGTATCAATATTCATATAAACTTTAAAACGACGTGATTTGGAGATTTTTTGCTTCCAAATGACGTCGTTTTTATTAAATTCTTCTCAATTGTTGGCACTATGAAATATCTAAAACCATAATGCTACATATAAGTATCCATTTTACATATATTCAGCCATGCACTATTATAATATATGTATCTTTACACGTATCTTTAAAAATATAAATACAAGTGTATTTACAGTACTAAATATATGTATTTCATAATGTACAAAAAAGGGGCGATAGATCAACGTTTTGTGACCTATCGCCTTCTTAATTTTTATTTTATTGTCAACTTAAATCTTTTATATCAAACAGTGATAAGCTATCATTCAAATCTTGCCCAGCATGGGTAAAGTCAATCGAAACATTACCATTATCACGTTGAACCTGCATGTCCTTGGCACTTTCTTCCAAGGACTTGAGTCGTTCTTTTTCTGCCTTTTGATCGCGATCACGATCTTCCTCAGACTTCATGTAGCCCATTTTAAGGAGTTGCATGTCCTCTTTGTCTTCTGGTGTCAGGAAGCCTTTTTTGCTTACTTCTTCGTATACGTGCAATAATTGCGCAAATTGAGCGTGTTTATATTGCGTCAAGGACTTTAAATCAGAACGATGGAAAGCAGTCCGCCGTGAGCGTTTATGCAGCTTATTTGGCAAGAAATATGAGTGCAGATGGCCTTCTTTATACTCCTTAGCACAAGTACCCAAAGTAAAGCCGTAAAAACGGTCTAAAGCTCTAAATTTCTGCTTATCCGTCAAATATGGGTTAGATTTGATGTAATAAACGGAATTCGTATCTTCAATACTACTGTCATAGTAAACATCTTGCTGATTATTCTTTTCAGGCACCCAAGTGAAGATATAAGAATCAAGCTTGCGCCCTCTAACACCTTTACGGTAGTTCTTAGTCACCTTAAAATTCTGGAAATTAGCACACAATTCCTCAATACACAGACTAAGAACACGTCGGTCGATATCTGTAGGACGGTAAGACTTCGGAATTTGCAGCCGTTTTCTGAAATCGTCGATTTTATATTCCTTGTGTCCCACGGTACGCCACTGCTTCAATAATCTGAACAACTTACGCGAATAATTGGAATGAAGACGTACATATTGCGTAATTGAAAAGCGTGTCCAGTGTTCCAAATGGTTAAATAAATATTGAAAACTATCACTTACTTCTACACTAGTCTCAAGCGTATCAGTGTCTACTACCGATCTTTTGAAGATATTTTCTCGAATTTTGTTGATGTGTCCGGTATTTTTATCTTTTTCTTCTTTAGACAGCTGTATTGTGAGTAACCGAGAAAAGGTATCATCAACATTTTTAGCAATTTGTTTGTTAGAAATATGACTGTTGTAGCCGACTTCACGCTTAATCTGATCTGGAGAAAGTGTAATTCGGTTACTACCTTGATCCTTTACTTGCGCAGCAATTAGCCAAAAGATATTACTATTTATTTCGGGTAGGCTATCAATTGGCTCAAAGATAGGATCATCATTGAAGCGATTATCAATCTTAATTATCTTTTGTACAGGTCTTTTTCTAATTGCCATAGGTGAATCTCCAATTAACGACTTTCATAATCTGTAACGTCGTTCCTTTTATTTAAGGTAAATATAAAGCATTTCAACAGTAGAAACAACACTTATTAGCAAATTTGCTCCATGAGATGTCACCCTTATTAAAATTCGTTCCATACGACGTCACTTTTATTCAAAAATAACTCCATAAGACGTCGTTTTTAATTCATTTTCTAAATTTAATCCATATGATGTCACCCTTATTACTCCACATCACGTCGTCTTAAATAAAATCTCCATGAGCCGTCACCCTTATTAATTTTCAAAATCGGGTCAAAAAAATTAGCAAAAATTACAGTTTTCAACAGTTTTTCATGATTTTTAGCTTGCCTCAAATTTACAACATGTAGTGTTTTCTAGCATATTTTTAGCTATTCTTAAAAAGAAGCTCCATAAGATGTCCCCCTTATTCAAAAATTACATTAAATAAACGACCTAAAATGGGAAAATAGTTCTTTTAGAGACTTATTTAGCGCTATTTTATTTAAAAAAGGGGTAATTCTAAAAATAATCTCCACGTGGTGTCACTCTTATTAATACTAACTCTACATTTCTGAGAATTGAGTACTCAAATATTGGATATATTTAAAAAGAGCACCACAATATGTTGTGTCCATAAGGCGTCACTCTTATTAAAATGGAGCTAGTTTTGCCTAAATTACTCCATATGACGTCACCCTAATTTCAAAAATTGTGGATAACTAGGCTCCATGAGATGTCGCCCTTATTAAAATCTCGAAAATCGTCTCTCCATCAGACGTCACCGTTAATACCATAAAGCGTCGTTTAATAATTCCACATTGCGACACTGTTATTAAAAAGTACTCAATATGTTGATACATCAGGCTTTAAAGCTATTTTGACGCTATTTTGGCTTCCATGAAACGTCACCTTTATTAAATTAAGCAAAAATTGCCGAGCTTTGTTGATATTAAAGGGATTAGAGCATGTAAATCACGCACTAGTACTCCACAAGACGTCGTTTTTCAATTGCTGTAGCTTAAGCATATCAAGGCCTCCGCGTCATGCTAAAAGGATGTTAAAGGGTTTAATTAAAGGGTATATATAAAATGGTTATTAAATGACTTTCACTACAAACCGCCTCACTTGCAATATTGACCTTAAAACGTAAGTAAATAGTGAACTGCGAATTAACTCATAATTTTGTTAAATAAAATCATGAACAACAATTGGTTACAAATAAGACATTCAAAACAGCTGCCTAGCTAAATGCTTTTTAATTCTTAAATAAAGCAATTGAAGTTTTAACTTTAAATAAAAATAAAAGCCAGATACATAAGTAAAAATACATGTATCTGACTAAAAGCTTTAGTTATCTTTGTTTTGTTCGATCCACTCATCAAGAAAGGCACTAGTTGAAGTAAAACCATGACGTTTAGCTATTCTATTAAGTGCTTTTCTATTACTTGGTTTTAAAGTAAAAGTAAATGGTTTAACCTTCTCTTTTTGAATAGGTGTTTTAGTGGGTAGTGAGTAATTGATAGTGGGTTGGGGTACTTCTTGAACTTCTGGTTTATTATTAAGTGCTTCTGTCATCTTTTCATGGGTTTCTTTACCATTTTGAAAAGCATTTTTCTTTGGTCTATCGAATGCCATATTTATAACCTCCAATATGTTTATACATAACAGATATATTATACCAACAAATATAAGTATAAGTACATTTATATTTAAAAGCTTTAGAAAAACAAAAGTTTATTGAAAACTAATTTGTACGGATATAACTATTTATATGTAAAATAATATGTATAAGAATAATAAAACATACAAATATATATAGACGTCTAAGTATAAAGCTATTGGTAAATATAGAGATAATAATATGAAAATGTACTAATATAATAAGAAGTAGGTTAATACATATAAATATAAATATGCGTATTCTATAAAAGCTGATATATCAACATATGATAGATATTTTTCGAAAACAAAAAAGAAGCCAAAGAATAGTTTTAGCTTCTTTATTTTTATAATTTATCTTCAATTTGCTTAAAAGTTTTGTTGAAATCTTGGAAGAAATTATAATTTCTATTGTAGGTTCTAGTATCTTCCATCATTTCAACTACCGGTGTTTCATCTAGATTAGAACGGTTGAACAATTCTTTATCTGGAATAACAGCTATCACACTGTCGTCATCCTTAATACTTTCTAACATTTCATTAGAAGAAGAGGTATTACGTTTAATCATGTTAGCGATAAAGTAAAGTTTCGCAGTAACATAAGTTTCACCGGTACTGAACTCAATTGCTTCTTTTCGTAAGTCTTCAATCCGGTCTTCTAGGTTATATTTGGCATCAAAACCATGCTTACTTGGTGTAATAGGGCTGAGAATATCATGACTTACAATAATCGCATTCTTAGTAGCGGTAGAGAAGTCTGGGTGACAATCAATAATAATATAGTCATAATCGCCAATACCCACCTTGTCATAATTGTTGTTAAGCCACATGTAAAGACGCATGTTTTTGTTAGTCATGTTTTCAATATTAGTTTCAATGTCGTCTAGGTGCATGTTACCGGCAATTAGATCAATATTTTCTTTAACATGGTTAATAGTTACATTGTCTTCTTGTAAAAAGATGTTAGCTACGGTACCGATATCCTTATCAGCATAGACTTCATAGGTTTGACTTAAATTGCATTGATGGTCAAGGTCAATGAAGAGTATCTTTTTGCCATTTTTAGCAAGCCGTTCACCGAAGTTGTAGGCAAGAGTGGTTTTACCTACGCCTCCTTTGATGGCAGCAAATGAGATTATTTTCATAATACGCTTCCTTTTCAATTTAATCTGTTAATAGCATCATAACACAAAGTCTAATAATGTGGCCATTAATAATTATACTTAACACTACAATAAGAAATATAAGGCTATAGATAAATATAAGTATACAAATAAATATACTAGCTAATATAAGCATTAAGAAAAGGCTGGCCTAATGCAATTAATAAGCGTTTTGCATCTGAAAAAGTAAAGTTTATTGCGTTGACAAAATTTAAAATTAGTATAAATCTAAATATAAGTGTAAGTATATTAAAGTACATAATTATAAAGTACTAACAGAAGTATAAAACTAACCAAAGAACGAAAAACATCTATCTCTAATTATGATAAATGTGTTAAAATATGGGTATGAAATTACAAAAGAATGATGCCAATTTACAACAAATTGCAAGGCTTATCAAAGATGCTTTTGATAAAGATACCGATCTTACTAAAGACCAAGTTTTTATGTCTCGTTATGATCATAGTGACAGTTACGGCATCTTAGATAAAAACAAATTACAAAGTTATATCATGGTTAATCCATTTCCTGCGCGTGTATTCACACAAAAGACGAAAATGGCAGGCATTGGGTATGTTTCTTCAGATAAAACTGCTCGCGGAAAGGGGAATATTACGGTATTAATGCGAGAAATACTGAAAGATTTGCATCAAGAAGAGATACCTTTTGCAAATTTAGCATCATTTTCAGAAAATTTTTACAGGCAATATGGCTTTGAAGATACTATTTATCAAAAGAAGTATGTATTTACGAATAAGGCTTTGCCATATCTGCGTACTATTACTGACGGAAAAACTATTACTGGTACATGGAGCGATTTATTAGTTCAGAATGGTGCTGCACAGTTATACGAAGTTCCGATGCATACTTCAGATGAGCGCAATACAATGAATCGTGAATACTGGTGGTGGAACCGCATGGAAAAGTACTATCCTGAACGCAATTTGGCAGTGTACTTTGGTAGAGTGGGTTTACCACAGGCATATATGTTTTATCATGTTAAGAATGATACCTTTTTCGTTGATGAAATGTATGCAGATGCTGGTGATGGCATTAAGGGATTACTGACTTACATTAAAGAAAACTATGCTGACTGCGCTAGATTTGAGATACTCATGCCAGAAGAAAGCAAACTTGAAAACTTCTTTACTGAGCAAAGGGTTCTAGAAATCGGCATTAAACCTTACATGATGAGTCGGATAGTTGACTTTGAAAAGATTATCTCATGCATGAAAGTGGTTAATTTCGGTAGTTATACGATTCGTGTAACAGGAGATGAATTGTGCCCTTGGAACAATGGTACTTGGCAAATTACTAATGATCATGATGGGTATCGGGTTAAAAAAGTTTCAGCCAGTGCTGACTTTACCGGAACCATTAATTCCTGGACTAAGGTTCTACTGGGGGATATGATTCTGCACGATGCAATTAAAGCTGGTGAGATTGCGGGAGATCATTATTCAAAGCTTGAATTTGTCAAAGGTACTGTCAGCTTTTATGATTATTTTTAAATTGAAAAAAGCAAGCTAGAAAATCTGCTAAAGTCTGATCTAACTTGCTTTTTTATATATACATAAGTATTAAGATTAATATAAATATAAATATAAATATAAATATTATGTAAAGCATAAGTACATTCATATTAATTAGCCAAAAATTCGTTTTCAGAATTCATTCTAATTAAGAACGCATCAGGGTATCTTTTTTCTCTCCTCAAAATCGTTATCTTCGACTTTTTTAAAAAAAGAATTAACTAACAAGAAAAAATGATTATAATATTTTTGGGAAATTTTTTATTTGGAGATAGAAATGAATTTAAGACATCAAGTGATAACTATGATTGGTGCGGCATTTTGCGCCAGTCTCTTTTGTTGTGCGGGCAGTCGTTCGCAGACTGTTAAGGCTGAAGTGACAAGTTCTTTTGTTAAGAAGGCCCTGACTGAGGCTCACATCAAGGGGTCAGTTGTTGTGGTGCAGGATGGCAAGGCCAAAACAGTTAACGTGGGGTATGGATATTATAAGCGCAAGCTAGATAATGGCAGTTCTAAGTTAGTTTATCCTTTGGGTTCTTTGCAAAAGGCAGTTACCGGTGCCATGATTACGCAACTGATTTACCAAGGAAAGCTTTCACAAAATACCAAGATTTCTCGCTGGTATCCATTATTGAAACATGCCAAGCATATTACCGTTGGGCAATTGATGACACACACTTCTGGCTTAAATATGAGTGGTAGCGAACAAAGTCATGGTATCAAGTTCTCTGAGGCAGGAGCAATTAAGTGGACTGTTGCCAAATTAGATCTGACACCACGTTCTAAGGTAAATGATTTCAACTACAGCAATGCAAATTATGTTTTACTAGCAGGAATTATTCGCAAGGTAACGCATAAATCCTATGCTGCCAATGTTAAGAGCCGGATTATTAAGCCGTTGAAACTTCATCATACGTATATTTATAAGGATATTCCTCGTAGAAAGACAGATGCGATTTCTTATTACGGTAGTCATAAAGGTAATTATCGTGATCCGCTTTATGCTAACCAATATACGGTGACACAATTGCCAGGTGCCGGGAATCTTTTCTCACAGCCAGGTGACTATTTGAAGATCATCAAGGGTTTAAGTAATGGAAAAATTCTCACCGAAAAGCAATATCATTACATGACTCATTTGAAGTCCAAGAAATCGACTTATTCAGGTGGCCTGTATCTTAAGAAGCATGGTGACCTGCAAGTGGCTTATGGCAACTTTGGAGGAACCCATTTTTCAAATTGGATTCAATTAACATCTGATAATAAAAATGGAATTGTGCTCTTCTCGAATCAAACGCAAAATAATAAGAATAAAAATCGTGCAGTAGGGTACAAGATTTTAAACAAGATTAAAAAGAATACTTTTGTTAAAAGATAGTAATGAAAAAGCAGCTTAGATTAACGATTCTAAGCTGCTTATTTTATCATTAAAAAATGATTCACGTGAAACAACGATAATTTTTGCCTAATTTTCATTAGCGGCATTAACTGCGTCGATCACGGCATGACGTAAACCATTCTTTTCTAAACTAGCCACGCCCTTAATTGTAGTGCCGCCAGGTGAACAAACTTGATCACGTAGAAGAGCAGGAGCAGTCTTGGTCTCAAGAGCTAAAGTTGCCGCACCTTTGACCATACTAGCTGCAATTTGGTTAGCTTGGTCACGTTTTAAACCATTTAGCACTCCAGCATCCGCGAGAGCGTCAAGAAAGACATCGACAAAAGCCGGCCCACAACCACCGATTGTGCCAGCAATACTTAATTGTTCTTCTTTGACTTCGATCACATCACCTAGGTCAGCTAACAGTTCTTTGATTGCGGTCTTACTTGTTTCATCAAGATCCTCCGGCAAATAAGTAGCAATCGTACCAGCATTAATGGCGACTGGAGTATTGGGGATGATGCGGGCGATTTTTGCTTCAGGTAAAATTTGATCTAGCTCTGCCATGGAAATGCCAGCAGCGGCAGAAATAATTGTAGCAGATGAAGTAGCTGGTAGATCCTTTAACACCGCTGACGTAATCTTAGCTGGCGTAGTTAAGATGATGAAGTCAGGCTTTAAATTAGCCAAGTCAGTCATTGAATGCACGAGTTTGAAGTTAAACTGCTCAGCTAATTGATCGACACGCGGGTTAACCGGATTTTCACCAATTAGGTCATATTTTTTAGTTCTGAATAAACCTTCCATTATGGCGCTACCCATTTGACCAACGCCGACAATTGCAACTTTTTTCATTGAGAATTCCTTTCTATCGCTAAAAATACTATAGTTAGATTATGAGCAAAAAATTGTTGAGAATACAAGGTGAAATTCATGCAAGAACGAAAAGATAAACGCAATGACGTTTTCATCAGCAAAAAGATGTCTTACTGCTTGCGGCATAATCCAGACAAATATGGCTTGCAGCTTGATGAATATGGTTTTGTTGATTTGCAAGATTTTTTGAAAGCAATGAATCGCATGCATCATTTTCAACCAAAGCTGACGGAAATGAAAATTCGAGAAATCATGCAAGCTAGTGACAAGGTGCGTTTTGAAATTAAAAACGGTAAGATTTGTGCTCTTTACGGTCATTCTGTACCAGGAATTATTAAACGTCAAAAGGCCACGCCACCAGATGTCCTTTACCATGGCACAGCGCATCGCTTCTTAGCAAGTATTGAAAAAGAAGGACTGCTGCCAATGGGACGACAATATGTGCACTTGTCGACTGACATAGCGATGGCCGAATCAGTGGGTAAAAGACGTGATCAACAGCCAGCAATCTTAATGGTTGATGCTAAGCAAGCCCACGCTGATGGAATTGACTTTTATGTTGGTAATGATGAAGTGTGGTTATGTGATCAAATGCCAAGTAAGTATTTACACCAAATAAAATAATTTTAGATTTTTTCTTGACACATTCAAACGATCGTAATAAGATAATGACAACGAAATTAATAAAAGCTTAGAAGAGATGAGTAATCATTCAGAGTTTCCACAGAGAGTCGAGTGAGGTGCAAGTCGATGTTACCGAGAATGATGAAGATGGTCTCTGAGCTGTTTAAAATGCAAGCCATGTTTGGTAAGCAATTTACGTTTAACGATCGTTACCTCGTTCGAGTATGTCCCGAGTAAGGAGTACTTAGTAAGGACTTTGTTGTGAAGCAAAGTTGAAGTAAGGGTGGTAACACGTTTTAGAAGCGTCCCTAGGAAAGCTAATTACGGCTTTTCTGGAGGCGCTTTTTGCTTACCAAAATTAAAAAGGAGGATTAACCATGGAGAGAATTGAAGACAAACACGCAGTGTTAAGCAAAGAAAATATTAAGACTGGCCTTAAGCGAATGTGCGTCTTGATCTGGTTAGTCCTAATTATCATTGGGCTAGTAGTAGTGAAATAGGCAAAATGAACTTTTTAATTTGGAGAAATAGATATGACAAATTTGCATTATGACATCGTTGGTAGTTTTCTTAGACCCACATCACTTAAAGCAGCACGAGCAGACTTTGCAGCAGGGAAGGTTTCACTTTATGAATTACGCGAAGTAGAAAATCGAGAGATTGCTGACTTAGTTGAAAAAGAGATTAGCGCCGGCTTGAAGGTAGTCACTGACGGTGAATTTAGAAGAAGTTACTGGCACCTTGATACCTTCTGGGGCTTTGATGGTATTGCCCACACTACCCAAAAGCAAGGCTATCTCTTCCATGATGAAGAAACGCGAAAAGATTCAGCGCAAATTAATGGCAAGATTCGCTTTGCTGGGGACCATCCAGACCTAGAAGCCTTTAAGTTTTTGCGTAATTTGACTAAAGGAAAAGGCGTGACTCCTCGGCAGAGCATCCCAGCTCCAGCTCAATGCTATGCGGAACTCGTCAGAGGAGAAGAAAATATTGCAGCTGTGCAAAAATACTATTCCAGCGAAGAGGAATTATTAACAGATCTGGCTCAAGCTTATCATGATTTGATCTTAGCTTTATATGATGTTGGCTGCCGGGATGTGAAGCTTGATGACTGCACCTGGGGGATGGTTGTTGATGATGACTTCTGGGCAACGATGGTGAAGCAAGGCTTTAAACGTGAAGATTTAGAAGAAAAATACTTGCAAGTCAATAATGCTGCACTGCAAGATTTGCCTGCTGATTTACGGATTTCCACTCATATTTGTCGTGGTAATTATCACTCTACTTGGGCAGCCAAGGGCGGTTATGCACCTGTAGCAGATTATGTTTTTGCTAAAGAAAATGTGGCTGCCTTTTATTTGGAATTTGATGATGAACGCTCAGGAGGCTTTGAACCATTAGCAAAAGTTCCGGCTGATAAGGAAGTAGTTTTAGGTTTAGTCACCAGCAAGAAGCCCGAGTTAGAAAAAGAAGCGGACTTGCAAGCGCGAATTAAGCAGGCGAGCCAATACCACGACTTGGATCATTTAGCCCTGAGCACGCAATGTGGTTTTGCCTCTACTGAGGAGGGCAATCAACTGACTGAAACGCAAGAATGGGCTAAAATTAATTTAGTTGAAAAAACCGCAAAAGATATTTGGAAATAATTTTATTAAGAAGGAGAAAAATCATGGGAAAAGTTGAAAGTTTTACATTAGATCACACCAAAGTTAAGGCGCCTTACGTTCGTTTGATTTCAGTTGAAGAAGGTAAAAAGGGTGATGAAATTTCTAACTTTGATTTACGGTTAGTGCAACCAAATGATAATGCAATCCCAACCGGTGGGTTACACACAATTGAGCACTTACTCGCTAGCTTGCTTCGTGATCGGATTGATGGCTACATTGATTGTTCACCATTTGGCTGCCGGACAGGCTTTCACTTGTTAGTCTGGGGTACGCCAAGTACGACTGAAGTAGCTAAGGCGCTGAAGTCCAGCTTGGAAGAAATCCGCGACAACATTCAATGGGAAGATGTACCAGGAACCACAATTGAAAGTTGTGGTAATTACCGTGATCACTCATTGTTCTCAGCAAAAGAATGGTGCAAGAAGATCTTGGATGAAGGAATTTCTGATCAACCATTTGAAAGACATGTGGTTGAATAATGTTTAGATAGATTAAAAAGCTCGCATTTGCGGGCTTTTTTCTTTTGGTTAATAATTTCCTAACTGCTTAATATCATGTTTAATCAGCTGGGTTAAATCTTCAATTGAAATTCCTTCAGGATTTTCGAGCCATAGAGTAAAAGTATTCCAAAAAATTCCCACTGAAATTCTAGCTAGGTAAGTAACCTTGATTTCGTTATTAACATCCATATGCCATTCAACGTTCTTATTAGTTAAATGAAATTCTTTAAAAATGTCAGGAAATATTTGGTTTGCATTGTCTAGTAATTTATAACCTAGACCAGCTTTAACGAGAATTTGTAGCTTTTCAGAACGGGGTGGCCAATAGATAAAGAAATCTTCAATTACTTGGTCGTAGGTTTTAGGGCTAAGTTCACGAATCCAAGTTGCATAATCCAGCAACAAATTTTGAAGATAAGTATCCATGATATCGTCTTTATTTTTAAAAATTCGATAGAAAGTTCTTCTTGAAAGGTGAGCATTATTAGCAATATCAATGATATGAATTTCTGAAATTTTCTTTTTTGAAAGTAAATCAAAAAAAGAATTAATAATATTTTTTTGATGTTGTTTAGTCATTCGATTACTCATAAAGCTTTGTTACTCCGTACTTTGCCACAAATTAGTATAAAAGTGACAAGAATTAAGATTTTGGTTTAAGTATTGAATTATATATATTTAGATGTAATCATACTTTATATATTTGGCACAGATGTGTCAAATAAAATTGCGCGCGCAACTTTAATCTTGAAAAAATGAGGTAGTTGCATGATTAAACTAGAAAAAATAAGTAAGTTCTATCAAGTTGGAGATGAACAAGTTACAGCTTTACAAGATATCAGTTTTCCGATTGAAAAGGGAAAATTAACAATTATTTTGGGTCCTTCAGGATCTGGAAAAAGTACTTTGCTAAATATTTTAGGTGGGATGGATCAATCTACTGCAGGAAAGTTTTTGTTTGAAGGTGAAAATGTCACTCAGTTTGATGATCATCAATTGACAGATTATCGCAGAAAAGTAGTAGGCTTTGTTTCTCAATTTTATAATTTAGTCCCAAGTCTAACAGCTCTAGAAAACGTTGCGATTGCGGCCAGACTTACTGCTAATGATCACCGGGCTGAAGAATATTTGGCAAAGGTGGGATTAAAACAGCGCCTGAATAATTTCCCTAGTCAGATGTCAGGTGGTGAAATGCAGCGAGTTTCAATTGCGCGCGCCTTGTCGAAAAAGCCTGAGATGTTGTTATGTGATGAACCAACAGGAGCCTTAGATACTAAAACGAGTTTACGAATCATGAAAATCCTGCAAGAAGTCGCGAAAACTTCTAAGACTGCTGTAATTGTGGTAACTCATAATCCTTCCTTTGAGCGGTATGGTGATTGTATTGTTCGCTTGAGAGATGGCAGAGTTGAATCGATTAAGAGGAATCCTGTGCCTTCTGAAATAGGGGAGGATGTCAAATGAAATATTTAAATCTCAAGTTAATTAGGGATGTTAGAAAAAATTGGACACAGTTCTTTTCTGTCTTTTTAATGGCCTTTCTGTCAGTTTTACTTTTTGTAGGACTGCAAGGAGCTTGGAAGGGGCTAGACGTTAGTCTGCATCACTATAGTCGTCAATCAAGGCTTTCAAATTATTGGATCAGGGCTGTTAATATCCAAAAAGCAGATCTCAATAAGTTAAAAGCTATACCAGGAGTAACAAGTGTATCATCTGGTATTAAAATTCAAACTCAAAGTGGTAAAAAGCAAATTACCATCGAGGGAGTGAATACTAAAAGGCCAAGTTTTACTTTGGTTAAAGGAAACAACTTTAGTCAGACAAACGGTATTTGGATTGATAAAGAATATGCCATTGCAAATAATATTAAAATTGGTGACCAGCTTCCTTTGAAATTCAATCATGTAAAAGTCAAATACCCTGTTAAGGGAATTATTCAATCAGCATCAAAAATATTTTTTACTGGTAGCCAAGATTACATTGCTCCGAATCATTCAAAATATGGTTATGCTTATCTTCCAGAAGTTTATTTAAAAAAGAGTTTTCCTAATATAATCTCCACTAATTTTGTAACGCTATCTGGGCACCATGCTAATATGCGTCAACGAATTGAACAAATCTTTGGTAAGCGACTTATGATGTATGATAATCGGTCAACTTTAACGGAAGTTGCAACGGCATTTGATCGTGTGACCGAAATTAAGAACTTATCCTATCTTTTCTCATTTATCTTTATTTTATTGGCTATTTTAGCAATGTTCACAACTATTCGTAGACTAATAGCCGATCAAACTAGTGAAATAGCTGTGTTAAAAGCGCTGGGCTTTTCCAACCAACTAATTGGTCTTCATTACGGCAGTTTTGGTTTATTGGTTGGTGGATTGGGTTCATTAACAGGAGCGATTTTCTCTCCAGTTGTATCATTATTTGTCTTATCAACTCAGAAGACCATGTTTTCACTGCCAAAATGGCAGTTAGCTTATACTTATACTTCTTTATGGGTGCTTATTCTTGTTATTGCCATTTGCGTTCTTTCAGCTTATTTTGCTGCTTATTCGGCGATGAGGGGATTGCCAGCTGATTTTTTGCGGGGAGATTCGGAGAAAGAAGTTCATCATATTTTCTTGGAGAGATTTCCTGGAATTTTTGGCCGTTTTTCATATGGCGCTAGATGGATTATTCGCGATGCTTTTTTCAATAAAATTAGAATATTAATGGGCATTGTGGGTGTCGCTGGTGGCATGATGTTAATGATTGCTGGAATAGGGATGCCGCAATCAATTAATCATCTAGTCGATAAGACATACACGCAGGATTATGACTATGCTAAAAGACTGACAGTGAATGATTATGCAAGTTTTAAAAACAAGTATCCCCAGCAAAAGGGACAATGGCTTCAGGTTTCGCAAGCGCATTTTAGTAAAGATGATGGGTATAATCGTTATCTGACAATTTTAGGTAAGGGACATGAAGTTAAGTTGAAAACTGTTGATGGAAAAGAAATAAAGAGTGGTGGAATTTATTTAACTCATGGTTTTGCTGAAAAAGCTCATATCAAGAAGGGTGAAAAACTTCGCATTAAAACCTTTGGTGGAAATGATAATCATTATTTTAAAGTGAAAGGAATTATTGATGGTCAAGTAAGTCAAGGTGCATATTTAACTGCAAAGACCTGGAAGAAGGCAAAAGGTGAATATCAACCGACCACTTTATTAATTGATAAGAATACGGCATATCCACGAAAGGATGTTGTTTCAATCGTTTCAATTGGTTCACAGCAGGCTAATGCGAATAACTTTGTGAACAATCTGATGGGAATCTTTGCTTTAATCATTGGATTTGCAGTTGTGTTAATTGTCGTTGTTTTATATAACCTTGGTTCCCTTGGCTTTGTTGAACGTTATCGAGATTATGCTACCTTACGTGTTCTAGGAATTCATAAAAAAGAATTAAAGCAGTTAACTTTTGTGGAAAATGTCATTACAACTTTTATAGGTTGGCTAGTTGGTATTCCTGCCGGCATTTGGTTCTTAGGTCAATATGTTGCCACTTTTACGACAATTAAGATTGAATATGTTCCATATATCAATTGGATAACGATTACTTTTGCCAGCACTTTTGTGTGGATCTGTTCGTTGTCGACAACGATATTTCTTAATAACCGAATTAAGAAAATTGATATGGTTCAAGCATTGAAAGGTGTGGAATAGGAGTAAAAATTTTGAAAAGAAGAAGCTCCAACAAATGTTGGAGCTTTTTTACACTATAACCAATCTCAACTATTGTCTTGATTAGCTAACGGTCGTACCGTTATTTCATAGTTAATTATGATAAACTTTTATTCCTTAAATAGTCAAATGAATTAACAGAATTTTTAACAGAAAAATTGAATAGGTTGAATTTGAAGAAAAAATAGAAAATCATTTAATCATTTTGCTCTTAAAAACGTGCTATAATTTTGTTAAAACAGCCGTTTTATGAGCGGCGACACATGATTAATATGTTCTACTAAGAGGCACTCAATATAAACCTACCAAAGTTATGATTGAGTGGCTTTTTATTTATTATGATGGTTGATGAATGCCAATGAATAAAAAGTTTCTAAAATTGCTTTTATAATTTCTATGCTGGAGTAGTATGAATTTGAGAATTTTAATCTCGCGAAGAAATAAAATTAAATTTGGTAGGATAAAGTTATGACAATTGGTGAAGCATTAAAAGAAGAACGCGAAAAATTGGGATTATCGAGATATCAATTTTCCAAAGGAATAGTGGATCGAAAATTTTATGGCAAAGTGGAGAAAAATGAGGGGACACTTAGTTCAGAAAAATTAATTCAATTTATATTCAAATATCAACTTAATCTGGATAATTTTTTTAACAAGCTTAAATCTCAAGCAATGTCAGATGCAAGTTTGCTAAGTCAAATGATGCAAGAAGCTTTTAATGATAAAGATGTTGGTAGATGTCATAAAATTAAAGATAAAATTTTAACTCTAAAAGGTGAGCAATTATTAAAACTGCGTGCAATCGTAGCTGTGGCATACTTAGAAAATAAATTAGATCAACTTGATAAAGGCATCAAAAAAGAAATTTTTGATAAATTGTACCAAAAAGAGAACTTCTCTATGGATCTGTCGGCCGTTAGGTTGTTTTCTAATACGATGCCTGCATTGACTACTGAACAATTGCATTACTTAATTTTGCCATTCTTACGAAATATTAAATCTAAGAAGTATATTACTGAATTGAATGAAGAAAGAATAGCAATTATATTTAATAATTACTTGGCAATCTGCTGCGAACGTCAAATTGACGATTTTACTGTGGATGATGTAATGGAATATTTATTAAAAATCGAAGATATACACCTCTTGGTCTATAAAGAAATAGGCATTTTCTTTACTAGTCTTATAAGGCATGACTATCAGAAAGCTAAAGAAATAAAACATGATTTAACAAAATGGAATTATACTAAACTGGCTAAATCGTTAGAAAAGTGGTGTCAATAGACTACAAATCAGAGTCAAACTAAATAAGAAGTGGTATATATTACATAATTACATGAAAAGATTTTTGAAGAGGATAGTAAAATGAAAGCTTTAAAGATTAGTAGTATAGTTTGGCTTATTTTGTTTATAGTTTTAGTAATTTTCATTATGATGCGCCATGTAGACGGCACTGGAGTAGTTCAAACAATGCCGATTAAATTAGTAAATTTGGGTGTGTTGGCTGTGTTTGCGCTAGTAGTGCTAGTTGGGCATATTATTTGGTTTTTGATTATACGAAATAATTGATTTCACGAGGAAAACAAAGTGTGTTCTCAATTATATTGATTTGGTAGGATGAGTCTGAACGCAAACGTGCTATAATTTCATTAAACCGACATAAGATTGACAAACGTTTACTCAAATAACCTGCCAAAGTTAAAAGCTTGAACGGCGTTTTTTATCGATTGTGGTGGTCGATATGTCAATGAATGAAAAGCTTGCAAATTTGCGGGCTTTTTTGATGAGGATTATTAAATCTATTTCAATGAAAAAAGCATCCTACACACATGGTGCAGAATGCTCTTAACCTGAATCAATTAGGCACGAAGCTTCATTGACCAACGTCATTAGCGCTGATTCCTTAACAACTATTGTACTTGATTATTTTAAATATTCAATTAAAAGTTCTAAATTGTTGAATTGGCCTTAACAAATTAATTATATAGATAAAAATAGCTTTTTAATGCTTTTTCTAGTTATCATTTTCAATTTGTTGATAGCACTCTAAAATTTTAGAAGAGTAGTTCCCCAACATGAATGTAGAATTTAGCTGATTAATCCGATTTAAACCAAGGACAAAAGAGTTTAAGGCTTGTTGGTAATCCTGTTCTTTCATAAAGATACAGCCTTGTTGATAATGAATTACGTTTAAATTCTCTGAATTCACATCTCTGCATGAGGAAAAATTTTCATTAACGATTTTAAATAGTTCTTCCGCGTCACTAAACCTGTTTAACTCCGCATAAATCACGCCTAGTGAATTAATTAACAGTAATTCAACTGAATTTTTAGGTTGAAGATGATCAATCTTCATCGAATAAGTGATTGCCAATTCAAAGTAGTGCTGGCAAGAGAGTAAGTCGTGTTCCACTTGATAGACTGCGCAGCCATAATAGTAATAATAAGTCTGGAAGTCTAAATCAGTGTTCAGAGATGAGATAATTGCTTGCTGATCAAGATATTTAATTAACTGTTGATATTTGTGCTCACTGCATAATTTAAAGGTAGTCTCAGTCAGTTTAGAATTATGCTCAAAAAAACAATTTCTCTTTCAAAAAATTCTGGTCAATTGACAAATTTAGTCGATTGCAGAGTGCTAGAAAAATGGCAGTGTTAGGGATGTATTCACCATGCTCGATACTGCTGATCATCCCTTGGGAACAAATGCCAGAAGCCAAATCTTTTTGTGAAAGATGTTGCTTTATTCTTTCCTGCTTGAGTGTTGTACCTATTTTTTTGGAAATTAATGCTTCAAAATTATTCATATTGAAATAAATATAGCATATTATTTTTCAAAAGAAATTAAATTTCTCCCTCGACTAGGATTATTTCGTTGGAAAGATAGAGCGTTTTTGATATCTGAATAAGCGAAAACTCGATTTATGGGAATAAACAAGCGTCTAGCTTTAATTTCATTCATCAAAAATTGATAATCTTTAGGAAAAGCTGGTCGACTAATAAATTGCAACCCAGGAGTATCTTTTTGAGCAACAGTAAGTATTTCGTCGCCCCGTGTAAGATGATTAGCTAATTGATGATTGATTGCTGGTCCAACGAGGTCGATAACTAGATTATTATTAGCATTGAGCGCAGTAGTAATCCTTATCTGATAGTTGGTGATTTTACTCTTTAAATAATTCTCTGAGATGGAACGCACCATAGGCGTAAATCTTATTTGAGAATGCCAGGTTAATAACTGCATAAGCGTTAAACCGGTCACTGAATCAGCACCGTAAATTATGACATGTTTCTGTTTTTGAGTAATTATTTTGAAGAGTGTTAATGCCAGATCTGGTCCACCAACTAACGCAGCAGCTTCTTTGAGAGCGACGCCGTCGGTAATGGGAATGGTAAGAGGCGGAATATTAGAGATGATTTTTTCTTGAAAAGTTCCCCAAGGATTGAGGACAAGAACTTTCTGGTGAAGTAGGGACTTGGATCTTAAAGAACCAGCTTTAGTCACGATTCCTGTGGCACTGTATCCCATGAGTTGTGGCAATTGTGCTGGAACGGTACCGTTAAGTTTAAGCAAGTCGTATCTAAGAAAAGGTGCATATTTAGTTTCGATCTCTAGGGAAATTGGTGAAAATTTAGGTTCCTGAATATCTGTTAATTGCACCTGGTTAAGTGCAGATTGAATAATAGCTTTCATCATTGTATCCTTTCAAAAGTGATTGATGAAAGAATACTTGATTTAGCTTGTTTTGAAAAATTAGAATACTGATATTTGAATATGCTATAATCTTTGTTAAATCGACATCAAATTGACAAACGTCTACTCAAATAACTCGCCCAGGTTAAAAGATTGAACGGCGTTTTTTATCGATTGTGGTGGTCGATATGTCAATAAACAAAAAGCTCGCATTAGCGGGCTTTTTTGATAGGATTATTTAATTTAGAAAATGATTGAAAAGTATCGAGTGAGAGTTGATAATTCAAAATCCAAGAATGCGCCATAATTAAGCCCCCTTAGAAAGTACATAGGTGTAAGATAGTTCCTAAATTTGAATCAGGATCAGTTTTACATGAAGCAAGCTGTTATTCAAACGAGAAAGCTTAAGCACTTATAAATACTAGTGCAGAATAAGATTGCCATTGTTAACTACTTGAAATCAAAAAATAAGATGGCAAATTTATGACTAATTAATAGTCAAAGCACTTAAAGCAAGGTGGAGAGATAGTAATTAAGTGCCCTTGATTACAGTTAAGAAGTCAATTTTAAATTGATATGTAACTACCAGCTGTAAAGTTGAAGCTGGGCAGTGAAAAATAATCTGAGCAAAAAGGCTAGAAATACTTAGCGAAACTGTTTTGAAAATTATTTTCCTTTACTTGTTATCTAAAAATTAATAAAAAAGAGACCCGCAGGTCTCTAAAAGTATTTTTGAAGGAAGACTAAATGACGAATTTATTCGAAAACGCTAGTATTAATGACAATTAACTTCGATTTGAAAAAATCTTTAAATGCGTCTGGATCACTAGCTTCTGCTAAGACAATAACGTGCTTAGCTTTGTTTTCAGAAGTTAACGGATCAAAAGGACAAAACATTACGTAAAAGGTGCGATTCTTTAATTTCCAACCATAAATACCCTTATCAAGTTCTTCAGAAAGCTTTGTACGCATATAATAAAGGCGATGTTCGGCATTTGTTTCATCTGCTGGTGCCAACGCAATATCGATTCTTTCACCGTGATCGGTCTTTGCAGCAAAATTGCCATCTCTTTTTTTATCTGGAAAACGTGCCCAAGCTGATACGATTTGTTCCTTAGGAAAAATCTCTTGAACTACTTTTAATAGAATTCCATCTTCACGAATTTTTTCGTGAAAAGCTTCGTCTTCTAACATGCTTGGATCACTGAAAGTATCTTTAATAAATCCCATAAATTACCTCTTTTCTTTGTTTTCTTCCTTCTATGTATTAGTTACGTGAAAAAAGAAGATATTTTTTGGAATTTGTTTTTATTTAAAGATTCTTAATAAAGATTATTACAGACATAAATATAGCCATTAGTATTAATATAAATATAAAAAGCCCTTGTTTAGTAGATTAACTCTGCTCGACAAAAGCTTTTAATTTAAAACAAATATCTGATAGCTTATATAATTTTAGTTATGATTTATTGCCTAAAAATGTATTTGATATTTAAAAAAGTCTGATTTATATTTATAACTGAAAACGCTTTATAAATAAAGAGAGGTGCTAGTTATGAGTAAAAATCTAAAATCAGGAAAATATAGTGTTGAGGCCAAGGGTCATAATGGCAATTTTAAGTTAAATGTTTCTATTAGTGATAACCAGATTACGGATATTCAAGTTGCTGGTGGAGAAACAGAAGGTATTTCAGATGCCGCAGTTCAACGTTTACCAAAAGAAATTATTGATGGTCAAACATTGAATGTTGATGCAATATCTGGGGCATCCCTAACGAGTTATGGCATCATTGATGGCGTGGGTCAAGCAATTAAGCAAGCAGGTGGTGATCCACAAGAATTCAAGAATCGCCCTAAATTTAAGGAGGATAAAACAAAATCTAAGGAAATTAATGTAGATGTTGCAGTTGTCGGTGCCGGTGGTGCTGGTTACGCTGCAGCTGTGCGAGCATTACAACATAATTTAAAAGTTGCATTATTGGAGAAAGCTCCAAGTGTTGGTGGTAATACAATGCGTTCAGGTGGTTTTATGAATGCGGCTGATCCAGAATGGCAAAATAAATTTGATGCTCTTCCGGGTGAAAATATCACCTTGGAAAATCTGATGAAGATGAATGTTAATGAGATTGACCCTGAATATCAAGATGATTTTGTTGAAATGCAGAAACAAATCAAAAATTATCTTGATAGTAGCAAGAAATATCTTTTTGATTCAGTCTTATTCCACCGTATTCAAACTTATCTAGGTGGTAAAAGAACAGATTTAAAGGGTACTCAAATTTATGGTCGCTATGATTTGGTCAAAACTTTGACTGATAATGATTTAGCTTCAGTTAAGTGGTTGGCTTCGATTGGGGTAGATTTTGATAAGAGTGCAGTTACTATGCCGGTTGGGGCTCTCTGGCGACGTGCACATAAGCCAACAGAAGCAGATGGATTTGGTTATATTAAAGCTTTAAAGCAATATTTTGATGAACAAGGCGGTCAAACTTTCACTGATACAAGAGTGAAAGACTTGATTATTGAAGATGGCAAAGTAGTGGGTGTTAAAGCAGATAATTTAACTGTTAACGCAAAAGCTGTAATTCTAACTGCTGGTGGTTATGGTGCTAATACAAAAATGCTTCAAAAATACAATACTTATTGGGAAAAAATTGATGATGATTTAAAGACGACTAATGCACCATATATCACCGGTGACGGGATTAATTTGGGGATTGAAGCTGGTGCAGATTTAGTAGGAATGGGCTTCACGCAAATGATGCCAGTTGCTGATCCAAAGACAGGAGAATACAATACTGGATTACAGGTTCCTCCTGCAGATTTCGTAATGGTTAACCAGGAAGGTAAACGTTTTGTAAATGAATATGCTGGACGTGATACTTTGTCTAAAGCCGCTATTAAAAATGGTGGATTATTCTATTTGGTTGCTGATGAAAAAATTAAGAATCTTGCCTACAACACTAATGAAGACAAGATAAAGAATGAAATTGCTAATGGTCAATTATATAAAGCAGACACACTTGAAGAGCTTGCTGAGAAAATTAAGATTGATCCAGAAACTTTAGTTCAAACTATCAATCAATATAATCAATATGTTGATCAAGGGAATGATCCTGATTTTCATAAAGATGTCTTTGACTTAAAAGTAGAACAGGGACCATTTTACGCAACTCCGCGTAAACCAGCGATGCACCACACAATGGGCGGTTTAAAGATTGATAAGAATGCTCATGTTTTAAATAAAGATAATGAAATTATTTCTGGCCTATACAGTGCAGGTGAAAACGCTGGTGGCTTACATGCAGGAAATCGCTTAGGTGGCAATTCCCTAGCTGATATTTTCACCTTTGGTCGAATTGCTGCAGATACGGTGAGTGAAGAAATATAAAATCTCGTCATTCAACAAGATATTTTGACAAAAACAAAACTATTTCAGAAGATGTTTTGATTAAGATCATGACATTAGCCCAATGTGCACCCTCATGGGTGGATTCTCAGCCTTGTAAAGTATATATTGCTTTTGGTGAAACGCTAGAAAAAATTAGAACCAAACATCGTGAAAATGTTGAACGACAGATTAAATCTAACCCAGATTGGGCAACAACTTATCGTAAAGATTGGGCAGATTTTCCAAGAAAGCATATGGCTCGTCATAATGAAGACAAGAAGAAGTTTTTGAATACCGATGAGTTATGGAATTTATGGCGTCCAGGACTGCAAACTCGCTTATTTGATGCACCAGCAATTTGCTATTTGACTCTGCCTAAGAACTCTAATCAGTGGTCAGTGTATGATCTAGGTGCTTTTGGTCAAACTTTGATGTTAGCTGCAAAATATCTGGGGATTGATTCAATGCCAGCTTACGAGATCGTTCGCTATCCAGAATCTGTTAGAAAAATCATGCATATTCCAGAAGATGAATGGGTAGCCATGGGAATTGGCTTAGGTTATCGGGCGGATCATATGATTGATGATTTTCGTTCGCATCGCATAGCTTTAAATGACTTCTTAAAGATTGAAAAATAAAAAATAGGTCGAAATCCGGATTAACGGATTTCGATTTTTTGATAGGGAATAATTATGAAAAATAGACATGAATTAGTGACAACCAACTTCGGCTTACCTTTTAGAATGGTTGTTCATACCAATAGCACTCCTGAAGATATTTCCCTGCATTGGCATAAGGCAATCGAAATAAATTGTATGCTTGATTGGCCACTGTCAGAAATTAATGTTGATGGTAAGGAATACCAAATGAAGACTGGTCGCATATGGTGTGCTAATAGTATGGAGCCGCACTATGTTCATGCTTTAAAAAACGATGTGACTCGCAGAGCAGTATCAATTATTTTGCCATACGATTTTGTAAAAAATATTTTTACGGAGATTGATCAAGGAGAAATTTGTTTAAATAATTTTTCTAAGTTAACAACCAAGCAACAAAAGATTTATCAGGAAGAACTTTTTCCTAAATTTGAAGAACTTTTTCAAATCGTACAAGAACCAGACAAGTTCTTACGGCTTAATCTTTATTTGAAAACTCTTGAAATCATTAAGTTGATACTAACTAATTTCTTTAAAGAAGAAAAAAGTATCAGAACGATTAATGATGAACAAGCCGAAAGAATGAATTTGATTCGTGATTATGTTGATCAACATTATCGAGCAAAAATCCAGTTAGAAGATTTAATGCCAGTTGTTCATCTCTCACGCAGTTATCTAGCCAAAGTAATAAGAAATTGTTTCAATATGACTTTGAATGAATATGTGAACTTGGTGAGATCTGAAAAAGTCCTAGCCGATCTACAAGCCGGTATTACTAAGCAAACTGAATTAGCTGAACGGAATGGCTTCAGTGGATTGCGTTCAATGAATCGGTGGTTGGAGAAATATTATTCTGCTGGGGCTAAAGAACTTAGACAAAATTTAGAACAATAAAAAGAGACTATGTGCCCAAAAGATAAGATTTTATAGCCATAAAGTGAAAGCGCTTTATAATATCATACTCATTGTAAAGAGGACGAAAGGAATTTAACAATGAGCAATTGGAATAAAATCTCAGACGTAATTAACGAAGAAATTGAGGCCAAGTCATTGGCTGGAGCAGCAGTTTATGCTGTTCAAAATGGTCAAGAAAAACTTAATCAGGGTTATGGCAAAGATCGAAAAGATGCAATTTATCGTTTATATTCAATGACAAAAGTTGCTACTGCAGTAGTGATTTTTAAATTAGTTGAAATGGGTAAAATCGCTCTTGATGCTAATATTGGTGATTATATTCCGTCTTGGAAACATCATCGTATTTTTGATAAAAACAAAAACATTGTTCCCGCTAAAGAAATTACAATCCAAGAATTATTAAATATGCAATCAGGAATGCCATATCCTGGTGATAATCAGTTTGGTCCCAATCAAACTAAGTTGTTTGAACAAGAAATTGAATTAGAAATGAAAGAAAATTCAAATTTAACTACTTTAGATATCGTCACTAAGGCCGGCAATCTACCAGGAGATTTTGAACCAGGAACAAATTGGCAATATGGGATTTCAGCTGATATCTTAGCAGGTGTAATTGAAGCCGTTACGGGTAAAAGGGCGTATGAAGTTTATCAAGAGTTAGTCTTTAAGCCTTTGGCAATGAATGATACTGACTTTAGAGTGCCAACAGATAAATTAAAGCGTGTCAGTGTTTTAACTAAAAGAGATCCGAACTACCAATACGTTACAGAATATGAACGGCCGGCCTTAACTACTCCGCGGACAGATACCATGACACTGCCATTAGTTGATTCAGTAGATACAGTGGAGCCTTACTTCTGTGCTGGCGGTGGCGGACTTTATTCAACGGTGCAAGACTATGCTAAGTTAATGTTGATGTTACTGAATAAAGGTGAACTTAACGGTGTAAGAATTTTAAAACCCGAAACGGTTGAATTTATGACTACTCCTCAAATGACGGAAGAGATGTATGAAAAAATGCATCAAGATCCAGTAGGGCATGGTGTACCAGGATATGCTTACTCAAATTTACTTAGAATCTTGGTTAAACCAGAAGAAGCACGAATTTTAGGTGTAAATGGTAATGTGGGTGAATTTGGCTGGGATGCAGCTGGCGGAGCCTTTTGTTTAGCTGATCCAACTACTAAGACAGTCATGGTTTATATGCAACAAGATTTAAGTGGTGCTGAACCAATTTTACGTAGAAAAATTTACTCGGCTTTAATGGAGGAAGAATAATGAAAGCTAATAAAAATTCCTTTATTTTTAAAATTTCGTTGTTGTCAATCGGCTTAATGTCAGCATTAGCCCAAGCTGTTTCTGGCGTTTTTCCATTGATGTATAAAGCTTTTCCCAATATTAGTAAATCTGCGATTGAAATGTTAGGTACTATTCCTAATTTTGGGATGATTGCTGGATTGATACTAGGGCCATTTCTGATCAAGTTAACAAGTAAAAAGACGACAATCATGATTGGGTTGATAGGTACCTTAATTTGTGGGACTTTCCCAATTTATGGGCATAGTTATACTTTAATTTTGATTTCTAGACTATTATATGGCGTTTTTAATGGCTTTTTTGGAGCCTTAGCGATTAGTATTGTTGCGGATTATTATACAGGGCATGAAAGAGCAACAATGCTTGGCTTCGAGAATGCTTTAGGATCAATTGGTAGCGGTGTTTGTTCCTTAGTTTTAGGATCTTTAATGGCTTTTGGCTGGCATGCTGCTTTTAGCATTTACTTACTGCCAATCATCGCAATTGTTTTATTTGGTCTTTTTGTTCCGAATACTAAAAATGATGTAGTACAAGAAACAGTTACAACAACAGAAAATAACTCAAGTAGTAAAAAAGCTAAAGTTCCAAAAGAAGTAATTTTGATTGCCGCAATTCAATTAATCTTTTTCATAATCTTAGTACCCATGAGCTATAAATTGCCTCAATTAGTAGTTAGTGAAGGAATTGGTACTGCTGGGGATGCTTCAGCTGTTTATGCCCTTTTTACTTTAGTTGGAATTCCAGTGTCAATGATCTATGGTTGGCTACATAAGAAGTTAGGTTTTGGTCTTTATGTTGTAGCCTTAATTTCTTTAATTGTCGGTGATATTATTATTGCCACTACTCATTCTTTGCCAGTTCTTTATATAGCTGGCGTGATCAATGGTTTTGGCTTTGGTACGGCAGTCCCATTTGCTAATAATTGGGTAAGTGATGCAGCTAACCAAAACGCTATTGACATTGCGACGACAATTTCGATGTTGACGACGAATATTGGTGTTTTCCTATCACCAATCATTATGAATGCAGTTAGCGGCGGTTCACCAAGATTGGTAATGTTTATTGCAGCAGGCGGCTTTGCCGTTTTAGCAATTTTAGTTGCCTTTATTGGTGTGTGGAAAAAGAAGCAACAAAATTAAATAATTGAAAAAGCTCGCAATTGCGAGCTTTTTTAGTGGGTAAATTATTTTGTTCTACAATGCTGTGCGATTTCTTCAGCAATTTGAGTGATGAACTTGTTATTGGTTTTTAAAGTCATCACGCTAATTTCCAGACCGGCCATCTTTTCAGGAATGATTAACAGATTAAGATGAGAATTTTTATTTAAAAAGAATTTAGCTGTTTCGTACATCGTCATTGTAATGCCTAGGCCACTGCTTGCACAGAGCATAGCCTCTTCGTAATCATCAACAGTTAAATTACTTTGAAAATGTAAATCATTCAGAAGGAAAAAGTGCTCCGTAACGTCAATAAATGAAGTTTCTTTTGACCACTTGATGTAATTCTCTTTTTGTAATTCGGTTAGTTCCTCGGTGGTGATCGTTCTAGTAAAAGTGCTGGGATCATAAAGTGAACTTTTTGCGGAAATAACAAAGCAAAGCTTTTCGGTGAATAAGGGCCAAGATAAAATATTAGGATCGTTAGCATTTCGTCCTAAAAAGATATCGGTTCGTCCATCTTTTAAAGCAGCTAAAGCTTCACTAGTGGTCAGACTCAGAGTGTTAAATTCAATGTTTTGATGTTGAGCTAATAATGAATTGTAAATATTTGGCAAAAAAATTGGTGCATATGTTGGAAAGAAAGCTAAGTTAATTTTGCGTCGATTATTCTTCTGGAAATTTTGAATTTCAGAAACAGTTCCTTCTTCTAAACTCAAAATTTGATTTAAACGTAATAAAAGTTGTTCACCTGCCGGTGTTAAGGAAATTGGCGTTTTATTACGATTTACTAATTTAGCACCATATTTATTTTCTGCATCGGTAATGGCCTTACTGATATTTGGCTGGCTGGTATACAGCCACTTGGCCACTGCCGTGAGGGTTGGAGCGGTTTGAACCGTTGCTAGAATATTTTTAAGTCCAAGATTAGAATTATTTACCATTTGTCATGCTCTTTCGTACCAAAATCATAATTATTTTTATATAAAAACATATTATATTTGATATTTCATATTTTAATCGATATGCATTACACTAGTCAATGGAAGCGCTTCAGAAATAGTTTTTTGGAAAAGCAGGTAAAAATCATGAGTTATAAATTTGGTAATGCATTTTCAGAATTGATGAAGATCAGAAATGTCGATGATGATCCTAAAGAAGAAATCGAAATTAAGAAGTCAAAGACAACAATGTACAAGACTCCGATTAAAATCGAAGAAGTTATTTCCGAAGCCCTGGCAGCAAGAGCAGTTGCTGCAAATGACTTATGGGAATTAAAGACTGGAAGACGTCAAAAGATTTTCGTTGATACCGAAGCCGCTGCTGCTTTATGTTCATTGGGTACACCAATGACGCAAAAGAAGGATGAAGATGGTGAATACAAGTCTATTCCTTACGCTGCTAACTTTGCGCAAATGGTTTCAATTACTCAACCTTGGGAATGTAAAGACGGTAAGTGGTTCTTGCCACACTTTAATTTACCTAATCTTGAAAAACGAGTTTTAGATGTTTTGCATTGTGAAAAAACTCCAGAATCTGTAGCTGCAGCTGTTAAGAAGTGGAATTCTGACCATTTAGATGAAGCGATTGCTGATGCTAGGGCTTGTGGTGGGATTGTTTATTCACCAGAAGATTGGCTGAAGACACCACAAGGTAAATACTTAGCATCTAAGCCAGTAGTTGAAATTGAAAAGATTGCTGATAGTGCGCCTGAACCATTACCAAAGAATGATGCAGCTCCACTTGCTGATATTAAATTACTTGATTTAACTAGAATTATTGCTGGACCAACTTGTGGTGAAGCTTTAACTGAACATGGTGCCAAGGACTTGATGGTAACAGCACCACAATTACCACAAGTTCCTGCCTTTGTCCGTGACTCAAGTCATGGTAAGCATTCAACTTATTTGGACTACACTAAGCCTGAACAAAAAGACAAGTTGATTGATCTTGCTAAACAAGCAGATATCTTTCTTGAAGGTTACCGTCCTGGCTCAATGGAAAAGCATGGCTTTGGTGCTAAAGACTTGTCTGCAATGCGTCCTGGGATTATCTATGTCAGCGTTAACTGTCATGGTACTGGTGGTCCTTATGCTGAACGTGCTGGTTGGGATCAAGTTGCTCAAGCTAACACAGGTATTTCTTATGTCCAAGGGCAAGCTGAACATACCCATCCAAAATTAATTCCGGTCTTCTTATCAGACTTTTTAACTGGATATCTTGCAGCCTTTGGTGCAATGATTGCGCTTAAGAAACGGGCAACAGAAGGTGGCTCATACAAGGTCAATGTTTCTCTTGATCAATCATGTATGTTAGCTTTGCGTCAAGGTTTAAGAACTGATGACTACATGTCTTCCCCAGATGGAATTTCACCAGAAAAATACGATGAATATGCTGTTTATGATAACGATACGATTTATGGTGACCTTAAGACTTTAGGTCCAGTAATTAAGATGTCAGAAACTCCATGTAAATGGAATGGTACGACACCAGAATTAGGTAGTTCAAAACCTGAATGGTGGTAGAAAAGGAGCAAAAAAATGGCAGAACCAAAATGGTTACAAGAAATGAACCGTGACGAATACATTAAAGAAGATTTCGATGCAGCTGGTAAGTCAGTTGCTGGTACAACTGTTGATGGCATCGACAAGAACGATCCAGAATGGCTTGATAAGGCAGCTAAGAAAGTTAACGCTGCTGAAGGTGATGACTACGTTAAGCTTGATTCAGGTTTGTTAACCGTTAACCAACTTAACTGGATGTTACAAAACACCATTGGCGAATTGACTTTTGTTGATGATAACAACCAATTCTTGTGGTATAACCGTCCAAAGGATCCAAATGCTAAGATGAAAGCTAAGCGGACTCCAGACCAAGTTGGGGACACAATGAAGGCCATTCACCCAGATGTCCGTGATGTTATTCCTAATGCTAAGAAGGTTGTGCACGCTCTTCGCACTAAAGAAGGCGGCCATGATGATGTTTACATGCCAGTGCCAACTGGTAACTTGAAGGAATTAGTTCTTCACTACTACAAGCGGGTTGAAGATGACAAGGGCAATTACATTGGTATTTATGAATGGGTCCAAGACCTTTACCCACTTGTTAAGTACTTCTGTGAAACAACTGGTCAAAAGTTAGTAGTTGATGAAGACGCAACTACTGGTGCAACTTACCGTAGTAATTCTGATCCAGATGCAGCAACTGGTGCTTCAACTAAGGCAGCTGCCGCTGAAGAAGAAAAGAAGGAAGAAAAGCCAGATGCTTCATCCGGGGCTTCTGAGCACTAAGCAATTATAATTAAAGAGAAAAGAAAAAAGTATATCGATAGATATGCTTATTTTTTGCTAATGGAGGCGAATAATATGAATCGACTAACAGAAATCTTAGGTACCAAGTATCCAATCATTCAGGGTGCCATGCAGTATGTGGCTAATGCTAATCTAGCAGCTGCAGTATCTAATAGTGGCGGATTAGGCGTGATTGCGGGCGGTGGTATTACCGCTAAGCAGCTTGAAGCAGAAATCAACAAGGCAAGAGAATTAACAGACAAGCCTTTTGCTGTGAACATCAACTTGCAGTACCCAAATGTGTCTGACCTGGTTAAGGTGATTTTGGAGCAAGGAATTAAAATCGTGACCACGGGTGCTGGGACGCCGAAATATTATATGAACGACTTTAAAGAAGCTGGCGTTGCGGTTATTCCGGTTGTACCGAATTTGAAAATTGCGCAAAAAATGGAAGCTTTAGGTGCGGCGGCAGTAATTGCAGAAGGCAGGGAATCTGGTGCTCATATTGGGAAAAATGCTTCCTTAGTTTTGTGGCCAGAAGTGATTGCTAACTTGTCAATTCCAGTGATTGCGGCAGGTGGGATTGCCAATCGCAAAGGAGTTAAAGCTGCCATTGCCATGGGCGCTGCTGGTGTTCAATGCGGCACGGTCTTTTCAATTGCTAACGAAAGTCCAGTAGGTGATAACTGGCGTGAGGTGGTTTTGCATGATGAAAATGAACCGGCAACTTTGGTTTTAGGGATGCCGGCGATTCGGGTATTGAATACGCCCCATGCTCAGGAATTAGCGCAAGCAAAGTTAGATCAGAAGGAATTAAGTCACCAAGTAGATGAAGATTTCCTCCCAGCCATGCAGAAAGATGATCTTGATCATGGGATTATCTTTGCTGGTGAAGTGGTCAGTTTACTAACGAAGAAGCAATCAGCGCAGGAAATTGTGGATGAGTTGGCACAAGGGCTATAAGAATAAACAAAAAACTCGCTTTTGCGAGTTTTCCTTATACAATAAATTTTCTATAGTTTTCCAAAAATATCTTGTTACTATCTTGTTCAGAAAGATAAAGTTCATTGATGGCTTTCACAATTAAATCATTTGCTCCAGCAGGCATTACTGCAAATGGTGCATCCGTCCCAAATAGTACATGATCAATGCCGTAATAATCAATTGCAAGCCGTAAAGCAGGTGGGTTACCTAAAATAGCTGTATCGACATAAAACTGTTTAAACATTGCAGCATGCTCAGAATCAAGGATGTGATCAATTCTACCGCTAAAGAAGGGAATCATGGCACCAGCATGGTGAATTAAAATCTTCAAGTTAGGATATTTCTTAAAAATATCACTTTGAACTAGTTGTAGCATTGCCTGAGATAATTCATATTCCCATGAGAAAACCAGGTTATTATCAGGTTTACGTTGATCAAAGACGGGATGCAGCCATAAAGGAAGATTCAGTTCAGCTGCTTTTGCTAAAATTGGCTCAAACTCAGGATCAGCAATGCTTTTACCTAAATGACGAGTGAAAATCTGTGCACCCATTAAAACAGGATTGTCCTTGATCTCTTGTAGTAAATCTAGACTAGCAGAAATATTGTTCATGGCTAACATCCCTACGCCAGCGGCAAATTTATCGGGATGAGCGGTGACAATTTCAGCTAACTCCTGATTACCGTCACTAGCTAGCTCGATTGCTGCATCAGGACTGGCAAAATCTTCGGCATTAATATTGGCAAAAGAAATAACTTGCTTCATCTCATTATCAGGCCAAGTTGCTAAGCGCGTATCTAAATCAACTAAGCTTTTAATTTTGATAAAGGGAAATTTATCCGGAATGGTTGGTTCAATAGCCAGCATTTTTTGATAATAATTGTTAGGTAGAATGTGTGCGAATGCGTCAATTTTCATTATTTTGCCTTACTCTCGTAACTTAAACTGCCTTGATCAACAAAAATATCAACGGTGAGTTTAATTTGTGATAACACTTCAACTTTTTTAGATAAGTCATATTTTTGGGCAGCATCAGTATTTGGATAAAGTTCGAGTACCCAAGCTACGTTTTTATCTTCTTCATCACGACCTGCCAGCAAGACTTGTTCTTGAGTATTAACTAGTTGCTTAAAGTCAAATTCAGGCATTAACTTGATTTTTGACAAGCGTGCAGCAAGTTGATTAGCTTTAGTTATGCGAAAAATAATGTCATTACTTTTAACCAATTCTGGCACTAAATTAGTCATTTCCGTGCCCGTGATGATTTGTTTAGCCACTTGACCGTAATGCTTGAATTGTGGTGAATTAGCGTGCACTTGATAGTGATCAGCGTCTTGATAACATTCAATGACATAATTACTTTCACCTAGGTCATCATCATGGCCAGCGAACATTAATAAAGTACCTGCTTCATTTTCGATGGAAGTCATCATATTATGATGGCCTTCACTAGCAAAGGTTGCATGATCCTTGGCATTAATCGTTAAATGAAAAATGCGCATGATTGGGGCAGTAGTTAGTTTCATGATATCCCTTCTTTAAAATAATTAATGTACTTACTTAATTATTTTAAGTCTAATCTTACTGTAGCTGCAGCACATTTGTCTGAAACCATCATGTCAATTGGATATTGACCATGGTATTTAGCTTCATAAGCATCCGTAACAGCCTTAATTTCTGCTGGATCATCGATAGCTACGTAGTTAATAGGGTAATCTTGGTTGTTGAATTCGATTGAGCCACCGTTCTTTAAGCCAGCCTTGTACCATTTGCTGTCTTTGCCCTTACCAGCTCTTAAGTAAACATGGTTATTGTTAGTCACTACCCAAATAGGATAATCTTGGAAGCTTTCACCTTCATCGTTAAGTGGGTGATTTTGTACAGTAGTTACTTGGTTTAAAATGTCTAATTCTTCTTTAGTCCAAACTCTCATGATTTTTTCTCCTAGTCATCCATAATCTTGTATTCTTCAAAATAACTCTTGCCTTGCTTAATTTCGCCACTTTCATAAAGAGAAATCTTATGTTTTAACCGGTTAATTGAACGGTTTAGATTCTTCTTTTTTTCTTCCAGCATGGTGAGTTGTTCTTTTAATAAATTTTCTCCTGCATCAAGAGTGGCATCGCCTTGTTGAATCAATTCGGCATAATCAGCCAGGGCTTCAACACTGACACCTGAGTGTCTCAAACAAACAATCATTTCGATCCAGTTTTGCATTCCTTCGTTGTAGTAACGATTGCCGTTCTTCTTGCGTGGAACTGCTGGAATTAACCCGATTCGTTCGTAGTAACGGAGAGTATCAGGCTTTAAATTGTATTTTTTGCTAATTTCTGTAATCGTTAGATCTGCCATTTCTTTCACCTCTCAAGATTTAAGATACTACTTGGAGTTAACTTCAAGTCAAGAAAAAATAAAAAATTTTTCGTGAAATTTTGGTAGTTTTTTGAGAAAGTATAGTTAAAACATTTTAAACGGAGGGAAAAATGAAAGTACCATTGACTAAACGGGTATCGATGATTGAATTATTCTACGATTTAGTTTTTGCTTACATGATTTCGCAAGCAACTAGTTTAATTCACCATTTACACCATGGATTAGTTTCACCAATGTCATTTGTAATCTTTACAATTGTCGTGATTGTCTTTATTAATTCTTGGATGATTCAATCGGTTTTTACCAACCGCTATGGGCAGAGTAGTTGGACTGATACAACTTTTTATTTTGTCAATATGGTGATATTGCTGTACATGACTAATTCTTTTGACAATACTAGCCTAGCTAATCTAACATCTTTCTTTTTAGCGGCAAGTTTATTGTCAATTAGTCTGTTATTGCAATATTTGATTATCTTTTTTAAGGCCAAGAATCAAATCGATAAAAATATTGCTAAAGCTTTTTGTGAAATTCTTTTGATTAGAGCTATCTTTTTATTAATTGGTGGACTCTTCAATCAATCTTGGGCGCAAATAATAGCGATTATTGGGATTATTATTAGCTGGATTTTGCCTGCTTTTACCGGAAGGTATACCCGTGAACATCCGATTATCTTTTCTCATCTGTTAGAGAGATTAACACTGTTGATCATCATCACCTTTGGGGAAACGATTATTGGGATTTCTGAATACTTTAAACCTGGAACTTTCTCGGTTATGTCGATTTTGATTTTCATCACGGTAGCTGCCTTGTTCTTTGCTTACATCACTGAATTTGACCACTTAATTGAAGAAAAAAGAACCAATGAAACAGGTAATACTTTGATCTATCTGCATTACTTAATCTTATTTGGTCTAAGTTTGATTACTGTTTCGTTGAAGTTTATTAGCGAAGAGGAAGCTAATATAACTTTTGCTGTATCATGCCTGTATGGTGGGATGTTGCTGTTTTACTGTGGTCTAGTGATTGCTAAGCGTTACAATCAATTGCGCTATCAAAATGTGAAGATTTCTGGCTTGGTAATGATGTTGCTAGCTTTGATTTTAGGTTATGCAATTAGTTTGTGCTTCCCAAGTTTCGAAGTGATTGTAGTAGTCGCTGCAATCGTTAGTCTGCTTAATGCAGCCATGAGAATTAGATTGTTGTATTTGTAAAATAATATATGAAAAGACTTCCTATTGGTTTGGTTGAACAGTAGGAAGTTTTTTGTTATTAGTTTTCCTTATGCCTTTCAATTAGTAATAAGCTTTGGTAATTTAGCGCTCCTCATTTTAGAATGAAAATAAATAAAGGAGAGATAACTAATGAAAGATGCAAGATTTGAAAAAGCTGGTCAAATTGTAATTGCTGATGTACCCAAGCCTAAGATTGAAAAAGACGATGATGTAATTATTCGGGTTGTGCGGGCCTGTGTTTGTGGCTCAGACCTATGGGCATACCGCGACTTCGACAGTGCTGCGCCAAATTCAGAGAACTCTGGTCACGAAGCGATCGGAATTGTTGAAGAAGTTGGGTCTGCCATTACTACTGTGAAACCTGGAGACTTTGTTATTGCACCATTCACTCATGGTTGTGGTCACTGCCGGGCCTGTCTTGCTGGTTTTGACGGAGTATGTATGGATCACACCGATAACTTTGGTGATGGCTATGAAGCAGAATACTTACGTTTCCAACATGGTCAATGGGCATTAGTTAAGGTTCCAGGCGAGCCAAGTGATTATAGTGAAGGGATGTTGAAGTCACTTTTGACTTTAGCTGACGTGATGGCAACTGGTTACCATGCTGCGCGTGTAGCTAATGTAAAAGAAGGCGATACAGTCATCGTTTTAGGTGATGGTGCAGTTGGTCAATGTGCAATTATCGCTGCTAAGATGCGTGGTGCTAAGCGAATCATTTCAACTTCAAGACACCCAGATCGGGCAGCTTTAGCTAAGGAATTTGGCGCTACCGAAAACATCGCTGAACGTGGTGAAGAAGGTATTAAGAAGTTACTTGCCACAACTAATGGCGGTGCTGATGCCGTTCTTGAATGTGTTGGGACTGAAATGTCAACTGATGAAGCAATGCAAGTTGGTCGTCCAGGTTCAATTATTGGCCGTGTTGGTTTGCCACATGGTAAGAAGATTGATCCAGCTCAAAGTTTCTACCAAAACAAGATTTTGGCTGGTGGTCCTGCTTCAGTTACAACCTATGACAAGGAAGTTTTGCTTAAGGCTGCTTTAGATGGTCAAATCAATCCTGGTAAGGTCTTCACTAAGGAATATGATTTAGCTGATATCAACCAAGCTTACCAAGATATGGCTGACAGAAAGACGATTAAGTCTTACGTTAAAGTGAGCGATTAATTACTTTAAGACGAAAAAAATAGTGGACTAATTATCCTATGGTGGATAGCTAGTTCACTATTTTTGTTTGAGACTTATGATATACTTTACCTAATTACATTTCTTAGGTAAAGGAGGGATGATCTGAATGGAACAAAAGATGGATACGATTAGTGAATTAAGGCTAGATTTTATGAAAGATGCTGGTCTGATTATTTCCGATAAAAATTTCTTTGCTCAAACTATCCAAAAGTATGGTTACCACGAAATAATTTATCAATATGGTGAACGTTTCGTGTTAGAGTCCGACGATGATTTCAAGTTTCAACCAGGTACTACTTATGAAAGAATCTATGATTATTATTGGTTAGATCAACATCTCAAAAACCAGATGATGATTAGTCTGCAATTATTTGAACAGAATTTCAAAGTTGTTTTAACCGAGATTAGCCTGGTAGGTCAATTAGTTCATGCTGCAGAAAACATGGATACTCAAGGTGAGATTAAATCCCAATTTTTGCAAGAAGAATACAGATTAGCTAATGGGCGAGTGATTCGACGGGGAGACGTGAAAGCTAGAATCCGGCATATTCGGAAAAATTATTTGGAGCCTTATTCAGATTATCGCAAGATTCATGGAGAAGCTGACCCATGGGTACTATTCAAAGAAATGTCTTTTGGCGTTGCTACTAATTATTTCTTCTTGATGCCTGCAAAAATGCAGAAACAAGTCTTAGCAAAAATTTTCAAAAATAAAATGACTGTTCATCAATTTGATAAATGGCTAGAAACGGTCAGATATTTCCAAAGACGTGCTGCTCATAATTATCGCTTAATTGGGATTAAAGAAAAGGAAACTTATTTATACCAAGAGGTTCTAAGTAACTTGCAAGAGCTGAAAAATGAAGAACCTTATCAATTAGTTAAGAAAAAGTGGCAGGAAATTATTGAGCAGTATTTACAAAAATATCCCAATGATAAAGAATTTTTGCAAGAAAATTTATTCTAAGACGAAAAAATAGTGGACTGATTATCCTAATAATGTGGATAGTTAGTTCACTATTTTTATACTTATTATTATATTTATGATTGTATTAATAAATATAGTTAAAATTGAAATCCTATTTTGCCTTAATATAATTAACTCCATCAGCGGCAGGGGCAACGGATTTACCTAAGAAGAGGACTAAGACAATAATCGTAATAACGTACGGTGCAATTTGCATGTAGACCGTCGGAATCTTGCTTAATCCAGGCAATTGGGCACCAATGATACTCAAGCTTTGAGCAAAGCCGAAGAACAATGAGGATAGCATCGCACCGATCGGATTCCATTTACCAAAAATCACAGCTGCTAAAGCCATGAAACCTTGACCAACAATGGTGGAGATTGAGAAATTGCCGGAAATAGATTGAGCGAAAACTGCTCCACCAAGGCCTGCCATGAAACCAGAGGTCAAAACGCCTAAGTAACGCATCTTGTAGACATTAACGCCCAAGGTATCGGCAGCTTGTGGATTTTCACCAGCCGAACGCAAGCGCAAGCCTAAGCGAGTTTTGTAGAGAATGAACCACATTGCGATGGTCAGGATAATCGCTAGCCAAGCAGGAGCTGAAGTGTTAGCGAAGAAGATTTTCCCTAAAACAGGGATGTCAGCTAAGCCAGGGATGTTGGCATACCCAAAGTTGGCCGTAATATTTGCAGTTTGGCCTTTTTCATAAATAGCTTTGATCAAGAAAACGCCTAGCGGTGGAGCCAGTAAATTGAGGACGGTCCCACTAATAATGTGGTCAGCGTGTAAGTTAATCGTGGCGAAGGCATGTAATAAGGAAAAAACCAAACCGAAAATTGCTCCGACTAAGGCGCCAAGCCAGGGAGTCCAAATTCCTAAGCTGCTGGCAAAGGTCAAATTGAAGATAATTGAAGTGAAAGCCCCAACGGTCATGATTCCTTCCAGACCAATGTTGACGATACCGGAGTTTTCGCTGTAAACCCCACCTAAAGCCGCTAAGATTAGGGGAGCTGAATAAACTAAAGTTGAGGAAACAACTAATGCTAAAAGTGATTCTAAGTTCATAATTATCCTTCTTTTTGTAACTTGAAATCAGGGCTGTCAACGCCGTTGTTAGGGCCAATTTCGACACCTTTCTTCAGAGGATGACGGTAAGTCTTGCTCTTTTTAATCTTGAACAATAAATCAAAGACATAACTGATGGCGATGAAGAAAATAATGGCTGCAATCACGATTGAGACAATTTCATAAGGAACACCAGCTGCTGTTTGCATCCCCAGACCACCAATTTTCAAAATTGAAAACAGCAGAGCGGCTAGTAAAATTCCGATGGCAGTACTATTACCAAGCAAAGCAACGGACAAGCCGTCCCAGCCAATATCAACGCTACTAGTTTGCGTAAAGTAGTTTTGGTAAGTACCTAACCCTTGCACAACGCCACCAATCCCGGCAAAAGCACCAGATAGCAGCATTGAAACAATGATATTTTTCTTAGTTGACATTCCCGCATAACGGCTGGCAAAAGGATTCAGACCAACGGCTTTAATTTCGAAGCCAACCGTAGTCTTTTTCATCAAAAACCAGAAAATGACTAAAGCGATAATTCCCAAAAAAATCCCAGCATTAATGCGCGAATCGCCAAATAAGTGACTAAGCCAGTCAATGTGCAAGCTGCCATTGCTACCGATATCCTTGGTCGTATCTGTATCAGTCCGCAGACTGCTTGGCATGATTTGTTGCATGAGGTATTGGCACAAATAAAGGACTATGTAGTTGAGCATGATGGTCGTAATAACTTCGTTGGTGCCAAAGTAAGCCCGCAAGTAACCCGCGATCCCAGCGACGATGGCTCCAGCAAAAGCACCAGCGATAATGGCTAATGGTAATAAGATGTACTTGGGTAAATTGGGGTTAGCCAATACTACCCAGACAGAGGTCAACCAACCAGCTTGGGCTTGACCTGGTAAACCAATGTTGAAAAAGCCAGCTTTTGACGCAATGGCGAAACCGATCGCGGTGAAAATGAGGGGAGTCGCTTCCCGGATTGTTTCACCTAAACCACTCATGGTACCTAAGGCTCCATTGAACATGGCAGCGTAGGCACTGAATGGGTTATAGCTCCAGATCAACATAATGATGGCTCCAACTAAAAAGCCTGCAATAACAGAAATGAGCGGCACTAACAGCCGTTTTTGTTTAGCTGTAACTTTAATCAACTACTTTTCCTTCTTTCTTAACTCCAGTCATTAGGAGACCAAGTTCTGTTTCAGTGGTTTCTTCTGGTTTCACAACACCGGATTTTTCACCATTATGCAGGACGAGAATCCGATCAGATAAAGCCATGATTTCACTTAATTCATAGGAAACTAACAGAATAGCCTTGCCTTGTTCTCGTTCTTTTAAAAGTTGCTTGTGAATAGTTTCAATCGCACCAACGTCTAAACCACGAGTGGGTTGAAAGGCAATGATTAAATCGCTATTTCGCTGAAGTTCACGCGCAATAATGACTTTTTGTTGGTTACCACCAGACAATTCTCCACCTGCCAGATCGATGCTAGGGGTGAGAATATCGAATTTTTTAACTAATTTTTGGGCATGTTGTTTGATTTGGTGAAAGTTAATAATTCCATGATGAGAAAAAGGGGTCTGGTAGTAACTTTGCAAGATCAGGTTGTCGGCGACTGACATTTGTAAGATTAGACCGTATTTTTGCCGGTCGGCAGGGATGTTAGCCACTCCAGCTTCCGTGATTTTTCGTGGGGCTTGATTGGCTAAATCTTGGTCTTTAATCAAAATTTCTCCGCTACTGCTGTGCCGCAGGCCCGTGATTGCTTCAACTAATTCATCTTGGCCATTGCCATCAATCCCGGCAATCCCGAGGATTTCGCCAGCATGCACATTGAAGGAAAGATGCTTAACTGCCAAAGTGCCGCGATTTTCTTTCACGACTAAATCTTTGACTGCCAAAATTGCTTTTCCCGGTTCAACCGCTGCTTTAGCCAGCTTCATCGTCACTGGATGACCGACCATGAGCTCGGCCATTTTTTCATTACTGATGTCTTTTACCGCGTAGGAACCAACGTCTTTACCAGCGCGAATAATGGTCACGCGATCAGCTACTTTTTTGATTTCTTCCAATTTATGGGTAATTAAAATGATGGACTTACCTTCGTTCGCCAGATTTTTAAGAATATGCATGAATTCTTTGATTTCTGGTGGGGTGAGGACGGCAGTTGGCTCGTCAAAAATTAGAATATCAGCGCCGCGATAGAGAACTTTGAGTATTTCTACGCGCTGTTGTTGAGCAACTGTGATGTTAGCGACTTTTTGATTAGGATCAATTGCCAAGTGATAGTGCTCAGATAAGGCTAAGACCTTTTCTCGTGCTTGTTTGAGATCAAGTAAGGGGCCTTTAGTTGTTTCATGGCCTAAGATAATATTTTCTAAAACGGTGAAAGAGTGGGCTAGCATAAAGTGTTGGTGCACCATCCCAATGCCTAATTGTTTGGCAACTGTGGGATTAACAATGGCGATCTGGCGGCCGTTAACTTTGATTTCGCCACTGGTTGGTGCCAATAAGCCAGAGAGGATGCTCATTAAAGTTGATTTACCAGCACCATTTTCGCCAAGTAAAGCCAGGATTTCACCTTGATGCAAAGTTAGATTTAAATCGTCATTGGCTTTAAAACCGTCAAAGTCTTTAACGATATGCTTCATTTCAATGATGTTTTTTTGTTTATTCATGTAAATCATCTTTCCTATGAAAAAACTCTTCGTCTGAACGGAGAGTTCTCAATTGATTTAACTGTAAATTTATTTTTCAGGCTTAGTTGCGACTTGGATCTTACCAGCGACAATCTGCTTGCGGGCTGCTTGAACAGCTTGCCAAGCTTTAGCTGAAAGTTGACCTTTAGTAATTGAAACGCCGTTATCCTTTAAGCCGTAAACTAAGTGCTTGCCACCTGGGAATTTATTGTGGTAAGCGTCGTTAGCAATGCTTTCAGTCGCAACATTCAAGCCTTTTAAGACGGAAGTTAAAGTGAAGTTAGCTTTTTGACCACCTTTAGCGGTGTAGTTACCAAGGCTAGCTTGGTCAACGTCAACTCCGATGACCCAGACTTTCTTGTTAGCAGGACGGGTTTGGTTGAAGTCTTTAGCTTCTTGGAAAACGCCGTTACCAGCATTACCAGCTGCTTGGTAGATGATGTCAGCCTTGTTAGCGTACATTGATTGAGCGATGGACTTGGCTTTATCAGTCGCAGTGAAGTTACCGATGTATTGCGTTTCAACGCTGATTTTCTTGTGTAATGCTTTCGCACCGTCAGCCACACCTTGCTTAAAACCAGCTTCGAATAAGTCGATAATTTCTGATTTGGCACCACCGATGAAACCAACTTTATTAGTTTTAGTCGTGTAAGCTGCAGCTAACCCGCCTAAGTAAGAAGCTTCATTACTCTTAAAGGTGACAGAGGCCACGTTCTTTTGACCAGTGATGACACTGTCGATAATGACGAAATTCTTCTTTGGATTCTTTTTAGCAGCTTTACTTACGGCTTGTTGCAATTGGAAACCAACACCGAAGATAGTTTGATAACCAGCATTTGAAGCTTGGTCGAAGTTAGGTACGAAGTCGGATGGACCGCTTGATTGGAAATATTGATAGCCACCTTTACCTTGCTTTAGACCGTGTTCTTTACCGTAAGCCTTAAAGCCAGCCCAAGCGGCTTGGTAGAAGGAGTGATCATCAACCCCGTTTTGATCAGTGATTAACGCAATTCCGTGTTTCGTATCTTTATTATTTGAAGCACCTTGCTTCTTTCCTGAACAAGCAGTTAAGGCTAAAGTAGCGGTTACAACAACTGCACCAAATGAAAGGATTTTCTTAAACTTTGAGTTCATTTTTACCTCCAGAAAGCTCAATTAGTGAAATAATAATTATTTGATACAGATACTAGATTATCGTACGCTATTTGTCAATATAAATCATAAATAAAATTATTTAGTAAAATATTTATTGCACAATACGAATAATATTGATATACTTTCTTCAAAAATTAAGATTTGCGAGGACTAAACATGGAAAAACAAATTGCGACGGGTAAGATCTATTTAGGTGGTTCTTTCAACCGTGAGGTGGATCATGAACGGGTAAAGCGGGCGAAAGAACTTTTGGCCCAGAATCCAACCATTGCGCGGGTTCATTTTCCCTTTGATTATGAGTTTATTGATCCTGCGGAAGTTAATCCCAAGATCGGTGAAGAACGGAGTATGACTTGGCGAGTAGGGACTTTTCAAAATGATTTGAACGGCATTAACACTGCAACTTGCGGTGTCTTTCTCTATGACATGGATATTTTTCTATGACATGGATATTTTAGATGATGGTTGTGCCTTTGAGATTGGCTTCATGCGGGCAACGCATAAGCCAGTAGTCTTGGTGCCATTCACTGAGCATCCTGAACGACCGAAGAAGATGAATCTCATGATTGCACAAGGGGTGACTGCGATTATTGATGGCAATACGGAATTAGAAAAATTAGCGACCTATGATTTCAATTGGCTGCCTTATAATCCGGGTACTGGATATGGGATTTACTAGAATAGACAAAATAAACATTCTAAGCTAAATAGTGAATTAGTTATCCGACGGGATAATTGATTCACTATTTTTGTTCTCTTGTAGAATTAAAGTAGTAGTAAAACGATATGCCCTGTCGCTTTTAGACACTTGATGT
>NZ_ML136877.1:0-3782 GCF_004009905.1 Lactobacillus xujianguonis
AGTGTCTGGGAAAAAACTAACTCTCAGATACCAAAAGACGATCAATCCAACTCTTGATTTTGAGTTGGTTGACCGTCTTTTTCTGTCCTTTTTATTTTTGCATAAAGAAGACTGGTCCTTGGACCATCTTCTGTTCCAATATTTACTTAAATTCATCATCATGAAGGCTATTCCGACATCCGTTTCAACTTTCTTTTTACTTCTTAAATGGGTTCGACGCATGCCAAAGACGTTCTTCAAGTGTCCGAAAATTGGCTCAACATCATACTTTCTCATACTGTAGATGTGCCTGCCTTGCGGACTTTGGAGAACTTCCTTTGCTTTTTCTTTTAAATATTGCCAGTTAGGATTATAGCGCACTTGTCTTTGCCGGCCGCTTTTGGTTTTAGCCAAACGTTCTAATTCAGGCGTTGTTTGAAATTCATCTGCTTCGTAAACCTTAAAATCACGAACCTGACCAGTTGAGCGATCTTTACGTTGGCTATAATATTCGAAGTTGAATCTAACGCCATTCTGATCTAGATAATAATCATCCTTTTCATCATAGAACCAGTTAGCCAGTTTAGTTGGATCTTTTTTATATTTCTTGGTTTGTTCCTTTTCATACATAGTGTAAGGAATAAAGTATTCTTTGTCGGAATACTTTTCTTCCAACATTGAGTAGTTATATTCACTACCGTAACCAGCATCGGCGACAATCTTGTCAAACTTATCTAATGTTTTCATCTGCTTTAAAAATGGCTCCAATGTCTTGAAGTCATTTGGATTAGGATACAAAGCAAAATCAACTACGTATTGATCAGTTGTGGCAGCTTGAATATTGTAACCCGGCTTAAGTTGTCCATTCTTCATATGATCTTCTTTCATATGCATAAAAGTCGCATCATGATCTGTCTTAGAATAACTATTACGTCCGGCGAAAATTCTTTCTGCCTCCTCATATTTTTCCATTCGAGGCACGTAATCGTTACTCAATTTGTGAAGCAACTTTTTAAGACCGCGTCTTCTGACTTTTTTAGGTGAACCACCGGGAATAACTTTAGGTTCGTGCTCAATTTCTTCTGTCAGCTTTTTAATTTCAGCTTCTGTTTCTTGAGCTAGTTCTGCTAGACCTTGACTAGTTTGGACTTTCTCTTGAGCCATTGCTTTAACAACTTCTTTGGCAATCAGTTTATCATAAAGTTCAACGGCTTGACCTTTCAATTTTTCATGGAACTTTTCAACTGCTTTGCGCCAAACAAAAGTATAACGATTGGCATCAGCTTCAATTTTAGTACCATCAATAAAGATCGCCCCTTCGTTAATGAGGCCTTCTTGTTCCAATAAGTTGGTAAAGTAGAGAAAACTTTTCTTGATCAGCTCATTGGCATGATCGCTAGACCTGAAGTTATTGATAGTATGGTAAGAGATTTTTTGATGCTCTGCCAACACCATCATTGGCAAATTTTCTTCTAGCATTAATTCAATCTTTCGACCTGAGAATACTCTTCTGGAATAAGCAAAAAGCAAAATCTTAAGCATCATGGCTGGATGGTAGGCTGGACGACCAGTTTTGGAAGGTTCACCCAGTAAGACATCTTCTGGAATAGAGTCAACGAACCAACCAATTACCGTTGCCAGGTGATTATTCGGAATAGTAAAGTCTAAATTGAGTGTTAAAGCAGTTTGACCTGTGATATAATTTTGATACATTAATAAGCCTTCTTTCATTTTTGTTTTGTGGTGATTCAATAATATCAAGGAAGACTATTAAAGTACAGAAAAAGAACGATGATCTCCATTTTGGATTTCATCGTTCTTTTTTCAGTCTAGGAATTAGTTTTTTCCCAGGCACTTTTTTAGTATGTTCTTTAATTTCTTTTTCGATCAATAAAAATGCAATAGCAAGAGCGGCAATGGCGACGATGAAAATAACTGTCTTAATTAAACGCTCAGCGTTCAAGTGTAAGATTGAGTCACCACCGTAAGCATAAAGGTAGGCAAATGGGACTGTTCCAATCAAAATTGGTAACATGCGCGATTTAGTTGGTTTGTTAATTAATAAATTAGCATAGCTAACTGACGCACTAGGGATGAAAGGAAGCATATACCCTACTGTTAAACCAACTTGTGGGAATTTTTGGTTGGTCAATAAGTGATAAATCTTACTATGAGTTAATTTTTCGGGATTGTATAATTTTTGCAGTAAATTCATTAAAATTACTTGACCTAAAATATCACCCAGCCAGTTGACGACAAAGCCGAAAGCTGGCCCATATAAAATCCCGTTCAACACACAAAAGATTCCGTTTGATAAACCAGGGATCGCAACACAAATGGCATTCAAGATAAAGAGTAGGGCTAGGTCTTCGATACCATGGCTTCTGACCATCTTAACTAAAAGCGCTTCGTTATGTGGATTAAAGTGAATTAATAATTTTAATTCCGGTAAATAGCTTAAATATAAGTGGTAAAGCAGCAGTAGTCCTAGTAATACACCCAGGACAAATAACATAATGCGAATGATTTTTCTTTTCATGAAGTCCTCCTGCCTTAAAAGTTCCTACTTATATTTTACCCTATCAAAAAAGCAATACCAAATATGGTATTGCTAGAACTTTAATCAAAAACGACGCGAGTTCCTTCAGGCACTGCAATATCATGTTGAATTGGAGTCAACATCCCATCTTCACTGTTACGTAAATAAAGGGTCGCATTATTAGTATTTTGGTTGGCCACAACCACATATTTTTCTGATTTATCCCAATTGAAGTCACGTGGAAATTCACCGAAGACAGAGATTCGTTGAATTAATTTTAAAGTGTGATCTGATTTAACTGCAAAGACAGTTAAAGTGTCATTACCACGATTAGAAACATAAATAAATCGGCCGTCACTACTGATTCGAATTGCGGCAGCGCTATTATGTTGATCCCAATCTACTGGAATAGTTGAATAAGTGGCAATATTTTCGAATTCCCAGCTATTTTCATCAAACTTAACAACATTAATTTTGCTTGATAATTCACCAGCAACATAGAAGTAGTGGCCATCTTTGCTAAAGACAATGTGACGTGTGCCAAAGCCTGCTTCATTGTGGTAAGTAGCAAGATGTTCTAACTTGTTATCAGCATTTAAACGATAGAAATCCACCGTATCGTTGCCTAAATCACAGCAAACTAAATTTCCAGCTGGAGTTTCATCAAAAAAGTGAGGGTGAGCACCATCTACTTGTTCTGGACGTGGACCTAAAGTCTTAGCAGTATGAGTATCAGTATCAAGTAAAGTTAATTTACCGGCCTCATTATAGCGGAAGACGGAAATGATTCCAGTGTGGTAGTTAGCAGTATAGAGTAAATGCTTTTGAGGATTAATTCCTACATAAGCTGGAGATGAGCCAGGAGTGAGAAAAGTATCTACTTTTTCGTATCGTTCATTACTTAACTTAAAGACACTAATTCCGCCTTCTTGATCATTTGGTTTATCAATGGCAAATAATAAATCACCATCTTTTTGAAAATAAGTTGGTCCAGCAATTTTGATGATATTTTTAGCTTGGCCCAAGCGAGCTTGCTCATCTTGATCGCTGAATGGCAAAGAATAAATTCCTTCAGAAGCGTTTTTAGTGTAGCCTCCAATTAAAACTTTCATCTAGTTCAGTCCCTTCGTTGAATCGAATAAGTTAAATCCTTTATATTATATTATTATACGCGTGGTGCTAGTTAAATCGTTTTAGTTAATAAAAAAGTCCAATCTTGTTAGACTCGACTTGTAAATAGTAATAATAGAAAAGAGTCTGATCT
>NZ_ML136877.1:3792-81378 GCF_004009905.1 Lactobacillus xujianguonis
GTACCCTTTTTAAGTTTGAAGTTCCCTCTTCTCAGCCCAAAGCTCTCAATCTTTAAGTAATTTTCACTCTAAAACAGCTTATTGAAAAAATATATTCCTCTACTTTCTTTTCTCATAATTCCTAATTTAATACATTTTTGGATATATTTTGAAGCAGTATGCGATGTTACTTTTAAATGAGTTGCTAAGGCATCTCTATTAAACGAATACTTAAATTCGTACTTGTTAAAGAAATCCATAATTTTATTTACAGTAATTTGTCTAAATTCTTCACTTAATTTACTTTTATATCTAATTTCAACATCTTCAAGAAATTCTTGTGATGTCTTTTCTTTATTCTGCTCTATTTTCTTATTCTTCTTAACAAGCGTAGCCACTCCTCGATTAGGTAAAGTAACCCAAAAGATAGTATCATCTGAATAAAAATCAGGTTGCTCTACAAAATTTTCATAAGATTCAAGAATTCTCTGAATCCCGCTACCACGTCTGTCCATATAATGTAATCGACTAAAGAAATCAGGAATTATTTCATTTCGTCTCATCGATGGGACCTTCTTCAAATTGAGGTCCTGAATTCTACTTCCATTCATCATTCCACCTGGTGACATTACCTCTATTCTGTCATCAAACATATCAACATGAACTTCAGATCCTCGAATTTGATAGTCTCTATGAATTAATGCATTAACAAGTACCTCTCTCACTGCCTTGAATGGATAATCACTTCTTTCCTCACGAGTCATCCCCACAATTGTCCAAGGTTTCTTAGAATTTACTTTTACAAAAGTTTCAGCATTAGTAAGTAAGGTAATTAAACTTGTATCAGAAAATTCTGCATCATCTAACGCATCCCCATCAATACTACCTTTCTGATTTCCCTTCCATCTCGTGCAAACTATCTTAGATTGCTTCAAAAGCCCCTGATCACTCATTAATAATCCGGCATTAGTTATCTGCCCATCATCTGTCATGAATCCCATCGAAGTCAAATCTGTAGCATAATTAAAGGATTCACCTGTCTTTTGTTTAAAAGTTGCAGCCATTAAAGTGAAACTAACATCAGACAAAGGGATACTTGTTGGCAAAGCATCAAAACTCTTATTTAAGCCTCTTAACAGCAAATTATTTTGTTCAATTGAAGTAGCCTTTTCCGATCTATCACCGTGTCTAATAAAAATCTTTCTACCTTGTTGATTAACATAATAGTAAGGATAATTGGGGCCATTCGTGACTTCCAAATCAATACATTTTTTATCAGAGTTTAAATTATTAATCTGCTCTAAGGTAAAACGTGGATATGGCTTTACATGAGCTTAGATTAGTTCTGATATTTTAGTAGAAACCGTTTGTAAATCATCTATTCCTACAAATTCATGGGTCTTATCAGTTACGCCAAAGATAATATGACCACCTTTAGTATTAGCAAACGCAACTACTGACTTTAGCCAACTAATCGGTTTTTTGAGTTCTAACTTTTCTTTATAATCAAGATAAGTTGCCTCCATGCCTTTTACATCTTCCCAGTTCATTTTTCTCTCCTACAAATAGCTTTAGTTTTAGAGTTTGATTATACCATTATTTCTATTTCTTAGGCGAACATATGGTATATTTATCGCATATAAAAAGCTCGAGCATTTCTGCTCGAGCTTATATATCTTCCACCATTTATGGAAGAAGTAGAAACTAAAAAGCCGCTAAAGACTTTGCCAGAAGTACATCCGGCTTTTTAGTTGTTTGTCAATGGCCACCGCCCTTTTAGCGGTTCATGCATGAGGCTCCGCAAGGGGCCTTTTTTGTTACATCAATATTATAGCAACTTTTACCCTAATTACCAAATGTGAACCCGCTTGTCAGGATCAAGCCACATGCCATCCCCTGGCTTAACAGCAAAGGCTTCATAGAAGTCATCTTGACATTGTGATTGCACATTAGCTCTTTCTGGACCAGGAGCGTGAACGTCAACGGCAACTTGAGTCTTAATGGATTCAGTCAATTGCTTGTTAGCCCAAATTCGAGCAAAGTTTTCAAACAATTTCTTCAAATCGTCGCCTTCATCCTTAGCAGCTTGGACAGCAGCAGTCAAACCACCTTGGTCAGCGATGTTTTCAGAAACAATTTGCTTACCGTTCAAGGTTACTGGACCATACTTGATGCCATCGAACAAGTCGATTTCTGCTTGAGTCCGTTTCTTAAATTCAGCGTAGTCGGCATCAGTCCACCAGTTAACCATGTTACCCAATTCATCGAATTGCGCACCGTTGTTGTCAAAGGCGTGAGAAACTTCGTGGGCAATAACTGTTCCGATTCCGCCGTAGTTTTCAGCACGATCTTGCTTCAAGTCATAGAATGGAGCTTGCAAAATAGCAGCTGGGAAAGTCAAATCGTTTCTTTGTGGGTCGTAACAAGCGTTAACAAGGTTCCCTGGCATGAGCCAAACGGTCCGATCAACATCCTTGTGCAACTTCTCGTAGTTGTACTTTTGACTTTCAATTGCGGCATCCCGTTCGTTGGAGTAAACAGAACCACCTTCATTAGCTGGCGTTACCTTGAAGCGGTCATAAATTGCTTCAATCTTGTCTGGATAACCAATCTTCAAGATCAAAGCCTTTAACTTCACAATCGCCTTCTTCTTAGTTGCTTCGCTAAGCCAAGTATTATCGTTGATTCTTTGTTCATAAACGCCAAGCATCTTATGAATCATGTCTTCAACGTCCTTCTTAGCTTCTTCACCAAAGTAAGTGCGACCATAGTAAACCCCAACTGGTTCACTGAACAAGCCATTAGCTAAATGGTAAGCTTGCTTTTCTTGACTAGTCAATTCTGGTTGACCAGATAAAGCTTGGTGGAACGGAAAGGCAGCTTCACGGAAGTCTTGTGACAAGTAGCTAGCGTTACTATTAATAAACTTCACAATCATCCAAGCCTTGATTTCTTCAAAGTTGTCAGCGTTAATAATTTCGTTAACGTGATCCAAGAAGCGTGGTTCAGTGTTGATCATTCTGTCAGGAACTTCACCGAAGCTTTCCTTCAAGAAGTAATCAATTTGGAATTCCTTAAACTTAGCTTCAAAGTCTTTAATGTCCATTGGATTGTACATTGCTGGGTAATCTGCCCATTCTTCAGCTGACTTAACCACTTTAGAAAGCTTATCATCGAATTTAAGGGCGTTTTCAGCGTATTCTTCAGCCTTGCCTTCAGCTACACCAGCCATGGTCAAAAGCTTCACAGATTGCTTTTTAAGAACGTCTAAAAGCTTCTTAGCGCCATCAGTTTGATAAGTAGTGGTATCTGGTAAGAAGACTGATGGACCACCGAAGTGAGTCACGTTAATCTTAGTATTCTTCATATCAGCATCAACATACATGCTAAAAGGCAAAGCAGCAATATTAGCTAAATCAGCAGCCTTCAAGTTAAAGTCATTAAAGTCACGGATACTTTCAATCGTTGCTAAATCAGCCTTAATTGGTTCAGCACCGTCAGCATCCCGCTTCTTAAAGTCGCGTACCAATTTGTAGAATTCAACGGCCTTATCCATGTCTTTGACATCTGGAACATCCTTTTTACCATCTGCAAAATCACTAAAATCTTGCATCAAGTTCTTTTCAATCTTCAAGTCAATGCCATCAAAAGAAGCAATTCTTGAACGATCAGATGGAATTTCAGTCTTTTCAAGCCATTCAGAGTTAACAGCTAAATACAAATTGTCTTGGGGACGGGTGTTAGTATCTGGCTTTAAAATATCGCCAGCACCACCACGAACGGAAAATTGGTTCTTCATTAAGAAAAGTCCTCCTTTTTTAAATAAAAATTAAACTGTCTTAATAATATCATTAATTCACTAATTTGGCGTCACTTTCTTACTTATAGATCGTGATATTTTTGCGTAAGTGTACATAAGTTGGCACCATCACGATGATCATCAAGGCAATGACAATTGCGGCTACCCAGAAGAAAGGAATATAGCCGGCTTGATCAATCACTAACCCGCCAAATAAAGGTCCAAAGGCGCGGCCAATCCCACTGGCAACCATAATTGAACCCTGATATTTTCCTTTACTCGTCAATGGTGACAAGTCATTAACATAGGCCGGAATAGCTGGGAAAGCAGTGGATTCGCCTAAGGTCAAAATGGTCATCGACAAGGCAAAATGGAAGAAGTCTTTGGCAAAGACCAAGGTAATAAATGACAAGGAGAACATACAAATGCCAAAGATGATCTGATGGAACAGATTTTTAAAAATTCGTGGAAACTTGGCTAAGATTCCCTGCATAATCACGATAATCGTGGCGTTTAAAGTCCAGAGCAAACTGTACAAGTGGAACGGAATACCTAATGAAACCATATAAACGGACAAGTTAGATTCCCAGTTCATGTACATTAACCAAGTAACAGCTAAAGTCGTAAAGAAGGTCATCGTCAAGATAAAGTTACGTTTAGGCATTGGTTCGGCCTTAACTTTGTCCCCACTCTTGGCTTTAGCAAGCCGTTCTTGGTGAAAAGTAATAATTGGACGGTAATTAAAGACGGCATTAACAAAGACCACCACAAAAAGTAGCGCCGCAATCACAAACAGCAAAGTTACCGAGTAGTCATAGAGATAACCCACAATCAAGGTTCCAGTTACGACCCCTAAGTTCTGTGAGAAATACAGAATATTGAAGACATAGCGCCCCGGATATTTTTTCAAACTAGTGGCAATGGAATTAATTAGTGTTCCATTCCAGCCACCTAAAAAGCCCGTGAGCGTCAGCCAAATCCAGTATTCTGGCCAACCATGAAAGGCCGCAAGTAAGAACAAAACTAAGGCATCTAAGCCGACGCCCCACAGAATTAATGGATAAGGGTTCATCTTGTCATAAAGCCGGCCCGCAATAATTGAGCCTAAAATATTGCCGGCACAGTTGAAGAAGAGGACAACCCCAATCATTGATAAACTAATGTGGAGCTGCTTGTTCAAATAAACTGAAGTTAACGGCCAGATAAAGCTGGCCCCAATCCAGGTAAAGAGTTCACCAACGATTAACCAGCGTAACTTGATTTCATCTCTACTATTTTCTCCGTGTGCTAATCTCATTTAATCCGTCCTTTCTGATGATTTAAATACTTCTATTCTATCTTTTATTTTTGGTTTTCTCCATTCCAGAATTATCGTGGTCAGAAACAGAAATAGCCGACTATAGTTACGAACATAACTTGAATACTTCGTATTCTAAGTTAGTTCTACACTATCTCGGCTATTTCTCGAGAAGTTTCTGACCACTCATTTTTTCTGATCGTGATAACGTTTTTCAAATTGATCTTTATTCTCTAACGTCTTCTGACCCGTAATATCCTTAAAGCGGGTAATATCTTGGACTACTTCTAGGCAGCCTAGATAATTATCATCTTTATCGCGCACAGCATAAAAGCAAAGATAAATCGTTCTACCATGCACATCGACCCAAAAGTCTTCACTATCAGCTAATCCTTGATGGAAATCTTGCAAAATTTCCATTACCTTGTCAATACTGCGTGGCGGATGACATCTAATCACTGGCCGGCCGATAACACTCCGTGTCCGCGGAAAGGTTCGATCAGAATTAGAGAACCACTTAACGCGGTCATACTTATTAACAAAAGTTAAATCGATTGGCAACACGTTAAAGATTGCTGGAATTTCTTTCAAACTTAATGAACCAATTTCCAGTTTCAAGGTCATATCGCCAACATTCTTTAAGACCAGGTCAGGACTGTTATCCTCATTACCAACTGGATAACTTTCATCCCCTCTTAAAGGTTCAACTGGCGTATCCGCATAAACCCGATTTTCTGGTTGCCGGTAACGCTTCAAGAACTTGCGATAAGCGGATCTTGTTTCAGAATTCAACTGGCCGCCATTATTCTGTTCCCACTTAAATTCATCGCGTTCTTCATCTGAAGGATGCCATGAAGGTGGTTGCTTGATCAAACAATAGCCGACTTCTAATTCATCCTGCTTAACCATGTACCAGTCATCTGGCGTCAAAATAATCGATAAAATTGGCAAAAAGATGGTATTTTCTTTAAAAATCATTTCCATCACTGCGCTAGCAACTTTTTCGACCTTGGCCTCAATGACATATTTATCAGGCAGCGGATCTTTTTCTAATAAGGCCGCTGTATTCTTCACCATGGTTCTGATCTCGTCTTCAATACCCCATAAGAATGAAGAAGTATCATCACTGACTAAACCATATTTAACTAAGAAGTTATAAAGCGAATTTTCTTTACGCAAATAATGGTACTTGATGTTCTTTAGCTTCTTTAAATCTCGCTGCAAGCAAGCTAGCAAGACAGCGTTTTTCCCATCTTGTTGCCACTTCTTCAGATCAGGCAACAAGTGATTCTACACTAAATCCTGAATGGCATCGTTTTCTAAATATAAAGTGCTCAAGGGATGCCCCTCTACTTGGGCATTAGCACAACGATACTTTTTAGCAGTACTTAAGATCGCACGTTTAGTTTCAATATTATCGTCATCATTTTCGATAAGTTGCATCGCCTGCAACATATTCTGTTGCATTTTGGCGTCAATCTTCAAATTATTCACATGCTCACCCACCTGACTAAATACTCCGTTTCCATACTACAAGTATACCATTTGCCCTGTATTTATCACTATGGTTAATTCTATCGCAGAATAGAAAAAATCGACAATAATTTTGGCTAAAAGCTAAACTATTGTCGATTCTTAATTAATTATTATTTTTTACTTCTCAGCACTAGCACCATTTGCCTGAACTTTTTCAATAATCATTCTGATAATGTTCAAAACAAACATCCAAATGATGTTATAGAGCCAAATTTCACCGATCCTGGCTAAAGAAATCTTTGGAACTAACCAGCCAAAGTAGCAGACACAAGCAGCGACAATTTGGGTAATAACAATGGCCCAGAACAAGGCCTTAGCTGGAAATGGTCTTTCAAAGAACCACCGCGTTTGCCGAGTGACAAACAAAAGCAAGTGTCCACCAGCAACCAATTGCAAGAACATAATTGTCTGCAATTGTGAGAAGCTCGTAACGTTAAAGAAACTGATGGAGCCTGGATTCTTAGCAGCCATAAAGCCAACTACTAACAAAAGCATTGATTGAATTACCGCAAAGACACCCAAAATTGATGAGGTAGTCAAAATCTTCTTCATTTGCCATCTAATTGGCCGCTTACTTACATAAGTATTATCGTAAGCAATCGTCATAATTGGTAAGTCATCAAGGAGTGACATGATCACGATCATAACCGCCGTTAATGGCTGGAAGTTCAAGAAGATTGATGACAAGACAACTAAGAACATAATGTTCATGGTCAAGGCTACCCGGTAAATGGTGTAGCTCGTAATTCTAGCAAAAATCTTTCTAGCTTCCGTAATCGCAGTTTGGATAACTGACAAACCTGGTGAGGTCAAAATCAACGCAGCAGCACTTCTAGCAGCATCGGTGGCACCAGCAACAGCGGTCCCACAGTCAGCTTGCTTCAAAGCTGGGGCATCGTTAACCCCATCCCCGGTCATTGCCACAATATGTCCTTGCTTTTGCAAAGTCTTAACAATGGCATATTTGTGTTCTGGGAAGACCCGGGCAAAACCATCAGCATTAGCAATCAACTTCGCCAAATCATCAGGGACATTGTTGGGATCAAGGTCTTTAGGAAAGACTTCTGAAGCATTATAAATATTGGTCCCCATGCCTAACTTTTTAGCAGTTTCAATGGCAATGGCGGTATCATCCCCGGTAATCATCTTCACGCTAATTCCTTCGCGCTTACATTCATCGATCGTGGCTTTAGAATCATCCCGTGGTGGATCAAACATTGAAAGGACACCTAAGACAGTCCAGGTCTTGCCTTCATCTTTACTTTCGGCAACACCTAAGGCCCGGTAACCCTTAGCAGCTAAGGCAGCAGTAACATCTTTAACTTTCTTTTCAACGTCCGGCGTTCCAGCCATCTGAGCAATAACTTGTGGCGCACCCTTAGCTACCCAAAGTTTTTCATTCGTATCCTTTTGGTGTAAGTGAGCTTCAATCCGTTTAGAAACTGGATCAAACGGAATAAACTTATCAACTACCCAATTTTGCAGCTGACTTTGATCCTTTAACGCACTAATAACGGCGTTATCAATTGGGTCGTTGTCGGCTTTATTCGAAGCCAGTGATCCAATCAAAATTACTTCTTGGTCATCTTTAGCATCGATTAAGGTTGTCTCACCTAAAGTTAACTGGTTCTTAGTTAAAGTACCGGTTTTATCACTACATAAGATATCGACCCCGGCCATTTCTTCAATGGCAGATAACTTAGAAACAATCGCCTTTTTCTTGGAAAGGTTCAAAGCCCCTAACGCTAAAGTAATTGAAAAGACGGTTGGCATCGCTACTGGAATTGAGGCGACCAGCAAAACTAAAACAAATTGCAAGATATTCAAAGCAGTATTAAGACCAAAACTGCCATGAGTTAAATCATTGTAAACTCTGAAGGCAACCATGATTAAAGCTAAGATAACAGCAACCACAATTAAGAAGTTACCAATCTTAAACATCGCCTTTTGAGCGTGACTTTGACCACCAGCTGTAGCAACCAATTTAGCAGTTTTACCAAAGAAGGTATGTGACCCGGTTGCAATTACAACACCGGTCATTTCACCTTGTTTAACAATACTACCAGAGTAAGCCTCATCACCAATCTTCTTAGTAACTGGCAAACTTTCACCAGTTAAGGCTGCTTGGTCAATTGAAGCATAATCTCCACCAGTAAAACGTAAATCTGCTGGAACAATTTGACCTAAACGTGTTTTAACAATATCTCCTGGTACTAATTGACTAGCCGGAATTGTCTTAAATTGGCCGTCTCGTAAGACTGTCGCATTTGGTGCCAACCCTTTCTTTAAAGCAGACAAAGCATTACTTGCCTTACGATCTTGCCACAATTCAATACATGCATTAAAGAGTAGCAAGCAAAGAATAATAATAAAATCATCCCAGTGACCAATAATAGCAGACACAACAGCTGCTGCTTCAATCATGTAAGCAATTGGCCCAGTAAAGTCCTTTAAGAACTTAAGCCACATTGGCTCTTCTTTAGCAGTAATGGCATTTGGACCATATTCAGCTAAACGTTTCTTGGCTTCGGCATCACTTAACCCTACTTTAGGATCAACCTGCATTTGACTCAACACATCTTTAAGATCTGCTTTTTCAAGTGATCCCTGAGCAGTAGCATTTGATACAACCTTTTTTTGCTCGCTCATTTTTATCCCTCTTTCCAAGTATATAAATTTTATTTACAGTTAATTTAGTACTGTAAATTTAAAAAAACAAGATTTAAAGCAATTTTTTAACAAAACTAAAATTTACTTAACTAAAAAATAAAAAAGCTAAGAAAAATATTTCTTAGACTTCTCACTTATTTATTTTCAATGTTATTTATCACTATTGGCCTTACGTGACAAAGCTTCAATCTTGTCATCGAAATATTGACCCTTATTAACTTGGAAGTACTTCTTGTATCTTGCATAATAATTATGGAACATGTACTTCATTAAGAGCCAGCGTTTGAAGTTGCGATCTTTATCATAAAAGACCGTGGTGCCATAACGACCTTCATGAATTAATTCTTCAGCGGTCTTTTTAGCATCATTAGTGGAGGCATATTCTTTAAAAATCTTTACTGGTACACCCATCCATAGCTTGTACTTAGACTTTAATTTGTTACCATAAACTGTCTCACGATCCTTCAAGACGTCTTCGACATAGTCATCGATATACCACTTAGCCAAGTTATAACCATTCAAGGTAACGTAGAAGCTTGACCGACCTTGACGCAAGTTAATTTCAAAGAACTTGTATTGGTCATCACGCACATCATATTTAATATCGAAGTTAGCCATGCCAGTGTAGTTCAATTTTTCCAAGAAGGCTTGAACTTGTTCGTAAAGCTTCTCGTCATAAGCTGGCAAGATGGTCATATAGTTACCAATTGATTGTGGGGTTGGATCTTCAAGTAATGGGTGGCCCAAACACATCATCTTAACTTGGTGGTTCTTGTCAACATAAGCATTCAAGGTCCGCATGTTAGAGTCGTCACCTGGAATGAAGTCTTGTAAAATCAAATCAGCCTTATAACCGTGAGTATAAATCTTAGTGACAATATCAGCTAATTCAGCTTCATCATGAATGGTGAAAGTCTTCTTACGACCTTCAAATTGACATTTCAGCCAGGAAACAGGATCTTCAGGCTTTAACTCAACTGGATAATCAAATGGAATGGTCAAATAGTTTTCAGCTTGGTAATCGGCCATCGTAATAATCTTAGTCTTAGGATATGGCAAGCCGTACTTTTCAGCAGTCTTATAGAAGCCTTCCTTAGAAATCAAAACTTCTAGTAAGTCATAGTCGATGTAAGGCACGATGAAGACCTTACTTAATTCTTCCTTGTGCTTAGCTAATAATTCAGCGTAACCATCACCACAAGCAATCAAGATTACTGGTTCTTTATGACTCTTGTATTCTTCCATCTTCTTGCGCATGACATCCATGAAAGTTGGATCACCACTAAAGCCATGGTGCAATTCGACATCGACAATCTTTGAATAACGCGTTGCCGCTAATTGCACATCAGCTAAAGCCTTAACTTTAATGCCATAGGCTTCATTAAATGAACGAGCCATCCCATAAACATTAATATCACTACCAAGTAAAATTGGTGTAAATTTCTTTGTCATTATTTCGTCCTGAACTCCCTAATCTTAAAGTAATTTACCTTGAGCAATTAAGTTTGCTACTTCTGGTTGAACATGTTGATATTTCTTAACCGTATTTTCGTAGTCTACAAAGAAGAGCTTGTACCAAACAAGGAAGGTATAAATTGCCCAAATTTGACGACGATGTGAACCATCACCATTGTAGTTGTCATCAAGCAATTTGATAATCTTCTTTTGATCGAAAATATCGTTAACAAATTCAGCGCTAAACAATTCACGTACTTGCTTGTAAAAACGTGGTTCTTGTAACCATTGCTTAATTGGAGTTGGGAAACCAAGCTTTGGCCGCTTAGCCCACTCTTCTGGCAAGACCTTTTCTGAAGCCTTACGCAAAGCATACTTAGTATCATGACGGTTAACCAAGTACTTGGTTGGAATGGAGTTAGCTAATTCGGCAATCTTCTTATCAAGGTATGGAACCCGCAATTCTAATGAGTGGGCCATAGAAATCTTATCGGCCTTTTGTTCAATATCGTTAAGCATGAAGTGGTGCAAATCGATATATTGCATTTGCTTAACCCGGTCGACATTTTCAACCTTCTTAAAGTCCTTTTGGTAAATACCATTAACCGTTAACTTATTACGGTAACTTGGTTGCAAGATACTGTTAGCATCTTTAGAAGTGAAAATTGTTGGGTAATTCATATCGTAGATCACTGATTGACCAACGTAGAATTCACTTGGCTTAGCTAAGTTAGTGTACATGTGAACCCGGCCTGGGAAATTAGGCATCTTCTTTAACTTCTTAGCTAACTTCCATTGCTTGTTTTGCGGTAATTTTTGCAATTCACTCGTAAAGACTTTGATCACATCATTATGAGTGTGCATCCCGTAGTTAACGTAACCAGCAAATAATTCATCGGCACCTTCACCAGAAAGAGCAACCGTTACGTGCTTACGAGCTAGTTTACACAAGTACCACAAAGGAATAATTGATGGGTTAGCATCAGGTTCATCCATGTGGTATTGCATTTCCGCAAAGTCATGCATCGCTTCATCGGCATCAACTTTATCACTGAAGAAGTGCCAACCTTTGATATCAGACAAGGCCTTAGCTTTTGAAGCTTCATCATAAGTTGAATCATCAAAGGAAATGGAGAAGACATCATCTGGATCAAGCAAGGTCGTTAAGAAGCTAGAGTCAACCCCTTCAGATAAGAAGGCCCCTACCTTAACGTCAGCGTTCCGGTACAAGTCAACTGTTTCCTTCAAATCTTCATTGATCTTTTGAACTGTTGCCTCAAAGCTTAAATTATTTTCCTGATATTCAGCGTCCCAGTATTGGTGCGTTTGCATTTCACCATCTTTGTATTCAAACCAATGGCCTGCTGGGAAGCGGTAAACACCCTTAAAGAAAGTTTCATCTAAGTCATTATATTGGTTCATTAAATATGGCTTCACAGCTTCCACGTTTAATTCACGCTTAAACTTAGGATATTCCAAGAAGCTCTTGAGTTCTGAGCCGACTAATAAGTGACCATCAATATCACTGTAGTAAAGGGGCTTAATCCCAAAGAAGTCACGAGCACCATAAAGGGTCTTGTTATTATCATCCCAAATAAGGAAAGCAAACATCCCGCGCACGCGCTTAAGTAAGCCATCCATACCCCATTCTTCATAGCCGTGAAGCAATACTTCAGTATCAGCCTTAGTCGTAAAAGTATGGCCAGCTTCAATTAATTCTTTTCTAAGTGGCTTAAAGTTATAAATTTCACCGTTAAAAATAATTGCTCTAGTTTTATCTTCGTTATAAATAGGTTGGCTGCCGCCGCGAAGATCAATGATTGATAATCTTCTAAAGCCTAGTGCAACCTCATCATTAGTGTAGTAACCGTCGGAACTTGGTCCCCGGTGTTTAATGGTCGCCATCATCTTACCAATGACGGCTTGTTTGTCATTTATTTTTGGATCATAAAATGCAACAATTCCACACATATTTTAACTTCCCTTAATCTCTCTAAATTAATTTAATTGAACTTTTTTATTATAAGCTATCGCCTTGTATTAGCCAAATGCTAGGTCAATTCTTAACTAAATGAAAAAGATTTTGCGTTTTGAGGCAGCACCATAACCAAAAACTTGTAAACGATGCTTTTTCAAATCGACGTTAACAATGTAACCCGCAAATTCCGTATGGTGGTCAATCTGCCGGTGCCAATTCTTATTGTACTTGGTGGTTAGGGAATGATTGGCCCCCATTAAGGCAGAACAATTAAACAAAATATATTGAATGCCGTTGATCCGATATTGATCCTCACGGTGGCGGTGGCCACAGAAGTAAGCAATGATCTTCGCATTTTTAATATTAGTAAAATCAAAATCATTCGATAAGCGAAATTCTGGTGGTACCGCTTCACCGGCATGCATACGCCCTCTTTCGCGTTGGTTAAAGGCAACTAGCAATTCATGTAAAGAGCGACCATTAAATTTCAAAGCATTAGAGCCTTTGCGGTTAATCGGGTTGGCATGACTCATAAAGATAATGTTCTTGCCAGACGAATGGGACAAGATTTCAATAATTTCTTCGATTTGGTCTTCACGAATTCCTAAGGTAATCTTGGTATCGTAACGCTTTTGCCCTTTTAAATTTAAAACATAAGGAATATCTGAAGTATTAACCGAAATCACTCGCAAGTTATCAAAGTCAAAATAACCTACCCCATGTTGGCGCGAAACATAGTGAATCCGGGCTTGGCTGTACATGCTTGGCCACATCGTGTTTTCAAATTCATTTTCTGGGAAAGAGGCACTTAAATCATGATGCTCATCAAATTTATCATTTTCATCATGATTACCCTTAATCATTAAGTAAGGTAATTTTGACTTAAAAGCATCCCGCAACTTAACCAATTCACCTTCACTGACTAAACCAGCATCTGAACCGTCAATCCAGTCACCAAGATGGGCTTTAAGACTAAGAATGCCTGATTGATCAAGATAAGAAAATTCGCGGGTATGAGTTAAACCATTCCAACCATAAAAGTCGATACTATCCTTATCCTTAAAGTGAGTATCAGTTATCACGCTAATATTAATGGAATCTTCGCCTTGCCGGGTATGATCTTTGACATACTGAACAAAGTTATCTAAATAATTTTCCACTTGATAGCGGCGGCCAGTTTCAGTATTGCTAAATGCACGAAAACGGCCCAATTCTTCATTAAATTTACGCACATATTCAGGCGCTAATTTCCGTGTACTTTCTGGACTTAAAGCTTGATGTAAAATACCTTTTTCATCTTTATAAACAGTTAAGACAAAGGAGCGGCCGTCTGGCGTGCCGTCTTCTGCATTAACATGATATTCGCCAACTGTCGTATATTTTTGCATCGGGTCAAGTAGTTCTTCACTTTTATTAATCTTCGAGCGCTTAGTGGCGCCAACTACTTTATCAACTAAACCCCGACCATATTTAAAAATTCCCATTTGTTTTCGCCTCAAAGACAAAAGAAAAAGCCGGCCTCATGTTGCCGACTCGAAAAAACTATGCGTTTTGTGCTAAAGCGTATGTAGCAAGTCCTAGTGACAAGACAGCATCTTTAGATAATACTTCTTGCAAGTCTTTAGCAGCAATTGATTGAACTGCACCGATAACTTTTAGACTGTAAGTTAACACATGATAATCAACTGCTGGATTGTAAAGATCATCTTCATAAGGATCTTCGTGATTATAAGTGAGGTTGATTTCGTCTTTATCAACATAGCCATCAACGTGATTAGTCAAAATCCGGTCATGCAAGTCGGTTAACTTACCTGACATATTAAGCAAAGCCAACTTGTGGTCGCTTTCTGTTTCGTAATATTGTTCTTCGGTCATGTCAAAGTAGTCTTTAATTGGGTTATTAAGCACACCCAAACCATCAATAATTTTGTAAACTGCTTCGGCATCAAAGTTTTGTTCACCACTTAAAATTTTATCTTGTGATAAGGCTAAATCATCTGCCAACATCATTGTATTTAACTTTTCCATGTTGCCCTCCTCAAATTCACTCTACATTATAACAAAAAACGCCCTTCATGCGGGTTTTGGGCGTTTAAAAAATAAATAAAGTTTTTTCAACTTTTTTCGGCGGAATTTTATTTTTTTGCGTATTTATATATAGATCATAAAAATAAGCACTAAAAGGAGTTTTTTATCATGAATCAACCAAATTTTGCTAACTTACGTTGTCCTTGGGGTCAAACCCGTGATGAAATCATTCAGAACTTCCACGATCATGAATGGGGCAAGATGAAGCTAGAGGACCAATATTTGTTTGAAATGTTAGTCTTGCAACTTTTTCAATCTGGACTTAACTGGCGCGTGATCTTGCATAAACGGGAAAACTTCCGTAAAGCCTTTAAAGACTTTGACCCGGTTGCAGTGGCCAGCATCACTGAACGCGAAGTTAATCGCTTGGTCGGCGATGCTTCTATTATTCGCAACCGCCGTAAGATTGAATCTGCTATTCAAAATGCTAAGGCAATCTTAATGATCCAAGCTAAATACGGCAGCTTCGCCAAGTTCTTACAAGAAATGGTACCGATGCAAATTATGCATAATCCAGAAATTTTTGAAGATGTACCAACTTCAAGTGATGTTGCTAAGAATGTGGCCCAGAAGATGAAGGAAGAAAAATTTGTCTTTGTCGGACCAACAATTATTTATTCTTACTTACAAAGCATCGGGTTAATTAATGACCATATTGAATGCTGCCCATTCAAATATCAGGGATAAAGAAAAAGTCTGGGAAATTCCCAGACTTTTAGCATTCTCCATTTCAGAATTATCGTGGTCAGAAACAGAAATAGCCGACTATAGTTACGAACTTGGATTGAATACTTCGTATTCTAATCCAGTTCTACACTATCTCGGCTATTTCTCGAGAAGTTTCTTCTCACTCACCTATGCTTTAGGCTTAATTGGATTGTTATCAATATCAGTTCTAACAATCAACACATCAGCCAAAGCGTGTTGGTTAACGTATTCAGTAACTGAACCCATTAACATTCTTTCAACTGCGTTCAAACCAGTTGCACCCATCACAATTAAGGTATCTTTATGGTCTTTGATAAAGTCATAAGAGATAATCCGCTTAGGGCTACCATAACGAATGTGATAATCAATATCATCAAAACCGAAATTATCGTGTGCCCACTTCTTTAAACTCTTCAAATACTCTTCTGAATCTTGCGTCATTTGGTAAATTGTATCGCCAGAAATCAAAGTATCTTGCATTTCACCCATGAATTGACGGGTATCAATTACGTTTAAGATATCAATATGAGCATTGTCAGTCATCGCAACTTTAACAGCTTTATCAAAAGCTCTTTCAGCTGATTCAGAACCATCAACTGGTACTAAAATGCTTTCTTTCTTTTCCTTAGCCAAAATTTTCATCTCCTATAAAATTATTTTTCCACTTACTTACCTCTTATTTTAGCATAATTTTGAAATAGGTTACTTTTGTTTAATTGTTTCTTTTGAAAAATGTTGTTAGAATTGAGTTCAATGCTTATTTTTCGGTAAGGAGGGAAAATAATGGCTGATAAACTAATTAAGCAACAATTACCAATCACTAGTGGCCGCAACTTCCGTGAACTTGGCGGCTACACGACTTTATCAAACAAGAAGATTAAAACCCATAAATTATTACGGACGGGTAATCTAGCTGATCTTTCACCTTTTGACCTAGATTATTTAAAAGACTACGGTGTTAAATATATCGTTGACTTCCGCAGTACAGCTGAAGTTACTAAACAACCTGACCGGGTACCTGAAGGCGCTCATTATGAATTCAATCCAGTCTTTAGTGAAGACTTAACCAACTCTTCTAAGAGTATCAATGACTTAGATAATCAATCTAAAGATGATGCGGACTTCGGCTTTAATCATATGCTCTATGCTTATGAAGATATGGTGAAAAGCAAATCTGCCCAGGTAGCTTACCGCAAGTTCTTTGATTATCTACTTAAGAATGATCAAAAAGATGAAGCTTTAGTCTTCCACTGCACCGCTGGTAAAGATCGGACTGGCTTTGGCGCCATGTTAATTTTGACAGCGTTAGGCGTGCCTCTTAGAACGATTAAAGCAGATTACTTATTAACTAACGTTACTACTAAAGACTTCGTCGACGGCATGGTTGCCCGTGAAAAGGCCCAAGGCAAAAATGAAAACACCTTGCAATCAATCCGCGACATTCAAAGCGTCCATGCTGGCTACTTAGATCATACTATTAAAATCATGACTGATGACTACGGCAGTATTAATAATTACTTGCGTGAAGTGATGAAATTATCAAGTAGCGACATTATGGACTTGCGCCGCATCTATTTAGCAGACTAAAAAGTGAGTTGAAGGACTAAATTCTTCACTCACTTTTTTCTTTTTACGCAAAATTCTGCATTAAATATTCATAAATCGCATCCGGATCATCAAAATTTAAAAAGTGTTGTAAATCCTTAGCTGGCGTTTTAGCTAAAAAGTCCATCACTTGACTAAGCAATTTAGCTTGGCCATCAGGATTGGTCTCCAGAAGCATAAATAAGAATTTAACTGGCAATTCTTGCTCTGGCTTAATCATATTATGAAAAATCACCGGCGTCTTTAGCGCTACGGGGACAATCAAGCGCGTATTTACAAATGCTCCTTCAGTATGCGGAATCGCAATATTGGGCAAGTTGCTGCCTAAAGTACTGGTATCAAGACCTGTAGGAAAATTATGCTCTCTTTCAATAATATGAGCTAAGAAATTGCCCTTAACATAGCCTTGCTGTAATAAGTGGTCATAAATTTCTTTAAGTAAGTCATCTTGCTCAGTTTCATCAGTTACAAAAACGGCATCTCGAGCAAAAATTACTGAATTTTCCATCCTAATCCCTTCTCAATTCTGTCTTCAACATTGACGATAAAATATCAAGACCTTTTTTTCAACTATTTTTCTGTTAAAGTTGAAAAGATAAAAGAATTAACTTTTAGAGTGAGGGAAAAAGATGACAAAAACAAAAACTGTTTATTTCGGTGCTGGTTGGTTTAACGACAAGCAAAACAAAGCCTATAATGAAGCAATGGCTGCTTTAAAGGCTAACCCAACCATCGACTTGGAAAATAGCTATGTGCCTTTGCAAAACCAATATAAGGGTATCCGCGTTGATGAACACCCTGAATACTTGCATGATATCGAATGGGCTACTGCTACTTATCGCAATGATTTAACTGGGATTAAAACCAGTGACATTATGCTAGGTGTTTATTTGCCTGATGAAGAAGATGTGGGCTTAGGGATGGAACTTGGCTATGCTTTAAGTCAAGGTAAATTTATTCTCTTGGTAATCCCAGATGAATATTATGGCAAGCCAATTAATTTAATGAGCTGGGGCGTTTGCGACAATGCCATCAAGATCAGTGAATTAAAGGACTATGATTTCAACAATCCACGCTTTGGCTTCTACGATGGTGCTGTCTACTAAAATTTAGGGCAATTAAATGACTCTTCACATAATCTATGGTGAAGAGTCATTTTTTTGAATTTATTAACATATATTGTTCTTTCCAAGTAATGATATTAAAGTGATTTAATTAAATAATTATTATTCTATGTCCACTGATAGTTTCGGACCTCTTATGTAAATTATCACTTTGTTAGCTTTTTGATCACATTATCTGTGATGCCCATCGGAATCACAACCTTTCAGTTATCTTACTTGTTGATCCTTAAGTGCCCATCGGAACTCATCCTTTCTTAATTATTTTTATCTTCTTTTCTTTACACTCATAATATACCATGCTTTTAAAAATAAATAAAGCGCTTTCACTCAAAATAATAAAAAAACTAGTAGTTTTTTGACTACTAGTTTCTGACCACTTACTCTTTATTCAGCTTGGTATCTAGAAACCCCGTTTAAGTAGGTTTCTTGTAAGGTCATAGCTGGATTCAAAATCAAGAAATCAGCTGGCTTATCTGGCTTAATTGAGCCACATTGCTCAAGCAAGTGGGCACTCTTAGCTGGAACATAGGATGCCATCATCACGGCCTTTTCTGGCGTGACAATGTTCCAATCAACTACATTCTTCACGCCGTCCTTTAATTGCAAAATACTACCGGCTAAGTTATCGCCGTCCTTTAAGCGGGCCATGCCATCTTTGACATAAACTGGTAATTCTCCAAGCATATAATCGCCATCAGGCATCATTCCAGCTTCCATACAGTCTGTAATTAAGGCAATGTGTTCTGGACCAACGGCATTAATTAATGCCCGAACCATTGCTGGTTGCACATGGTGACCATCACAGATCAATTCATCAGTCACATTATTTAAGGCCATAGCTGCATTAGAAATAGTTGGGGTATGGTGACTGGGATCAGGCATCCCATTATAAGTATGGGTAAACATGCTAGCACCTGCTTCAACTCCTGCTACTGCTTCATCAAAACTAGCACTAGAGTGACCTAGGGCAACTACGATTCCTTCTTTAACTGCTTCACGAATAAATTCTGGTGAGCCTTTTCTTTCAGGAGCCATGGAAATTTTCTTCAGCATCCCATCAGAAGCCTTGAGCCATTTATTAAATTCATTAATATCAGGATCAATCATGTATTTAGGATTTTCTGCTCCCGCATGCTCTTCAGTAAAGAATGGACCTTCAAAGTGGATTCCTTGAATTTTAGCGCCATCTTCTTCACCCTTGTGAGCCGCAAACATCTCACAAATTTTAGTCAACGTACTACTTGCAGCAGTGATCGTCGTTGGCATCCAAGAAGTTACACCAGCACTGAGAAGGCCCTTGGAAATTTTATTAATTCCTTCCCAATCACTCTTCATGGTATCTTCCCGTAAAGAACCGTGAATGTGGGTGTCAACGTAACCTGGAGCAACCCATTTACCAAGATAATCAACAATCTTGCCAGTTGGCTTTTGACTTTCTGGATAGTAAAAGCCAAATTTACCATTATCTTCAACGGCTAAGTAACCGCCATTTTCAGTGCGGTTTTCTAAAAAGAATTTATCAGCATGAATGTAATAGGTCATTTTAACAAGTCCTCTTAATTACTCAAATATCTCTTTTAAATTAATTTTTGTCCTCTTTATTTTACTTGATAAAATTGGTATTTACCAGTTTTATTGCATTTGCAAGAAAATCTTATCCTTTTTTAGTTATAATAAGAACTAACAAGTTTAATTAGGAAGAAGCAATATGACACAAGATACGCAAACAAATAGACACCAATTAGGACAACTTATCGGTGCAAATAAGCGCGATCACTTTTATGAATTGCACTATGTAACTGGAGAAGTTGCCCGGCTTTACATTTTAGGCAATGGAATTTTCCGTTACTTTCTTGATCCACAAAAAGAATTTAACGAAGATCATTCACATTTAGTCGATTTAAGTAAGTTTAATAATCAATTTTTCACGAAATCACGCCCACGTGCAACTAGTGATTCGTTAATCATTCAAACTGGTAATTACCAATTAATTTTGGGGCAAAAGTCAGCAACGATTACCATTTTCGATGAAACGCTGCATCGGACCCGGATGGTTCAATTGAGCCCACTTGAAATTGGCCCTGGCCAAACCACTGAAATTCTTAAACAAAACAAAAATGAATTTTACTTTGGTGGAGGTTTACAAAATGGTTCTTTTAGCCATAAAGGTAACCACATTGAAATCAAGCGCGACCAAATCACTGGTGACGGCGGCGTATTGAGCCAAGTGCCATTTTTTTGGTCAAATGCTGGTTTTGGTGAGTTCAGAAATACGCTTGAACCTGGTGAATATGATTTTGGTTCTGTCCAAAAGGATGCAACCATCATTACTCACACCAGTGGTGTGTTTGATAACTTCTACTTAATTGGTAATTCACCTAGTGATATTTTGGCGAAATATTATGCCTTAACTGGAACACCATTGATGCCACCAAAATATGCCCTTGATTTGGGTTACGTCGGGAATTTTTACTCAACTCTCTGGCAGCCAAGTGAAGCTAAAGAGCGTAATGCGACCATGTTTGAAGACGGTAACTATTACACCCGCACTACCGATAGCAATTTAGCTAGTGCTAAAGCTTCCTTAAACGGCGAAGAAGAATATCAATTCTCGGCCCGTGCCATGATTGATCGTTATCAAAAACTCCACTTCCCACTAGGCTGGATGATTCCTAACTTCCAAATTCAAGCAGTTGATCCCGATGCCTTAGCTGGCTTTAGCGAATATGCCAATACCCACGGCGTGGAAACTGGACTTTGGAGTGATGAAGTGCTGACAGATTTGCCAAAGAACACTTCCTTTATTGCTACTAAGCAAACTAATGCCAAGGCCTTAAATCAAGATATTGACCTCTTAAAGGCCGCTTTAAATCGGCGCCGACCATTAATCTTCACTGATAATGGTCTAACTGGTAGCCAAGCACAATCTGCCTTAATCTTTGGAGACGCAGGTGGTAATTGGGAAAGTATCGGTACCCAAGTGGCTGGCTTTTTAGGTGCTAACTTATCAGGTGAACCACTGACTAGTGGCAGTGTTGACGGCACCATTGGTGGTGGCAATGCTCAAATTTCAATTCGTGACTTTGAATGGAAAGCCTTTACGCCTTTCTTATTTACGATTGATGATCAAGGTAAGTTCAGTAAGACGCCTTTTGCTTATAACAGCAAGATGACCCGGATTAACCGGGCTTACCTCAACTTACGTAATCAATTAAAGAATTACTTATATGCTTTAATCTACCAAGCCCAGTTAGGTGCACCAATCATGCGGGCCCTCTTTATTGAATTTCCACATGAACAAGTTAATTACACTGAGCAAGTTAAACATGAATTCATGCTTGGTCCTAACTTGTTAATTTCACCAATTACTAATGGCCGTGAAGATGGCGCTGGTAATTCACGTAAGGATAATTTATATCTGCCAAACCACCGCACCATGTGGATTGACTTATTCACTGGTGAAAAATACTTAGGTGGCCGCGTCTATAATAAGTTGTCTTACCCAATCTGGCACTTACCTGCCTTTGTCCGCGGTGGCACTATCTTAGACTTAGGTAAACGTGATTATGTCTTGTACCCTCAAGGTAAGAGTCAAATGACCTTCTATGATGACAATGGCTATAATGACTTCACGCATAACCATTCAGAAACTAAGATCACCAGTAACCTTGAATCAAGCAAGTTAACGATTACGATCGATCCAACCCAAGGCGATTTCAGCGGGATGGAAGATGAAATGCCAACTAACTTGAATATTATGTGTGATAGTTACCCTGACCGCTTGACGGTGAAGATCAATGATCAAGAAGTTAAGATGCAAGAATACGGGACCGTTGATACTTTTGCGCACGCTAAGGAAGGATTCTTCTACAACACTAATTACAGCTGGATGCCAGAATTTGACCAATACCGTGAAGCAAAGCAAGTTGCATTGCAAATCAAACTGGCCAAGCGCGATATCACTGATTCTAAGATTGAAATTACGATTCAAAACTTCAATTACGGTAATCAAGTTTTGGTGCACTCAATTACTGACTCTGTTTTACGTGCACCAAAACAAGCAATCATTGATCCTGAAAAGATTACCGCTCATTCAATTAATGTCAGCTGGCCAAAGGTAACTGATAAGGTTCAAATTGAGCTCAATGGCATTCTTTACGATGGTATTGATGGCGAAAGCTTTACTTTCCACGAATTGACGCCAAATACCCGCTACATTTTACGGATTAGAAACGTCGCTGGCAATAAGGTCTCTGAATGGTCCGAACCATTCGGCGCAATTACTAAACGGGCGGCGATGGATTATGCCTTACATGATGTCACCGTAACTTCTAACTACGAAGCTGCTAGTGACCATCCATTAAGCTACTTAACCGATTTGAAACTGGCAAGTGAATGGCAAACTAAGGAACGCTTTAGCACCGAGAAACCATTACAACTGACCTTTAACTTTAGACAAGCTGAGAAATTAAGCCGGATGACCTTTATTCCGCGCAACGTTGATCATGAAGGTGATCCAATCGAAGTCGGCTTAGAAATTTCAAAAGATGGTCAAAACTTTGCGCCATACGGTGACCGTTACACTTGGAAAGCTGATAGCAAGAACAAAGTGATCGGCTTAAGAGACGTTACCGCCAAGACCATTAGATTAACAGTCTACAAGTCCTCTGGTTCAATTGTGGCTGGTAAAGAAGTCATCTTCTTTAGACAAAAAGATAAATAAGAGTAAAAAATAAAGCACCAAAATTGGTGCTTTATTTTTATCCTAAAAACTTAGGATCAATAAATTTATTAATAATCTGGTTTACTTGCTCAGAATTATCATATTTACGGATTACGGCTAAGAAATCTTTCCCTGTTGCCTGCTTCATGTAGTAAGTCTGGCAATAATCCTTCATGGCATTGAAGAATTTTTCCTTACCCATTGCTACCATCAATTCCGCATAAAAGGCTTTAGCACCCTCATAATCAAGATTCGTCTCATCTTGTCCTTTAGGAATTTTATCCATTGGATAATTAATGATCGTTTTCTTCTTAGAAGCAATTGCCTTCTTAACTTCGTCAGTAAAGAGCTTCATTGTGTTGGCCTTAGTCTTCTTAGTTGGTAAAGATACATGGTTAAGTTTAAGGAAAAGATCAGAACTTTTAGTTTCAGTTAAATCATAAACGTAATCTTCACTAAATTCGGCCATACCTTCATCTAGCCAAGCTTCATTGAACTCATCTGAACCAATCATGCCAAAGAACCATTGGTGAGCCACTTCATGACTAACATCTTGCAATAATTCGTAGCCAGCTTGCATTCCAGCCTTTTTCTTAGCTAAGAAGCCTTCATCAGAGACCATAATTAAGCCGGTGTATTCCATTCCGCCAGTATCTTCGGGGAACGGACTTTGGGTGATATCTAATTCTGGATAAGCATATTTAACCCCGTAAGTCTTTTTAAACAGCTTTAAACTATCTTTTGCTGTTTGATTACTTAACTTCACGTAATTGCGGATATTTTGCTTATTTTTACTTAAGAAATAAAAATTCTTGATCTTAATGCCATCAGTCTTAGTTTGACTCACCTTAAAACGGTTAGAAGCGACAATCGCTAAGTCCCTAGTTTGCGGAGAATTAATGATAGTTTTCCCCTTTTTCGTGGTGTGCTGGCCGCTAGCTGCCACCTTGTAAGCCCGCGGTGCAAGGAAAGTAACTTGATAGTCACTGACTACACTATTGCGATTTTCTCCTTCATCAGAATAAGGATGAGCGACCCATTGGCCATGACGGTAGTCACTCAAATATGGGAAACAGAAGGATAAATTATAAAGTTTACCGCCATTAACTTTTTGATAACCAAAGCGGTCGCTGCGGTAAGGTACAGAAGTTGTCACCTTCACCATTAACTTTTGACTTTGACCAGGATCTAATTCTTTATTCAAATTAACATAGAGATCACTATGATCTTTCCCCAGCTTGTAAGTCAATTTTTGCTTACCAGTAGTAATTTGCTTAATCCTAGTCTTAACCTGGCGATTATGTTTAGCAAAATGCTTTTGATCATACTTTAAAACACCGGCCGCAATATTACGGACTAAGACTTGCTTAAAAGTCTGATCACTATTATTTTGCAGGTTAATCGTCACCTTTTCTGTCAATTGATTCTTCTTTGGATTCAATTTAACCTGCATTTGATAATGAGTAGCCTTAATAGTTGGATCGGTGCTAGCAGCTTGCAAGTTAGTAGTCAAGCAGAAACTTAAGCCTAGTGTGATCACCGCACTTAAAGTGAGCCAAATTCTCTTTTCTTTCATAACAATTCCTTTTTCTTTAAAAAATTAATTATGCTTAAAGATACCACGATTGCATGCAAAAAGCAGCCATTTTTTGGCTGCTTTTTTCTTTTATGCTAATTCTTGTTGAAGCCATTCAAGACTTAAATTAAACCAATGAGTGGCATGCGGATTATTCTGCCAAGCGTTGCCTTCTTCAACCACTTCTGGTCGCGCTAGTGAAAAGCCATGCCCGCCTCGAGTAAACAAATGAACTTCACATCTAACCCCATTATCATGTAAAGTCTTAAGATATTCGATTGAATTACTAATTAAAACTACTGGATCATCCCAAGCCTGGAAAATAAAAGTAGCTGGTGTTTCACGTGTAACACCTAAAGCACTATCTTGCAATTTGGGATCATCAGGCATGTCTTTTTCTTCGCCATCAGGAATTGGAAAGCCAATGTGTTCAATATTAATTAACGGATACCCTAAAATTGTCCGATCAGGTCGTACATTCTTAGCCTCATAGTTAAATTGACTTTGGTATTTTTCACTATTTGCCATGTAGTTGGCACTACTTGCCACGTGACCTCCAGCTGAAAAGCCAATCGTAATAATCTTATGCGGATCAATCTGATATTCAGCGGCATGATCGCGGAAATATTTAACCGTGGTTAACACATCTAAGCCGGCATCTGGATAAATCTTCCCTGGATCTTGAACCAAGTTATATTCCATCACCACACTGTTATAACCATGGCTAGCATATGCTAAAGCAACTGGTTCACCTTCACGTAAAGACAAATGATCAAAACTCCCACCTGGAATCACAATGATCAACGGCTTTACTTTTTCAACCAGCTTGGGATTGTCAGCCAAGAAATAAGTATGAACCTTAAATTGCCGGCCATTAAAATTAGTTAGGGTTAGATTTTCCGTTTTCATTTTTCACCTCAGAATTACCCAATCCTCTTGCTAAAAGCAAGGAAGAAAGTGGGACTGTTAACAACACCCCAATCAAAGAATACATAATAATTAAGGCTTCGTTAACGAATAACTTTTCATTTACAATTTCACCAAAAGTATAACCTAAGCGGAAATACCATAAAAATAATGACAAAAAGCTGCCGAACATCCCAAATAAAATGGTGTTCATAGCCGTGCCTAACACATCATTACCAATCGCTGTACCACTTGCTTCGAGTTCTTCTTTAGTAATCATTGGATTATGCTTTTTCAGCTCAAGTAAACCTGAACTCATAGCTACCGCTGCTTCCGCAATTGCACCCAAAGTTGAAAAGATGGCCACTGTAATGGCAATCATCGGATAACTTAAGCCTGGCATTTGTGACAAACCGACTAAAACTTCACCAGCTTCTGGGCCCAGTCCAGCAGCTTGTGCTAGCCATTGTCCACCTAAAATTACTACACTAACCAACAAACAAACAATTAAAGCAGCAATAAAAGAATTTTTAGCTACCGTATAATCGTGAGTTCCTAAGTAAATGATCGTGACCAACTTCAAAGGAATAAAAATCAAAGTGATAATTGGAATATTTACTCCCCAAGAGATCAGCATCGCTACTAAAATCAGTAATAAAGTATTAATTAGCACACTAAAGAAACTACGGATGCCCGTTTCCCCGCCTACTAATGTCATTAAAATCGCCAACACGATGATTAAAGCAAGGAGCGTACTCATTTATTCTGCTTCCCCCTCTTTTCCTTCAAGAACAATAAACTGCAAGCTGTCGCAAAGACAACAGTTAAGACAATACTAATCGCTGAAATCGCGCTTTGTGTTGCTCCTAAAGATAAAGTAAAGCCAAAGGCAGAACCTAAAGTATTGTTATCACGTAAATAAAGAATTGTCATTGGCAATGCTTCAGCAATAAAGATCAAGACCAAGACATTAATTAATGGTCCCATGATTTCTTGCCCCATTGTCCGACCACTTTGAATTAATTGCTTAGCCGTAATTTCTTTCTTTACTTGGACGACTTCGTACAGGCTGGAAATAATATCCGTTGCTTCATCCATTACCGCACCAAGCACTCCAAGGAGAGTCTGTGCTAAAAAGATGCCACGTGGATCTTGAGTTGCGTAGTCACCGGTTTCGTATTTCATTTCCGATTCACCAGTTAATTTCATAATTAAATAGCAAATCGCAAAGGAAACAAATACCCCAAGTAAAGTCGCTAGCCAAGTTGCTAGCATCTTTTTATTAAAGCCTTGCACAATCAGCAAGCTAAAGAATGAAAAGACAATGTCAGCTAAACTAAAGAGTAAAACAATATAAGTACCATTTAATTTTACATCTAAAACGATCACAGCGTAAAAAATTAACCAACTTAAAGCCATCGAAACGACTAAAGCGATGGTATGCTTACCAACTGTCGCCACCATTAAAGCAATGGTAATCGTCAAGATTAAGACTAATACCCAGTCGCGTTTAGGATTACCTAAAGCGACATTGCCTTTTTTGATACTGACAAAAATTCGCTGTCCTGCCCGATATTTTTGCGTGATTAACTGAGATGGATAATAAACATTCTTTTCCGTAAAGGTTTTCCCTTTGTATTTTCCATCTAAAACGCGTAAATGAATGGTTTGTTCACGCGTTTGATCTTGATTGTTATAAACATCTTTATTCTTTTCAACTAAGCGATCAGGAATATGCGTATCAGTAATTACTGCGACATTATCCTTTTGATAAATACCCACAGCAAAATACGTTGCCGCTGATAGCAATCCGCCGATCCCTAATACCAATAACGCTAGCCAATATTTGCGTTTAATCTTACGCATCTAACCCCTCGTTTCTCGTTACTTTTTTACTCTAAAACAAAAGACGGCTTTTAATAAAGCCGTCTTACTAAATCTTAATAATTTAAAAATCTTTGCCACCAATGCTTTTTCTTTACTGGAACTTGCATATCTTCTAAGGTTCGATGAACATTGGCTGTGGCCCGTTTTTTAGCATTTTCCTTAGCCTTAGCAATAATTTGCTCATGCATTTCTGCTTGGGATTTTTCCTTATCAGCTTCAACTTCTGCCCGCTTTTGTGCCTTTTCCTCTTCTGGAGTTTTAATTTCTTCAGCACTTACAACTTCTGAAATATCAGGTAAAGTTGTTTGGGGTTGAGCTTTAGGCGCTGCAAGCTGCTTTTGTTCATCTAGTAAAGTTTGATTTTGCTTTTCAATTTTATTCAATTGTTGTTGCAAACTGCTAATTGCTTCATTTTGCGTGGCAATTGTATGTTGTAAAGCCGTTAATAATTTCACCATTTGCGCGGTGCTCATTATTTCCTTGGGCTCTTCTTGCGCTTTAGCCCGCTTTTTAGCAGTTTCTGCTTGATCAGTAACTTCATAAATTTGACGAGCAGCTTCTTGCAAAGTTAGGCCATTGTTTTTCGCTAACTTATGAAAGGCATCCAGATCGGCAATATCTTTTTGATGATACAAGCGCGCATTTTGCTTGGTGCGTTCAAAATATTGATGATTGCCGGTAACCTTTTCCACAATTAAAGAATACTTTCTTAAAGTGGCAACACTAATGCCTAATTCTTTAGCAGCTGCCTTTGGTGTCTGAAGTTCCTCAAAATCATGCTTGTTACTTGTCATTCACTTACTCCAATCCACCGCATTAATCATGCTTATGAAGCAAAGTCTTCTTGTGATCGAATCTTTCTTGTCCTACTTCAATCAAACGCGTAATTAAGTCAGGATATGAAATGCCAGCTGCTTCAAAAAGCTTTGGATACATACTGATGTTAGTGAAGCCTGGCAAAGCGTTAACTTCAGTTAGAACTACTTCACCACTAGGAGTGAGCATGGAGTCAACCCGAGCCATTCCTGAACATTCAGTAGCTTGGTAAACTTTCAAAGCATTAGTACGAACTTTTTCGACGATTCGATCTGGTAAATCAGCTGGAATTTGTAGCTTAGAAGTTGAATTATCATCATACTTGTTTTCGTATGAATACCAAGAACCAGCAGCATTAGTAATTTGACCAACGCCAGAAACAAGTGGCTTGTCGTTACCTAAAACGGCAGTTTCAACTTCGGTACCAGGTACTGTTTCTTCAACTAAGACCTTATCATCATACTTAAAGGCTTCATCAAGGGCCTTTTGGTATTCTGCGGCATTAGTAACATGGCTAACCCCGACAGAAGAACCTTGGTTAGAAGGCTTAACGAACATGTCCTTGCCTAATTTTTCAGCAACCTTGTCGTAATTTAATTTGTCATTGTTCTTATCTTCGTATTCAAAGCGTTTAACCGCAATCCAGTCAGCAACTGGAACGCCAACTCTTTGCGCTAAAATCTTGGTGAATTCCTTATCCATTGTCACTGCAGCAGCTAAGATATCATCACCAACAAAAGGCTTATCTAAGATCTTGAACAAACCTTGCAAACCACCATCTTCACCTAAATTACCGTGAACGATTGGGAAGAAAATATCAATTTCTGGCAAATTAGCAAGTTCAATCAAGTTAGACAAGTTCTTAACCTTATGTGGATTCTTTACTTGATAAGAATGATCCTTTAAAACTTTGAAGGATTCTTCTTCATCGGCAAAGTAGCCATCATTGGTAATCCAAATTGGATGCACATCAAACTTGTCTTTATCAATTGCCTTATAAATATTACTACCTGATACAATTGAAACTTCGTATTCGGATGAATTACCTCCGAAAATCAAACCTACTTGTGTTTTCTTAGTCATTGTCTTTTTTACCTCTTAATAATTGTTACCATCTCTTAATTATACGCAATAATACTGGGAAAAACGAAGATTTACCAAACATTTTTCAATAAAGCCTTTTCAACTTGCGTTATAATAACTTTAATAAGACAAAAGAAGGAAGTGACAGTATGTTTCTGCGCCGACTTTCAATCATGCTGGTCGCCGAACTATCGCTTGCGGCTCCCTTTAGCTTAATTAATCAAAACGCCAAAGCTGCAACATTTTCACCAGGAGAAGTTTCGCAAGTTCATCATTTTCAAAAAGAATATGCTAGCTTAAGTAAAAAAAGATACAATATCAATAATCTTTATGATGAGGCGCCTCACCTTTCAGCACCCTTTAAGGCTGGAAAATTGAAGAAGAATTACATCTCCAGTCAATTAGCTTATATTAATTATTACCGTAGCTTGTTTGGATTGCCGGCAGTCACTGCCAATGCGACTACTAACACAACTGCCCAAAAAACGGCAGCCGTGATGGCAGCGATAAATGCTAATCCTTTTATTAATCAACATGGCTTGCCTTCAGAAACTAAGCCAAATTACATTAACCATTCACTTTGGAAATTAGCCCAGGATACTTCTGAAACTTCTAACTTGAACTTTAATGTTAATGATCAAACAGCTGGCGACGTTATTACTGATTTGTTAACTGACCATTATAATTTAACCGGTTCAGATACAGGTCACAGGGCTTGGCTTTTATCTACACGGCTTACCACTACTGGAATTGGCGCTGCTTATGGTAGTAACGGTTACCGTTATTCTGTGCAAAAAGTTTTAAATGTTGATGACTTGTTTAAACCAGCAAGTAAAGCTGCTGTGGTTTACCCAAGTAATGGTGTTTTCCCAGTTGAATTAGCCAAAGGTAAAAAAGTTGCTTGGTCAATTTATCTATCTAATCGCGCTTTTACCAAAAAGCCCAAGATTACGATTACTGACAAAGACACCAAGATTACCCATACTGCCACTAATATTAAAAACTACAGTAACAATGGCTATGGAAATTTCAAAACTGTAATTACCTATTCACCTGGTAAAACTAAAATTATTGCCGGTCACGAATATGTAGTTAAAGTTAATAAATTATACAAATATTCCTTTAAATTATTTAAACAGACAACCAACCTGCGTCAAGCTAGTCAGCATTTAACTAGCAAAGCTAAAACCTACCAAAATGCTTTGGCGCAAAAAAATACGACGACTAAATCGCCGTTTCTAATCCAAAATGCAAAATTGTGGGCCACCCGAGATTTGAAGAGTAAACTTTCACAACCGTTTAATTATTTTGATTCTTTAAAAAAGGGCCAATGGGACCACAATTTTTTTATTCGTAATTTACTAAAAATTAAGTAAAAAAGTGAGTGGGAAAATTTCCAGCCACTCTTTGCATTCTCCATTCCAGAATTATCGTGTTCAGAAACAAAAATAGCCGACTATAGCTAGAACATGACTTGAATACTTCGTATTCTAAGTCAGTTCTACGCTATCTCGGCTATTTGTCGAGGAGTTTCTTCACACTCACAAAACTTTCGCTAAAAAGTCCTGTGCCCGCTTGCTAGTCGGATGAGCAAAGAATTCTTCTGGCTTGTTCTTTTCTTGCAGATAACCATCTGCCATAAACCAGATTTCATCGGCAACTTCACGAGCAAAGCCCATTTCATGCGTTACCACAACCATTGTCATCCCTGAATTAGCCAAATCTTTCATGGTCGTTAATACTTCACCAACCATTTCCGGATCAAGCGCACTAGTTGGTTCATCAAAGAGCATCACTTCGGGATGCATTGCCAAAGCTCTAGCAATCGCTACTCTTTGTTGTTGTCCACCAGAAAGACTAGTTGGATATTGTTGTGCGCGATCTTTTAAACCAACTTTAGCTAACAAGGACAAGGCTTCTTTTTCAGCTTCAGCCTCACTTTCACCTTTAACTTTCATTGGCGCCAATTTAATATTTTCAATGACGTTCATATTCGGGAACAAATTAAAGTTCTGGAAAACCATTCCCATCTTTTCCCGTAATTCATCTAACTCTTGACCGTCTTTTAAACTAGCCAAATCAGTTCCGTCAAAGATAATCTTGCCGGACATTGGCCGTTCCAAGACGTTTAAGCAGCGCAAAAAAGTACTTTTACCTGAGCCTGAAGGGCCAATAATACAAATCACTTGGCCTTGATCAACTTCAGCGGAAATGTCCTTTAAGACTTCATTTTTGCCAAAATTCTTTTTTAAATGGTCAACTTTAATAATTGCATTAGTCATTGTGTTTCATCCGTTTCTCAAAATGATTCAAAATTCTTGATAAAGTGAAAGTCATGATGAAGTAAATAATCATCGCAATAAACAACGGTAGTACTCCGCGGTAGGTGGACGTCTGAATTAATTGCGTTTGGTACATCAATTCAGAAACCCCGATGACAGAAACCAATGAACTATCCTTTAACAAAGTAATGAATTCATTACCCAGTGCTGGCCAAATATTCTTCAACGCTTGAGGAATAACAACATAACGGTAAGTCTTAGCCTGACTTAAACCGAGTGAGCGGGCTGCTTCAGTTTGACCCTTAGCAATCGAATTAATTCCTGACCGAATATCTTCAGCGACATATGCCCCAGAATTGAGCCCAATGGCAATGATTCCGGCCATTACCGCTGATAAGTTAGAAATCAAATAACCAACCCCAAAGTAAATGAACAGAATCTGTACCATTTGTGGTGTACCCCGGACAAATTCGATATAACAAACGGCAAGCCAGTGTACTAACTTAATCTTGGAAAGTCGCATTAAAGCTAAGATCGTTCCTAAAATTACCCCAATCAAAACAGAGAAAATCGTAATGACGATGGTATACCAAACACCCTTTACAAAGTAAGGAGCGTATTTCATCATGGTATTGTTTTTATTGGCGGTCTTCATATACTTAGCAGCTTCAGGAAGATATTTCTTATCAATCAAGTGCTGCTTTTTCACCTGGTTAATCGTCTTATTAACTTGCGCTACTAAGTCATTTTGCCCTTTAGCAATCGCAATGGCATTACCTGCTTGATCTTCTTTTAAGTCAGATCTAACAGCTAGTAAACTCGGATTATTTTGGGCATAAGCCTTCGCAATTAATTCTTCCACAACTACCCCGGCAACTTTACCAGATTGCAAAGCCAAAACCAGGTTATTAATCTTACCTAAGCCCTTAACTTTACTACCCTTCATCTGCTTTTGGATTAAATTGTATTGAATACTACCTGTTTGGGCACCTAAAGTTTGGCCTTTAAAGTTCTTAATATTCTTATATTTATTCCGATCACGTTTATTAATTAGGAAATATTCACCACTTGGCCGATAATAAATCTTAGAAAAAGCCACACTCTTTTTCCGTTCAGGAGTTGGGGTCATCGCAGAAATAACCATGTCAACTTTACCTGTCTCAAGAGCTACCAATAACGAGTCAAAGCTCATATTTTTGATCACTAACTTGGCATGTAAATCTTTAGCAATATCCTTAGCTAATTCAATATCTACCCCAACATACTTGGTTTTGCCATTTTCACTAGCTGTAAATTCAAGCGGTGGATAGTCAGCAGAGGTACCAACTACTAATTCTTTACTAGTTTTGATCTTTTTTAAAACTGTGCCTTCCGCAACCTTTTTTTCAGTATTAGCGGCATAAGTTACCGAATTATACGAAAAAAGGGTGGAAAACATTATTACTAGCGCCATCACAATTGCGCCGATCTTACTCTTTTTCATCGTTTCACCCAATCATTAACATTAAAAAATAATTAAACTGATTAACTAAGTATAGCACTTAAACAAAAAAAGAGTCCAGCAATTTTTTCAAAATTGAACTAGACTCATTTATTATTTTTTTAATTTGCAGTTGTAATTTGCCATGGAATTGCGCAAATTATATAAAGCACTACGCCAACAATGACAAATTCTAAGAAGACCCCACTTGCAATCTCCATCAAAAAGCCTAAATCGGCTAATTGCAAAGTCTCAACATTAAAGACAACTGGAATTAAAGCTAGCAGACCATTAATCAGAATTAGCCAAAAGCCGGCCCACATTCCAGCTGCAGTCACATCGTGCACCAAGGCCTTCGTACTACTGCGTGAACGCATATCACTAATCAGTGAGAGCAAAGTAATAATCGTGATCACCACAATAATCACATTGACGATTAACAACAAAGTGGCAATATTGGCACCTAAAGCAACTACTTGCAGATTAAAGGCCTGAGCTACTAAATAAGCGGCATTACTGCCTTCTTTTTTCAATCGTTTACGTACTGCTTGCGCACCACTTGAAGCACCTTGATCAACGCTTTTATCAATTGTCGTTAAGATTTGTTCTGCTAGTGGCAAACTATTCATCTTAAACCAGTGTAAACCTAAGGAATAATCAATTACTTGATCAGCAATTGGTTCACTTTCTTGAACAGTTAGTAAGTTGGAATCATCTTCCTGCTTGGCACCAATTAATTCAGCCAAAGTATTAAAATGACTGTTTACCTGCCGCACAATTACAGCTCGATTATTACTAGTGCGAATCTGCCCTTTCATAAAAAGCGGATTTAAAAAAGTTGCCGTAATCATCACAAGCGCTAAAATAATAAAAATTACAAAAGCCAGCGTTCGTTTATACTGGCTAGTCTGCTCGTGATCCATCCGGCGTAACTCACCGCGTGAGTTATCTACCATGTTTTTCCCCTTTTAGCTGATAATTTCTTTATCCTCATCAAACATCGTATCGATGGCAGTGTGAACACTTTCCATATCAGCTGATTCAATAATATCGTGGCCATCTTTTAATGCTTGGTCAATTTCAGCTGGCTTGCAGTGACAAAAGCTAAACATCAAAGAACTAGTCGTATAATCTGCTAGTTGCTCTGCTGTTAAGCGGTGCTTCTTACGGTCATGATAAAGGCGACCTGCACCAATCGTCACAAAAGAAATCCCACTTTCAAGCTCATTTTGACTAGTACCAACATCATCAAATAAGTGCGTATCGCGCACCCATTTAATAAGCATGACACCCCAATTATCCAAAGTTTCATTATTAGTAAAAGCTTGTGAAATAATTCGGTCTAGCCCAGCATCATGCATCCCTAGCACTCCGATCGTATAAACAAAAGCTTTCATATGAGCATATGGCGAGAAATGCTTGATGTTATCATAACTATCGACTTGTTCACCTAAAGTATTAAACAAGTTACGGACAATATCACTAATTAATTTAGCTTTATGTGGATAATAAGATTGTAAAAGAGACTTAGAAATGCCTGACTTTTCCGCAATCATTTGCAAAGAGACATTTTCCATCCCGTTTTCTCTAATTAATCGAAAAGTATTCCCAAGAATAACTCTTCTTCTCTTCATGTTTTTTCGTCTTGCCATAATTATTCTCCTATACGATTAATTTTCATTATACCAATGATGGGATATATATGACCAGAAAAAAGATATCTTTTCTAAAAAAATAATCCTCACCTAATGAGGATCATTTTTATGCTATTTGTTCATTATTAACTACTTCAAGCGATTTTGTTCATCAAAAATTTGGTGAATTGAACGATCGTTGTAAACATAGCCAATCCCGCGTGCCAACAATTGGTCAACAGAAATTCTAACCATGCGGTCTGGGTAATGCTTGTGCTTAATAGTATCAGTTACCACAATTTGTTCAACTGGTAATTCATTAAGGACATCAGTTGCATCTTTAGAAAGAAGAGCGTGCGTAGCAGCAACATAAACCTTAGTTGCGCCAGCTGCTAAGACTGACTTAGTTGAAGAAGCAATCCGTGAACCAGTGTCGATTAAGTCATCAACAATGATACATTTCTTGCCCTTAACATCCCCGATCATATCGTGAACTTCAGTATCATAACGCGCACCACGTTGGTCAACAATGGCAATTGGAGCATCGAAGTATTGACCAAAGTTACGAGCAAGCTTAGCACCTGAGTGATCTGGTGAAACAACAACTACGTCATCGTCACCCTTGTTAGCAATCCCGTTATCTAAGAAATATTGAGCTAGAAGTGGCATTGCATGTAAGTGATCAACTGGTACATTGTAGAAACCTTGAATTTGAGATGCGTGCAAATCAACCGCAATTAACCGATCCATCCCTGTTAATTGAAGTAAGTTTGCAATTAACTTAGCAGTAATTGGTTCACGTGAACGAGTCTTAGTATCTGAACGTGAATATGCCAAGTATGGAACTACAACGTTAATCGTATGTGCTGATGCACGGTGAAGTGCGTCAAGAATAATTTCAAGTTCCATGAAGTTTTCGTTAACAGGATCTTGAATTGATTGAATAACGAAAACATCGCAACCTCTGACAGATTCACCAATATTAACTTGGATTTCACCATCACTAAAGTGGTGAACCGCAGTTTCAATTAATGGCCGATTCAAAATAGCGGCAATTTTTTCGTTCAATGCTGGATTACCACCCAAGCCAATAACTTTCATTGGGTGTAACAATTCGTGAAGTTCTTCCTTGTTCATAGCTACCTCTTCTGAATTTAAAATCATATACAGATCTATTATATACAAAAAAGCCACACTTAGAAATAAAAGCGTGGCTTCTTTAGTTAAGAAATTTTAAATTAATACCAGCTTGGCTTATCTCCTGCAGTGCCAGGTTTGCCTAAGCCAATAGATTGCTTAACATCTTCCTTAGGATTCTTAATTAAATGGTAAACATAAGCGGCAACGGATTTTCTTGAAACTTCCGTATCAGTAATTGCTTCACCCTTCTTGGACTTTTCGTAATCAACTTCATTTTTGTCATCCATCCAAGTTGGACGAATAATAGTGTAATCAAGATCAGAATCTTCAATCCGCTTAGCAGCCTTGGCGTATTCAGTAATATAATCACCTAAAGTTGCTTTATTCCATTCGCCGAACTTACCAGGTACTTCATCATAAATACCTAAAGTAGAAATCCAGATTAATCGCTTCACATTAGCGTTATGCATGGCCTCAATGACAGCTTCAGCTTCCAAGTCAATTTCGTCTTTGCCACCTAAATTAGCATAAACAATATCTTGACCCTTCATTGCTTTTTCTAGTTGAGCAGCATCAGTTGCACTACCTTCGATAATACGCGCTTGCCCCTTTTTATCAGACATGCGTTCAGCGTTACGTAAGAATAAAGTTGTTTCGACATCTTGATCTGCCAGCATAAATCTTTCAGCGATTTGCGCCACTTGTCCATGTGCACCTAGAACAACAACTTTTACCATTTCTATGACCTCTTTTGCTTAATCTACTGTTTACTCGTATTTTAACGCAAGCAGTAAGAAAAACATACCAATTATCTTATTTGCAAAAGTCTTTGATTAAATCAAGCATCTTCAAACTTTTAACAGCATAGCTATTGTGAGTCTGACGTGGCATCAAAATTAAGTGAGCGTTAGGTATTAGTTGACTATACCAACGGACGTGCTCAACTTTAACCCAATCTTTTTCGCCGACAACACATAAAACCGGAATCTTGATCTTCTGTAAGGTCTCTTCTGACATGAAACTCTCAGTTAATTCAACCCGGCTATCACGGTCCAACTTCATAAAGCGCAATACACCTTCAGTCAAATAATGATATGGCTGAATGCCAGCGCTATTGACAAAAGCACCGGCAACAATAATTTTCTTAAAAATTGCTGGATGTTGGTAAGCTAGCATCATTGCTACTAACCCACCAGCATCAAAGCCGTAACAGTAGCAGCCTTCAATGCCTACTTGCTTAATAAAGCTATAGACATCTTCAACTTCTGTTTGGTAGTGTTCTGCACTGTCGCCTTCACTTAAACCGTGTCCTCGCATATCTAGCACATAAACGGTGTAATACAAAGAAAGAGGAGGAACAATTTTATCAAACATTCCTCCATCTAAGTGATGACCATGCAAAAGTAAAAGTGGTGTTCCTTTACCTAGTTTGTGGTAATAAAGTTGAACCCCATTAACCTTTTCTTTCATTGCTGTTGCCCTCATCTACTCTAACTAGTTTTTGATCTGTGAGCTGCGTTTTTTGCTTGTGTTCATTCCACAGACTATTAGCGATAATTTTCCAAACTAAATAATTAGCCTTAAAATTATCCGGCACCATCTTCAAATTGAAGTTATGAACCATACTGTCTTCACGTTGCCAGTAATGATAAAGTGATTGACTACTACAGTAAAAGCCGTCAGTTAACGATAAATAGCGCACATTAAAAATTTGGTCTTCCATAAAGGCCAATTTTTTAACAAATTGCAAATGATACTTATGGACAACTGAAGTCTTATATCCCTTATTCCAGGTATAACCCTTAACTGGTGAAACAAAAGCCTTATTAAAGAACAAGGAACCTAAAAAGTTAACAATTTGCCGGTAAGTTTGCTTCTTAGTAAGCATTTGCTCAATATTCTTCTGGGTTGCTGGAATGGAACCTGGCTTATTTTCATAATCTATCCAAAAGCCGCAACTAACCATGGCAGCTTCTGGGTGTTCATGAAAAGCTTTGACAAAATATGCAGTGTAATCAGGATCAACCCAATCATCGCCATCATGAAAAGTAAAATACGGCGTGTCAACATTTGCCATCCCGACATTGCGGGCATCCGACAAGCCACCATTAGGTTTATTAATGATTTGAAAATGACGAAATTGATCACGATATGATTCGGCTATTTCTCTAGTTTTATCTTGAGAACCGTCATTAACAATAAGCAATTTAAAGTTGGGATCGGTTTGCTTAGCTAAATGATCCAGCGCTCTTGCCAGATATTTTTCCATGTTATAGACTGGCATAATTACAGTTAATTCAGGTTGATTTAACATACTATTTCCCCCATATTTTATTTATTATAACATCACAAGCTACGGGAATAATAGCCAGACGATGACAAAGCTTAATTATTTGCTAAAATGACTTGTCTTGAAGTATTAACTTGACGCTTTGGCAAAATAGGCTATTATAATTAATCTAACTAATAAGGAGAAAAAATAAATCATGAAAAAAATAATTACATTCTTAACTATTCTGCTAGCAAGTGCCGTCGCGCTTTGGGCGCTACCTAAACAAAAAGTCCAAGCTGATGAAACGCCCGTTGTAACGCTAGGAACTTCGTTAACTGAAGCTCAAAAAAGCGGCACTTTAAAAACTTTAACCGCACCACTAAACGGCGGTAATTATCAAACAATTACCGTAACTGGTGAAGACTTAGTTAAATACCTTAACCCTTCAGGTGACAACTTCACCACTTCTTCTGGGGTCTGGTCTAGTGCCATGATTCAAAAAACTAGCCCTGGTTCTGGAATTAACGTGAAGATTTTAGACTATAATGGCCGCGACAATATTACAACCATTACGGCTAACCAATACAAAAATGCTGCTTTAACCGCTGGAATTACTGACGCTAATATCTATGTCACTAGTGCCATTCCGATTGATGGTTCTGGCGCTTTAGCTGGTGTTTATGCTGCTTATGCTAAAAACGGAGATGCCTTAAATCAAAGTCAGGTTAACGCCGCCCAAGATGAAATGAACACTTTAAGTGGGATTACCCAAGAAAATAAGAAAAAAGATGGCTATAGTGATGCTCAATTAAGCAATGCCGTTGCGGGTGCGAAAAGTGATATGGCTAAAATTGGAAACAATATTTCTGACAGCCAAATTCGGGATATCGTTAATAATCAAATTAAAATTAATCACTTAGGCGATACCATTAACAACAACCAAAAGAATCAAATTGTGAATGTGTTGATCGAAATTCGCAACTCAGGTGCTTTGAAGAATGGTAATTTTAAAGAACAAGCGGCAACTTTATCAAAGCAAATTAAGCAAAATGCTAAAGGCATCTTTGATAAATTCAACACTCCAGAAAACCGCAACTTTTTCCAACAACTTTGGGATAGCGTGGTCCACTTCTTCAGTGGCTTGTTTGGAACAGTTGTTGTAAACAGATAATTTCAATAAAAAAGAAGCTGCTGTGCAGCTTCTTTTTTTACATCTTCTCATCCATATATTTGTTAAGTAAGTGATCCACAAACTCATTTCCGCGATTGTTGGCATGACCCTTAGTCCAATCAAAAGTAGCATCTGGAAATTGCTTAAGTAAACGATCAAGTTCTTGCCATTCAGCAGTATTGGCTAATGGTCCCTTTGACCGTTTCCAGCCGCGCTTCTTCCAAGAAGCTAACCAACCCTTGTTAATTGCGTTTAAAACATATTGCGAATCTAACACAAAGTGTAATTTCTTTTCGTTAAAACCTAACTCAATAAGTTTTTTTAAGGCATTAATCAATGCTGTCTGTTCCATCTTGTTATTCGTGGCTCCATATTCGCCACCGGCTTCATGGACTTCACCTTCACCCCATTCAATCCGGTAAGCCCAGGCAGCTTTATCAGTCTTTTTAACATGACCACCTTTATAAACACCGGTATTGCGCGTGCCACCATCAGTATAGGTTGTAGCAAAATAATTTTCCTTAATCTTAGGTTTGGATTGTGGCTTTGACTTCGACTTCGCCATTACTTGTTTATTTTCTTGTTTCAACTCACGCGTTTTCGTCTTAATCTTTTTAAGTGCTGCTTGTAAAGTATCTTCACTTTCTTGCAAGATTTCACCATGTGTTTGTGCGTTCCAATCCAAATAATCGGTCGCATCCGTGATTTTAGTAAATGACTTATACTCCGCACCAGAAAAGCCATCAATTTGGGCCTTAGTCTCTTCCCAATTGCGATAAATTCCTGGCTTGCGTCCCTTTTTTACAGCATAAAACTTCATGATGTTTCACCCATCTCAAAAAATTTCTAACAATGATAAAATATAATTATTACTAATTGTAAGGTGGTGCAAGATGTTCTTCAACTCTAAAAAATATGCGCAAGAAGCAGAAAAGAATCGTAAACGTGATCTCTGGCAAGAGCCAAGCATGTTCAGTATGATCAGCTTAGGGTTATTAGCTACTTTTGCACCAACGCGCATTTTCCTACGCATGCATAAAAAAATTATCGATGACCATGCGACTATCGAAGAAGTACCTGCCGGTTTAAAGCAGGTGCCAATCATTTATTTTCATGGCTTTCGCGGTGGAGATTACACCACTCGCGTTATGGTTGACCAAGCTTTAAAAGACAAGCATAACGCCAAATATCTCAAGGTCACCGTTGATCTGTTTGGCAGTTTTAAACTGGAAGGCACTTGGACCAATGATCGTCAACCAATCGTTCAAGTGGCTTTTCGCCAAAGAATCGTCGGTATTTATGGCATTGATTACTACTTAAGCTTTGTTTTGCCCTTTTTAGCTAAACGTTATCACTTCCAGCGTTATACTGCAGTGGCTCATTCCTTAGCCTGCCCATGCGTTATTCGGACTGAAATGAAGCACTCCTGGCAAAAGAAATTTCCGCACCTTGATAAATGCGCCTTTATCGCTGGTCCCTTTGACGGAGTAACTTATCTCGGCGATATTCCCAACGTCAATGTTTTAAATGAAAAAGGGCGCCCCAGCGTGATGAACCCGCACTATCTTTATTTACTGTTTAACCGGCGCCGCTTCAATTCTGATATTTCAGTCCTCAATATTTATGGTAATGTCCTCGATAACACTAATACTGATAAATTTATTTCGGTAGTTTCCGCTAAGAGCATTCGTTATATCTTGGCGCCACATGCTCACTTTTATCAAGAAGTTGAGGTTCGCGGTGAAAAGTACGCTGAACACAGCTGGATGCATGACAATCCCTTTGTCATTGACATTGTTAACCGGTTTATTGGCTTAAAATAATTGGGAGGAAATTCGTTGATTTGGCTGCATAACCTATGGCACATCATACTCATTACTAATACCATCCTGGCCTTCTACATTGTCTTTCACCGCAGACGGTCAGTCCCCACTACCTGGGCTTGGCTGATTATTCTATTAGTCTTGCCAATTGTAGGTCTAATTCTTTATGGCTTTTTTGGTCGGGGAATTTCGCAAGAGAATATCTTCGCTATTAATAAACAAAAGCACATTGGCCTGCGCAACGTGCAACGCACTATTACCCAAGCACCTAAAAAGGCGAGTCCCAATGATACTTCTGAGCAAGGAAAAATTGCGATTAATTTCTTTGACAAAGATGGCGAATCGCCATTAACCAAGAATAATAGTGTCAAATTATACGAGGATGGTCGGCAAATGTTTGACGACCTGATTCGTGATTTAGAACATGCTCAAGAAACAATCAACGTTGAATTTTACACTTTTTACAGTGATGAAATTGGCAATCAAATTCTTAATCTATTAATTAAAAAAGCTAAGCAAGGAGTAAAAGTTCACGTTCTTTACGACGCTTGGGGTTCAATGGGAGCCAGCAAAGCTTGGTTTGATCAATTGAGAAAAGTTGGAGGCGAGGTTTTGCCCTTCGTTACTTCACGTAATATGATCACTCGGTACCGGATCAATTACCACTTGCACCGGAAAATTGTTGTCGTTGATGGGAAAATTTCCTGGACTGGTGGCTTTAACATTGGAGACCAGTATTTAGGCCGAAAGAAGAAATTCGGCTACTGGCGTGATAGTCAAGTCCGGCTAGTCGGTTCGGCTTCCTTGCTCTTACAAGAACGGTTTATGATGGACTGGAACGCTTCGATTCTTAAGAATACTCAAATTATCACTTACAGCTCGCTCTTTTTCCCAGATTTAGATGAAAATGATACTTCAATGGGCAATATCGCCACCCAGATCATTTCTGACGGACCTGATCGGTATGAACCTTACATGCGTAACGGGATGATGCGCTTAATGCTGATGGCGCGCAAACGGCTCTGGATTCAAACGCCCTATTTAATTCCAGATGATGCGGTCTTTGCGGCCTGGCAAACCATTGCCAGCTCGGGAGTTGATGTCCGGATCATGATTCCATGTAAACCGGATCATCCCTTTATCTATCGGGCTACTCAGTGGTACGCTAATGAACTAACACGTTATGGGGTCAAAATTTATATTTATAACACTGGTTTTCTCCATGCCAAGACGATGTTAGTTGATGATCTTTATGCCACGGTGGGCTCAATGAATCAAGATTATCGTTCTTATGACCTAAATTTTGAGGACAACGCAATTTTTTACGATAAAGGCTTTAACAAAGAAATGGAACAAAGCTTTGTCCGTGATATGAAGAATTCAACCTTGTTAACTAAAGATATGATTAAGAAACAAGGGCGGTTATTGCGAATTTATCAAAGTTTATCTCGCATGTTATCACCAATACTTTAAAAAAATTGTCTGGAAAATATTTTTCCCAGACAATTTTTAAATAATCGAATTAATTTCAATTTTGATATTATGATCAGTGTGGCGTTTCAAAGCACCAATTACCTGACTTACCTCTCCGCGAAAGCGCAAATAATATTGACGGCCATTATTAGTCTTCAAAATACAGATTACCGAGGGGCTCTTAGGACTCGGGACATTGATTAAGAGGGCGCCATCGATTTCAGAATATTTTACTGTCCGCTTAAAGTAACCTGAGACAACGGCCCGCTTAGGAGCTAGGCCAGTAAAACCATCAATAATACTTACAAAGATAATTAAGGCTAGGAAGAAATTAATCCCTGGATCTCCCGATTCAATGTAATTCCAACTAAAACCTAACCAAATAATAATTAGGGTCCAAATTAAAACTGAAAGTCGAAATTTGCCCCTTAAATCTAATTTTGCTTGCCAATACCAACTATAGCAAGCATAGGCAAACAAGATGGCGTTAATCACCATATAAAAGTTTTGCATTGCAATAACCCCTAACTATAAATACGTCTTTTTCCTATTATAACAAAACAGAGCGCTATAATTAATGTAAGTGACTTTTACCAAAAATAATGAATGGAAAAATACCAATGGATAATTCAGAAAAAATTGCTGCTTTTAAGCAAGACCTAGCAGCCGCAAAAAACGTTGTTTTCTTAACTGGGGCTGGTGTTTCAACCCACTCTGGCATCCCTGACTACCGATCAAAAAGCGGGATCTATAACGGTGTTTCTGAAAGCCCAGAAACCATCCTAAGTGAGAGTACTCTTTATAATCGACCAAAGTTTTTCTACGACTTTGTCATGAACAATATGTACTTCCCAGATGCCAAGCCTAACTTAATTCATGAAAAAATCGCAGAAATTTGTAACAAAAAAGGAACGCTAATTACACAAAATATTGATAGACTAGATAGTAAGGCAGGAAATCAGCACGTAGTAGAGTTTCATGGTAATTTATATAATATTTATTGCACTAAATGCCATAAACCTGTATCTTATAAAGAATACGCAGCTAGCTACCTGCACAAAGATTGTGGTGGAATTATTCGTCCCGGTATTGTCTTATATGGTGAGGCAATTAACCCACAAAATTTAGCCAATTCTGTTGACGCAATAAATCAAGCTGATCTGGTAGTAATTGTCGGCACTAGTTTTGTTGTTTATCCATTTGCACAATTATTGGCTTACCGTAAAAAGAATGCTAAAGTTTGGGCAATCAATAAAACTGAAATTCCCGCAGCAGGAATTGACGCAATTATCGGCGATGCCTTGGATGTCTTCGCCAAAATTTAATCAACTTGTAGTTTTTAATAATTGAGATATAGTAAGGAAATTTTGATGGCAGAGATCTTCTATTATGATGATGTCAAAATTGATCCTTGGACTTATACTTTAACCATGACTGAAGATGGTCTGGCATATGTTGGGCTCAAGGACAGTGAAGCATCACCTATTTTTAGTTATTATCCAAATAGGATGCTAGTCCGTGATCCTAAACGGCTAGCACCATATATTCAGGAATTAAAAGAATACTTTGCTGGCACCCGTAAGGAATTTGATGTCCCCATCGACATCTCCGAGTTTGGGACACCATTTCAGCGAAATGTGCTTAATATGGTCCAAAGAATTTCTTATGGCACAACTGTAAGCTATGGTGATATTGCTGCTTCACTGGATAACGCCCGCTCTGTCAGAGCTGTTGCCCATGCGGTAGCACTAAACCCTGCTTTAATCTTTATTCCCTGCCATCGAGTTATTATGTCCAATAGTAAAATTGGTGGTTATCGTTTAGGAGCCAAAGAAAAGGCTCGTTTAATTAATTTAGAAAAGAGTCACTTGCATGACAATCTTTAAACTCTATGCGCCCTTTTTTGATTTAGGAAACTGGGGCCACGTTCTAACCAGTGGTAAAGACTGGATGATTATCCTAACTTTGATTTTAATGGAATGTCTGTTATCAGTTGATAATGCTGTTGTTTTAGCAGCCCAGACTCAAGCTTTGCCTGATAAAAAAGATCAAGAAAAGTCCTTACTTTATGGTTTATGGGGCGCTTATATTTTCCGCTTTATTGTGATCGGAATTGGGACTTACCTAATTAATTTCTGGGAAATCAAATTAGCTGGTAGTATCTACCTCTTTTATCTCAGTTTTAAATTCTTCTATGACCAGCGTCACCCTAAGCAAGCTGCCGAGCATGAAAAAGAAAAAGAAGAACGTAAAGAAGCCCGCGAAAAAAAGAAGCCAAAAAAGAAAAAGCATGTCCTTTCTCTTTTTTGGCGAACGGTTATTTCAATTGAATCAATGGATATTGTCTTTTCAATTGATTCAGTTTTGGCAGCTTTAGCTGTTTCAGATAATCCAGTCGTGGTCTTAATTGGTGGGATGATCGGAATTCTCTGTATGAGAGGAGTTGCCGAAATCATTATTAAGTTAATGGACATTATTCCCGAATTGCAGCCAATGGCTTATGTCTTAATTGGAATTATTGCCCTTAAATTATTACTTGCTTTACCACCATTACATTATGAAATGCCAAATACCGCTTTTGCAATTCTTGTTTTTGCAATTCTAGGCTTGACGATTCTTTTCCACTTCTGGCGCGTTAAGCGACACGGTAAAAAGCATTTATAATTTTTGCTCAACGTATTTTTTGAGTACAACCGCTTGGTTGTGCTCTTTATTTTTAGCCCCATATAAGAACAAGACATCTTCTTTTTCTAAGTGACTTTTTACCGTTTGGATAAATTCCGGAGTAAAATGATTATGATCTAGCTCAGTCTCGTACTTTGCTTGAAATTCCGGGAATTTCTCATCTTCATGGTTGAACCATTTACGTAATTCATTTGTGGGACCGATTTCTTTATCCCATTCATCTAAAGCGGCTTTTACTTTACTAATTCCACGTGGCCACATACGATCAACTAAGATGCGATAGCCTTGTGGTTGTTCATGTTCATAAATTCTCACTAACTTAATTTCTGACATCTTTATTACCTCGATTTCTTTTACTATTAGTGTACTGCAGAAAGGATTAAAATGGATTATTCAACTTACTTTACTAATCATTCAACGGCTGAAATTGCTAAAGATTTAATCGGTCGACCATTAATTTTTGATGAAAAGCAAGGTAAACTCGGCGGCTATATCGTTGAAGCTGAAGCTTACGTTGGTAAAAAAGACCGGGCCGCTCATTCTTTTGGCGGTCGACGTAGTCAAGCCAATGAAGGACTCTACCGCCGCGGCGGTACACTTTATATTTATTCACAACGGCAATACTTTTTCTTTGACATTGCCTGCCAAGAAGAAGATGAACCACAAGGAGTGTTAATCCGCGCTATCGAACCTGCCTGGGGGATTGAGACTATGGTCAAGAATCGCCATGGTAAAGACGGGGTTCTACTAACTAATGGCCCTGGTAAAATGATGCAAGCTTTAGGAATCACCAGCCGCAACTGGGATTTGCATTTTCTTAGCGATTCACCCTTTAAGGTTGATTTAGCTGACCAAAATCGGCGTCTGCCCCAGGAAATAATCGCTGCTCCGCGAGTCGGTATTAATCAGTCAGATCCTTATTGGGCTAAACAGCCTTTGCGTTTTTATGTCGCAGGTAATCCTTATGTTTCTGACATGAAAAAAAGAAATTATGCCAAAAACAATGGATGGGCTTGACAAGAGTTTAGTTTTACTTTAATATTCTTTTCAGTTAAATAAATTTCCCAATGCAATAGAGGTTGCGGCAAAGACAAAGTTGGTGGGAGCACACGAATGCACTGAAAGCCAATGTAAGCTTCGTCGCCGAAATGAAATTCTTATTCGTGAGAGGATTTCGTTGGGCTACAGGAGAAGATCCTGTAGACTGTCCTGGTTCGTCCCCAGGGAGCGCTATAAGATTTGGTTTAAGTACTGATGATTTGACACCTCGCTTGCTTTGGCAAGTGAGGTTTTTATTTTAGGCTTTTATTGTATTGGCTTTATGTAGAAAACATTGGAGGTTTTTTCATTGAAGTCAAGATTTAATTGGATTGCTAGTTTCTTAGCAGTTCTCATTACCCTTATCGGCGGAATCGGATACAGCAACACGCAAGTTCAAGCTGCTAAAAAGGATTCCGGCGTCTTAAAGATTGGGATGGAGGCTAACTATCCTCCATACAATTGGACCCAAACTAACGATGCCAATGGTGCAATTCCAATCGAAGGCTCAAAGAGTACTTGGGCTAACGGTTACGACGTCAAGATTGCTAAGATTTTAGGTAAAAAATTACACCGTAAGGTCGTCGCTGTTAAGACTGAATGGGATGGTTTACTTCCTGCCTTAACTTCTGGCAAGATTGATATGATCATCGCTGGGATGAGTCCTACGGCTGAACGTAAAAAAGCAATCAACTTCACTAAGCCATACCGGCGCGGTACTTTTGTAGTTATCACCAAGAACACTAGTCGTTTTGCTAACGCTAAGAAATTGACTGATTTCAAAGGTGCTAAGTTAACGGCTCAACAAGGTACTTTCCACTACGATTTAATCAAAGAATTAAAAGGTGCTCACAGAGAACCTGCAATGCGTGACTTCTCTGCTATGCGTCAAAGTTTAATCTCAGGCACTATCGATGGTTATGTTGCCGAAGACACGGAATCTACTTCTTTCAAGTTGGTAGATCCTGATATTAAGGCTGTGCCAATCAGCAAAATGCCTGGCTTCCACGTTTCTGAAGAAGAATCTGTTTCTTCAATCGGGATTGCTAAATCTAACAAAAAACTTTTAAAAGAAGCTAATGCAATTTTAGCAACTATTCCTACTTCAGAACGTACCCGCTTAATGACTGAAGCTGTCAAGGAACAACCAAAGACTGACAGCAAGAGTAAGAATGGTAAAAAAGAAAGCTGGCTTGTTTCTACCTGGAAACAATACGGCGGCATGATTATGTCAGGAATTGGCATGACATTGCTTTTAGCCCTGGTTGGTACCATTGCCGGTTTCTTCATTGGTTTATTAGTTGGGATTATCCGGACCATCCCTACCCCTACTACTCGCGGTAAGCGTTGGGCTCTTAACTTCATCAAGTGGCTCTTATCAGTCTACGTTGAAGTCTTCCGTGGAACACCAATGATGGTTCAGGCTGCTGTTATCTACTACGGGATTGCTCAATTCTGGCACTTAAATATTAACCGAACTGCAGCGGCTTTGATCATCGTTTCAATTAACACTGGTGCCTACTTAGCCGAAATTATCCGGGGCGGAATTATTTCTACTCCAGAAGGTCAATTTGAAGCTGCTAGTGCCTTGGGAATGACTCATAATCAAAGAATGTGGCACATTATCTTGCCACAAGCAATCAGAAACTGTTTACCATCAATTACTAACGAATTCATCGTTAACATCAAGGATACTTCAGTATTGAGTATTATTTCTGTTTCAGAATTGTTCTTTGTTGGTACAACGATTGCGAGTCAAACCTTTAAGTTCTTCCCAACTTACCTCATGATTTCAGCAATTTACTTGATCTTAACCTTTACAATTACTCGGATCTTCAATTTAATTGAAAGAAAACTTGAAGGTAAAAAGAACTACAATTTAATGGCCAACCAAGTACAAGTTGGTACACCTAAGGATGCGGAGGCAAATAACTAATGACTGAAACTAACGAAACAATTTTGAGTTTAAAGCATATGCAAAAATCCTTTGGTGATCACAAAGTTTTACGTGATATTTCTTTCGACATCAACAAAGGTGAAATCATGACCATTATCGGTCCTTCCGGTGGTGGTAAATCAACTACCTTGCGCTGCATTAACTTACTAGAAGAGCCAACTGGCGGTGAAATTGATTTTCATGGCGAAAACATTTTGACTCCAGGCTATGATCGTAATAAGTTCAGAGCCAAAGTCGGAATGGTTTTCCAACAATTTGACTTGTTTGAAAATAAAAATGTCTTGCAAAACTGCATGGTTGGGCAGCAATTAGTGCTTAAGCGTTCAAAAGAAGAAGCCAAGAAGATCGCTTTAGCTAACCTGAAAAAGGTAGGGATGGATCCTTTTATCCATGCTAAACCTAGCCAATTATCTGGTGGTCAACAACAAAGAGTAGCCATCGCACGTGCTATTTCCATGGATCCAGAAGTTTTGCTTTTCGATGAACCGACTAGTGCCCTTGACCCAGAAATGGTTGGTGAAGTACTAGACGTTATGCAAAAGCTAGCAACTACTGGTTTAACGATGGTGATTGTTACCCACGAAATGGGCTTTGCTAAGCAAATTTCTGACAATGTCTTGTTTATCAGTGACGGTGTCGTTACTGAACAAGGTCATCCTGACCAAATCTTTGATCATCCTCAAAATGAAAAAACACAGAAGTTTCTTAGCAACTTTAGAAAAATGGACTTCTAATTTAAAAATAAACTTAAGTCGTGATAGGCTTAAGTTTATTTTTTGCTATAATATAGAAAAACATCTGGGAGGAAAATGAATGAAAAACAACAACTACTATTTCATCCGTCCATACGATGAAAGTTTACCTAAACCACCCCAAGAAAGCTTTGGCCAAATTTTAAACGAAGTCTATTTACAACCCTTCAATTGGAAAGGCCGTACTACTAGAAAGTCTTTTTGGATCAGCTTTTTAATTAACGCTATCATCAGCATTATTGCAAGTATCCTCTTAGGCTACGCCTTGAACAGCGATCTTAATCTAGGCTTAAAATGGATTGATGGCGTCATTGCTATTCTTGTTTTCGTTTGGATTTTTTTGGCAGGTCTTGGTCAAAGAATTCGCCGCTTACACGATGTTGGTTATAGTGGCTACTGGTACTGGGCTGCTTTTACTGGCTATGGTGCAATGTTCTTGTTCTACTTAGATTTACAGCCTTCTGTGCAAAGAAAGGTTAAGTGGGGCAAGTACCTCTTCAGTGAACAAGACTATCCTGAGGGACATGAAGAAAAAGTTCCTGTGCCAACTATTGGTCAAATTTTGAAAGAACACTTCTTTGATTGCTTCAAGTGGAATGCAGAACCTCTTACTGGGTTGGGACAGCTACTTATCAAGTAGTTGGTACTTTTAGCTATCTGCTTATCTATACCCTTAGCGCATTTATTGGTCTTGCACCTCAAGAACTGAAGCACGAGTCATCTTATGCAGTTCTAGGTATTTTCTTTATTTGCACTTTATTATTTTTAGCAATTATTTCTATTTGGGTTTTCTTAGCTCAATTAGGCCATGCTGTGAGACGTCTACACGATGCCGGCTTTAGTGGCTGGTGGTGGTGGTTAAATATCATCCCATCTATTGGTAATTTATTACTAGCCTTCTTACTCTTCCACCCAACTGTTAAAGAAGATGTGAAGTGGAACAAATACTTATTTGAAGAAAAAGATCGCATTCGTTAGGACAAAAAAGCTTGATGAGTAATTTCATCAAGCTTCTTTGTTTGTCTTTTGCAAACTCAATCATGAAATTTTAACCAGTTTACAAAAAATAGCGATTTTTAAATAATGTCGTTTTTCTTTTTTAATTCAGTAATTTTCCAATTAGTCACAAAATAATTTTCACGGGTCTTGCGTAAAGCATCATAATCGCTCTGCAGACTGTCAATTGCATCCTGCAGGCGTTTATTTTCCTTGCGCATAGCATTTAACTCAGGATCATTAACTACACCTTTTAAATGCATTTGAGCCGCTAAATTACGGCGCCGATGTTCAAACTCCTCTTTTAAAGTCCCCAGTGCATTTTCATACTTCACTAGTTGCTTATTAATGGGAGCAATTTGATCATTTAACTCTTTAAAGAGCGCAAATGGCATATTAGACTTAATCCGATTACATTCACTACATGACAAAATTAGGTTATTCAAGTCATTATTATGTGATAGCGACACCGGATCCTTGTGATCCACACTGTGACCCCGTCGCCCACAATACTGACAGCGATAATGATACTTGGCCCGAATTCGCTCGCGGTCAATAAAATCAACTTCATTTAATTGAAAATCAACCTGCAAGCCTAAATGTTCCAGATTATATTGAAAATCTCGCCCTGGATCAGGCACATAATCAATTGCACCAGTCTCACTCTTAATCACCGCTTGATTAAATTCTTCGCGTGGAAGTTGCTGCTGAGCTAATTCGTTACCATCATAATCTTGCAAGAAAGCTTCATAACGCTTGCGCAATTGCTTCGTTTTCACCAAAAAGCTGCTCTCCTCAATCTCGCCTTCTTTACCTACAAAGGTGTACAGCAAGCTTTGCGCAAAAGTATTAATTGGATCATTAGCATAATTTTCTGCAATTTCTCCGCGCTGCAAGCAAAGATCACAAATGCTAGTTAATTTGGGATTCATTAACCCTTTTTGTTTAAAGTGCAACGAGTCCATCCGTAAACCGCATGAACTACATAAGAACTTCACCTAATCATCCCCCAACAAAAGAATGCTAAAAGCTATCCGTTGCATCTTATCCTTACCAGCAAAATCGCCCTTAAATAAGTCAGGCAGAATATGCTTGATAAAGTATTGCACACAAACTAAGTCATCAAACTTCTTAATTGTCTCCAAGCTTTCCTTGAACATTTGCATATAGACTGGATTAGGATTACCTAATTCAATTTCACCATATGCTTCATAAAGTAAGTCCAGTTTGTCACACACAGATAAAATCTTACCTTCTAAAGTGTCATCTTTAGCTTCTGAAAGGCGCTTCTTATAAATTTCTTGAAATTCCTTAGGGATCTCATCCTTGATGAACTTATCAGTCATCGTTTCTTCAACGTCCCCGATCATCTTCCGCAATTGCGGGGTCGCATATTTCACCGGCGTCTTAATGTCACCAATAAAGCGCTCAGTATAATCGTGATTCAAGCTCTTTTCATACAAAGCTTTCCAGTTAACTTTTTGTTTACCCTTAACTTCTTCAATATCACCCATCATTTGAGCTAATTCAGCTGTTCTAAAGCAGTGATCGGCAACAGAATGATGATGATACTTAAAGTAACCTGGTGCCCGATCAATTGATTCTAAGCTATTAAATCCCTGAATATATGCATTTAATCCCATTTCATTCATCCCTTCTCTAAACTTGTCTAAAATTTTTACTATGTTACCAAAAAATTTTTTTGGATGCAACAAAAAAACAGCTTGCAATTGCAAACTGCTTTTCATTTCAATATTTATTAAAGACTACTTGTTTTCGTCTTTTGCGGCCTTGTTAAGGAATGCAACAACGTTAGCTACGTGAGCAACACGCTTCTTAGCATTTCTCTTGTTCTTAGGTCTTTGGTTTGGTTCACAACCAGTGTTGTAGTTTTCACCTTTACGCATAGTACTATACTTCCTTTCAGATTTTCGAAAATCTAGTATATTTTAGCATGACCACGACTCTACTTCAAGTTTTCCTCAAAATTAAACTTCTAAATTCCCTGATACATGAACCACAATCAGATAATTTAAGATTCGCTGGGCATAACTAGTATCTGCTTGATAAGCCTTAATTGCTTTCTTAGCCAGAGTCACATTATCCGTAATCAAACCATCCACTTGCCCATACATCATTTTCTTCATTAACTTTTCGTCATTAATTGTCCAAGCGTAGACTGGATGCTGCTTTAAATGAGCTTGCCAAACAAAGTCGGTATTTAAAGTTGAGTACTCCATTGAATATCCATCCGCCACGCTATGCGGATAAGTGAAATTATATGGCTGAATGTAGAGCACTTTTAATTTGGAATTGATTTGATGGAGTCCTTCCACTACCCGGTAATCTAGTGACTGAACTTGATAATGATCCCTTAAAATCGTCGCTGCATATTTTCGATTGAAATTTTGGAGCATCTTTTTGGAATCTTTGGGTGTGGTTTTAATTTCAAGCAATAATTTCTGCTTATGCCTTTGAGCGGCTTTAAGATATTGATCAAAACTAGTGATTTTAGCTTGATGACCATTTTCTTTAGCTGTCAGCTGTGTAAGTTCTTTTAGGGTTAGTTCACTTGGAGCCTTATTAACACCCGTTAACTTAGCTAAATTTTCGTCATGTAAGACCACAAATTGATGATCCTTAGTTTCATGAAGATCAATTTCAACATAGTCTGGTTTAAGTTTAACTGTTTTGGTTAATGCCGGAATAGTATTTTGAACTCCATTTTGGTCACTAACTCCGCGATGTGAAATTATTAATAGGCGTTTGCCATTAGTCCCAGTTAAATAAAGACTATTAGTAAAAACGCTACTAGCAACAATAATTAAAGCAGCCAAAACTGCAATAAAAATCGTCTTTTTATTTGTAATAAAACTGCTTTTTCCTTTTGGTAATAACTTAATCCCTCGTAGCAATATCAAGGTAAAGACAACTATTACTCCAGCCAAGACGATGGCACTTACTATTTGGATTAAAGTTAAATTCAAAATTGCCAATGTCATTGGCAAATATTTCCCAGGAAATAAGTCCCAAATTAGCTGTAAACCATAAATTAAGCCATAAAAAATTACCAAGACAATTGCAGTTGAAATTGCCACTACTAGCATGCGGCTCAATAATGACCACCAGTTGCCATTTTTAGTCAGTTGCCAGCTGCTTTTAATCGCGGCTAGCGGCTTTTCTTGTCGATAAATAATTAGTGGTAGCGCAAGTACCCATCTTGCTCCTAAACAGATAATGATAAGATAAAAAGCAACTAGAATTCCTAATAAAAGCGGTGTCCGTGTCAAATAATCTAAGATAAACTCAGAAATCTGGATTTTTGCAAGTAACGGCGTGCGAAAGACAATATCAGCTAACGGTACCAAGATTAAGAAATACATCGTCACTAATAATAGCGTACTAAGTCTAGTTTTCTTAATGCGCTGCCAGGTTAGGTGAAAAATAGTTTTCAACTCAAAGTTATCACTTGCGATTGTTTTAATGCTTAATAGCAATACTACCAATTGCACATAGATTAAGAACAGCAATAATAGTAATTCCAAAATTAAAATCACAAAAACAATAGTATGAGTAGTAATGATCGTCACCACATTTTGATATGAAACAAACGGAATTGCCCCTGCTTGTAAGACAAAAGTAGTGATATAGCGTAAGAGCGGAATCAAAATAAACTGGTTAAAAAGATCAAACAACATCAGTAAGAGTAAATAACTTAGCCAGTGCCGTTTAAATTCTCTTAAGTAGCTTTTGAATTCTGGGATCATTTTTTATTTATATCACTTTCTTAACTAACAAAAAAGACGAGGCAGCTGTCTCGTCTTTAATCATCACTATTCTAGCATTGACCACCATTTTTAAGATCTTCAGCAGTCACCTTTTCTGGCTCATATTGACTAACAGTTACTCCACCATCAATAATGCCACTGTCGGAAGATAAACTTAAGGTCGAAGCACGAGCATTCAATACTAAGCCTGGTTCAAAATAAGTTGTTTCTGGCTGAGCCGTGTACAAATCAAGACCGGCATCGTTAGCAATTTTAATATTGTAGTCGGGATCAGCTTTAGCTAAAGTAACAAACTTAAAGCTGTCACCGATGGTGCAAGTACCACCCTTTTTAGAGTACTTAGTAGAACCATCATCTAGTGCCAAAATTACAATTTGATGATCTGCGTCCATTTGCTTTTCAATTACTGCTTTAGCTTCAGGTTTAATTTTAATTGAAAATTTTTCGTCTGCCATTTTTATCCCTCCGATTATGTTTAAATTAGATTTTTACTTACTTAAATATAGCATGACTTAAATCTTTTTCCTAAAAATATGCTCTGAAATGGCTTTCATATATAAAATTTCAAAATTTATCATTGCAAGCACCACAAAAAAGGCTCAAAATGATAAATAGGGTTTTTAGACGATTGTAACACGTGAGGGGGACCTTTTATGACCGTCTTAAAGAATATTGCTAAAGATAGAATTTTACAAATTACTGTTCTTATTACAGTAGTGAGTCTTTTTTTCGCGCGTCCACGGTTTGAAGATATTAATTTTCATACCCTGTTCTCGGTCGCTGCGATGCTAACCATCATTCAGATTTATGCTTATTTGCATGTGCTTGATGTTTTAGCATATAAATTAACTAGCATTGCTGATAATACACGTAAGCTTAACATGCTATTCACCTTATTGTCAGTAATTGCCGGCATGTTTTTAGGAAATGACATTACATGTTTGACCTTAATTCCGCTTTATTTAAATATTGCTAAAAAGTATGAATTGCCACAAATTTTACCGGTTACTTTAATTGGGATGGGCGCCAATATTGGTGCTGCTTTCACGCCTTGGGGTAATCCACACAATATCTTTTTGGTTAGTCGGTATAATGTTGGCGCTGTGGAGTTCTTTTCATGGTCTATACCATACTTGATTATCTCAATGTTGATTTTGATTTTGGTCTTTTTATTCATCCCCAAAGAAGAGATCCCAGTTCAAGAAACTGAAGAAATCAAAATCAGTATGCGTCCAACTTTGATCACGACTGCCGTCTTTATTTTCTTCTTCTTCGGTGTTTTCCGAGTAGTGCCAATTATCTGGCCAATGCTAATTGCAATTGGGCTTGCACTTTTAATCAATCCACGAATTATGTTAAAAATCGACTACGCTTTGCTGTTAACCTTCACCGGTTTCTTCATTTTCATTAGTGATATTCAGCAAATTCCAGTTATCGTTGGTGCAATTCATATGTTGGTCCGCTCTGAGATTTCTACCTACTTGACATCAATTATCTCCAGTCAGATCATGAGTAACGTTCCATCAACCATCTTAGTTGGTAAGTTTACAACCTATGCTCAAGCCTTATTCCTCGGCTCTAACATCGGTGGTTTTGGTTCTGCAATTGGTTCAATGGCCAACATATTAGTCTTAAAGACTTTCAACCAAAACGCAACTGCTAGTCGGTCTAAGTTCTTCAAAGAATGGACTGTGATGCAATTCATTGGTTTGATCATTTTAACCATCGTTGGTTGGTTACTATTAATTTTTAGAATTTAAGTTAAGATGCTGCTCAGCAGCATCTTTTTTGATTGCGATTAAGTTATAATATCAGATACAATTAAATAAATATCTCTTTGTTAAGAAAGGAAGATCACTATGTCTCCATTACTATGGATTCTATTAATTATCATTGTATTAATCGTAGCAATCTACATTACTGCTTATAACGGCTTACAAAAGGCTAAAATCTATACTGAAGAAGCCTGGAGTCAAATTGATGTGCAATTAAGGCGGCGTAACGATTTAATCCCTAACTTAGTTGAAACTGTTAAGGGCTATGCTAAGCATGAAAGTGAAACTTTTGAAAAAGTAGTTGAATTGCGGAATCAATTAACCCAAATCCCTGCTGATAACCGGGAAAAGATTCAAGAAGTTTCTAACCAATTAACTGATTCTTTAAAGACGATTTTTGCCTTATCAGAAAACTATCCTAACTTAAAGGCCAACGAAAACTTCTTAAAATTACAAGAAGAATTAACTAACACTGAAAATAAAATTGCTTACTCTCGTCAACTTTACAACTCAAGTGCTGCGCAATATGATCAAAAGTTATTAACTTTCCCATCCAATATTGTGGCTAAAATTCACCACTTCACTAAGGTTGACTACTTAGAAACTCCAGCTGAAGAAAAGGCAGTTCCTAAGGTTAAGTTTTAGAAATTAGGTTGAAATATGTTATACCAACAAATTGCCCGCAATAAACGCAAGACCGTCATTGTTATGTTGGCTTTTGTGGTGATCTTAGCCCTAGTTGGTGCTGGCTTTGGCTACATGTTTAGCGATAATGCTATTGTCGGCATTGTGGTAGCCGTAATTGGTAGTTTAATCTACATGTTCTTAGTCATGCGTAATCCAGCTAACATGGTGATGAGTTTAAATCGCGCCCATGAAATTCATGAAGCCGATAACCCCGAACTTTGGCATATTGTTGAAGATATGGCCATGGTCGGGAGAGTACCCATGCCGCGCGTCTTTATTATTCCTGATCCTAGTCCGAACGCCTTTGCAACGGGAAGTGATCCTGACCACAGCGCCGTTGCTGTTACCCAAGGATTACTTGATTTAATGAATCGTGAAGAACTAGAAGGCGTTTTAGGCCATGAAATTTCTCACATTAGAAATTATGATATTCGCCTATCAACCATCGCTGTTGTTTTAGTCGGTGTCATTTCATTCTTATCAGGAATCGCTTCAAGAATGATCTGGTTCGGTGGTGGCTCACGAGATCGCGATAACGACAACAATAATAACGCCTTAGTTACGATTTTTAAGATGGTAGCAATCTTGTTTGTCTTAATTTTGGGACCTTTGTCAGCATCCCTAGCACAAATGGCCTTGTCACGTAACCGGGAGTATTTAGCTGATGCTTCTTCAGTGGAATTAACTCGCAATCCGCAAGGATTAATATCAGCTTTGACTAAGATTGAGAACAGTCAGCCAATGAAAGTGGCGGATCGCTCAAGTAGCGGAATGTACATTGAAAATCCCTTTAAACACAGCGGAAGTTTATTTGACACTCACCCACCAACAGCTGATCGAATTAAACGATTAGAAAAAATGTAAAAAATAGTTTGGGAAAAATTTTCCCAAACTATTTTTTGATATTATTTACTTTTCATTGACTGGATCCATGAAGAATCTAAATTTGAAGGTACCCTCATTTTCATTTGGATATTCACCAGCATCAGACCAATACAAGTACTGATCCTTGCTACCAGCTAAACGTACATAAAGTTGTGGATCTTCTGAATTATTAACGCTGATAACTTGATCAATCTTAACCTTACTACCGGCCCGGACAACCTGCTTAGTATCTTTGAAGTTCTTATCTAACACAAATAGATCTGAATAAGGCACCACATAAGTTGGATCATTAGTAAAGACATACTGGCCATTGATCTTATCAACATTGGCAGCTTTGACATAACGGCCACCACCTAAGGCATAGTAACTCTGACCCTTAATCTGATATTGCTTTAAGGCTTGCGGATGCTTAGTATCAGACTCACTTGGATAGAAGAAATAAGTACGATCACTACTTGCAGCACTAGCTTTGCCGCTGTAATTGATTAACGTGCCTTTCTTCAGCTTACCTTGGCTCTTAATTCTTTGCCCTTTTTTGTTATAAACGTAAGTATTATAGCTTAAGCGCATCACATTTTTACCAGCAACTTGGGCCAGATCGCCAACTTTCACGTAAGCACCATTTCCCAGGTAATAATATTGGTCAGTCGTAGAAGTAGTTAACTTACCAGCATATTGAATTTGTTGGCCCCGTTTAATCGTTGCTGAACCACCACGATAGAACTTTAGTCGTTTACCATTTTTATCATAAATATAGCCATTACGCGCAATGCCAATGACACCTTTCTTGTTAGCACTACCTAAGCAATTTTGCTTGATATAGCCATTATCCCCTAGCCAGACATATCTTTGTCCATTGTTAATCCGGTAAGTTGGAAAGTGTTCACTATTAATCACGGAATGCTTAACGGTGATCCAAACCGGCTGACCATAAGTTTTAACGGTGCTGCCGCCTTTAGCCTTTAACTTGCCAGTGTAAAAACCGCCTTTACTGTTATACAGTTGAACATTACCACCATTATAAGTGTCACGGATCTTAACCGTATTCTTAGCTGCTTTTTTATTGGCAGCAATTACCGGTAGATTATTTGTTTGCACTAATGCAGCTGCAGGACTAACAGCCATCAGAGCAGCCGCAGAGATCAAGACAACTTTTCTAGTTAATTTCATGTTGTTTACCTCATCAAAATTCAAAAACATCGACTTTTTCTATATTGTATGCGGTTTTACCTACTAGGTCTATTTTTTACTACGAAAAAAGACATCCTTTACCTCTTCTTCAGAATTGGAAAGAATGTCTTTCTTTTTAATGCAAATTAATATTAGCTTCTTTGAATAAACGTGACCGCATTGCGGCTGGCGTTTCGCCATAAAACTGATTAAATTTCTTATAGAAAAATGACTTACTTGAGTAGCCAACCCGCGCAATAATTTCTTTTAAGGAAATATTCGGATGAGCCAATAATTCTCGTGCCTCTTGCATTCTTCTTTCATCAACATGATCCACAAAGCTTTTACCGGTCTTTTGCTTAACCATATTAGAGAAGTAATTAGGATTGAAGCCGAAATATTTTGCTGCCTCTTTTAAAGTAATATCAGTAAAATGCGCATCAATATAACTATCTAAGACCATACTATCAAATTTAGTCTTATCAAGCGTTGGCAAAGTTACCATACGTTGATTTCTAATTGAGAGAATCATTACTACAGTAAGTTCTGCTCCAATTAAAGCTCGAGTAAATAAATCGTCATTTAAGTAGCCATCAACAATATGTTCCATTACTTGGGAAGCACACATTACTTGATTATTCTTTAGCCATAAAACATGTTCAGTTTCAAGACTATCAATAATTTGCACAATAATGCTTTCTTCTTTAGAGCCCTTGTAAGCAAAATCTTTAAAGAATTCACGATATTTGAATCCAGGTAAAAACTTAATCTTAACTAAGACTGCATCTTCATCTTGTACCACTTCGTAATGAGAATTTTCCGTCAATAACAGGACATTTCCGGTCTTCATCTCAATGTTTTTTTCACCGCTCTTGATTGTCACAGTACCAGACACTACGTATAAAATTGTAGAAACGTCCATTTGATAACGATGAATGCCGGAATTATGATTTTCAAGGTAGATAGTAAAAAGATCAAAACCTGAGTTGCCTGCTTTAAGCCGGATCTCATTTTCGCTAGTGCTACTGGACCGGATAACGCTCATCAGGTACTGATCTAAAGCAACAGCTGCCATGTGTCCACCTTCTTACTTATTAGCTTATAAGGATACATCTATAAGTCTATTATGCATCAAAATATAAAACATTTCATATAAATATGCTCATATAGATTTAGAAAATAGTTCCTTATCACACTCCTCACTACCTATTTTAGATATAATTAATACAAGTATAAAGGAAATAAAAGAAGTATTCACAGGTAACTATATGACAAAAATTAATCTTTCAGATCTTAGTTTTTTCTATCAACGACAAAAAAAGATCGTACACAATTTGAATTTACAGCTTCCGATTGGCGCTCTTTCGCTATTAATCGGCCCAACTGGCTGCGGCAAGTCAACTTTACTTAAAATCATAGCTGGCATATACCCAAAATATGGTGGCAAAATGACTGGCAAAATCGAGCGACATAATTTAACTTATGCCATGATGTTTCAGAACCCAAGCGAGCAATTTACGATGGCCACTCCGCGTCAAGAAATCATTTTTGCCTTAGAAAACTTACAATTAAATCATGACGAATATGAGCGGCGGTTAAAAGACGCCGTAGTATTCACACAAATTAGTAAACTTTTAGATCAAAAAATCACAACCCTTTCAGGCGGGGAAAAACAACGTGTAGCCTTAGCAGTATTAATTGCCATGAACGTCGACTTATTTTTATTAGATGAGCCTTTTGCTAGTGTAGATCCTGAAGCAAGAAGCTTTTTAATCAAGAAACTAGCCCAATTGCGCGATCAAGGTAAGACAATTATTATTACTGATCATGTCTTTAACGATTATGGTCCAGTGTGTGATCAGGTTTTTGAATTTCAAGGACCAACAATTGTTAAACTTAATCAAGCGCAAAAAGCTGCCTTGTTTAAACCCAAGAGAGTTACTCTTCATTTTCCTTTACCTAGTGAAAAAGAGACTGCAGTTTTCAATTTGAATCAAACCAAGATTGCTCAGCAACGGACTTTACTCGCGCAAGATCAGTTAAAAATTTATCAGGGTAAAAGCACCCTTATTACTGGAGTAAATGGAATTGGGAAAACTTCATTTTTTAAAGCCTTAACTAAGATGTTACCCTATACTGGTCACATTACCTTTAATGATCAAGAAGTTAGTGGCTGGAAGGCGCAACGGTATCTCACCCATGTTGCCCAAATTTTTCAGAGTGCCAGTGATCAGTTCTTGGCTGTTACGGTGCAAGATGAATTAAATCTAAGTAAAAAGGACCGCAATCACTACTTCACTGACGAAAAAATTAAGCAAGCACTTGAGCAATTAGACTTAACTGACCACCTTCATCAGGTAGTTTATTCTTTGTCTGGTGGTCAACAGAAGAAACTGCAGATTTTATTAATGTTAATGACTAAACATGAAATCTTGCTCATTGATGAACCCTTAGCTGGCCTAGATGCAAATTCGGTTAAGCAAGTCTTAGCTTTAATGCAAGAAAGTCAACAAGCCCTGCAGCAAACGTTTTTAATTATCAGTCACCAAATAGCGGAATTAAGTGATTTTTGTGACTATCATTTGCAGTTTGCTCAGCGGAAATTGCAGTATGTTAGCGAGGTGCAACATGAATCCTAGTCTCAAATTTTTATTAGTTTTTATTATTTCCCTGGAAATATCGATCAAGAATTCCTTAACCACTAACATCTTGTTAATTTTGGCAGCTTTGATTTTTCTTCTCTGGCAACGAATCAAAATTAAAGATATCTTATTATTAATCGCCGTGCCCTTTATTGCCGCTTTTACTATTTTTGCGACGCTGTATTGGTTCCAAACGCAGCCGGATCATCAATATGCCTGGATTTTATCAAGCCGGGTGTATGTTTATGTCTTAACCATCGCCTGTGTCGCTAAAACAACTACTGCTACAGAATTAGCGCGTTCACTTGAACAAAACCTCCACTTGCCAAGTAAATTCGCCTATGGCGTCTTAGCAGCGCTAAATATTATTCCGCGGATGAAGGCCGCTGTTAAGCAGATTAGAACGGCAGCGATGATGCGCGGCATGTATTTGAGCTTCTGGTCACCAATGCTTTATTTCAAAGCTATTCTGGTCGCTATTTCAGCTGCTGACAACTTAGCACAAGGAATGGAGTCTCATGGCTATGTGGAAGGGCGAGCTCGTTCAGCTATCATCAAAATTCCTTTAACTTCAAAAGATTGGTGTCTATTTATCTTAATTTTATTCTTAGTCAACGTTAGTTTATTTTGTTTCAAGTAGGTGAAAAGATGGAAATTCGTGAAGGCTATGTTCCTTTTGGAAAATTTAAAACTTATTATCGCTTAGCAGGCCGGCGAAATGATAAGGCCCCACTTGTTTTATTGCACGGCGGGCCCGGTTCAACGCACAATTACTTTGAAGTTCTAGATGCCCTAGCTGAGCGTTCTGGACGTCAAATTGTCATGTACGATCAATTAGGCTGCGGTAAAAGCAGCATCCCTGACGAGCAGCCAGAGCTCTATACGAAGGAAAACTGGGTTAAGGAGTTAGAAAATCTACGTGAGCGCCTGCACCTTTACGACATTCACTTGTTAGGCCAATCCTGGGGCGGCATGTTAGCCCTAATTTACTTGTGTGACTATCATCCTCAGGGGATTCAAAGTTTGATTCTTTCATCAACCTTATCTTCAGCTAAATTGTGGAGCAAAGAATTGCATCGGCTAATCAAGTACTTGCCAATCGAAGAACAAGCTGCCATTCACCGCGCAGAATTAACGCATAACTTTCAGGATCCAGCATACAAGCGGGCTAATCAACACTTCATGAATGAGCATGCCATTGACATGACTAAGACTTGTCCAGAGTGCGTGATGCGCGAGAAAATTGGTGGTACAGTCGCTTATGAAACCGCCTGGGGCCCGAATGAATATACGCCTGAAGGCAACTTGCATGATTATGAGTACACGGAAAAATTAGCCAAAATAAAAGTTCCAACTTTGATTACGAGCGGAACTGATGATTTATGTACGCCATATGTGGCTAAAACGATGCAAGATCACATTGCTGGTAGTCAGTGGCAGCTATTTGAGGGATGTGGTCACATGTCTTTTGTTGAGCAAACAGAGAAATATGTTGATCTACTCAGTAAGTGGTTAAAGGATAAGAAATAAAGGTTTAAGCTGACCGTTTGGTCAGCTTTTTTGCTAGCACAATCACAACCGGAATAATTAAGTACAGTAGAGACATAATCACTATTTCAACATAATTGCCGGTAGGATCATAAGTAAGCCACCAAGGAGTAGTCAGCTTGATTAATGGATTGGCTGAGATCCAAAAGTTTAAAGAGTCAAAGCCAGCGTGGATTACTACCGCAAACCAGATTGTTTCAGTATACAGTTGCAAACTACACAAGAGTAAACCAAAGAAAAATGAAGTAATAACTTGGACAAGCGTTGCTGCTAAACCTTGATTGGTTGTAAGCAGATTAATCCAATGACTCAAACTGAAAATCAACGCTGCCATAACCGCTGCTTTCGTTTGAGGAATTTTTTGGTTAACAAAGATCGCTAAGAATAGTGTTAACAGTAAATACCGCACTGTTTCTTCAAGGATCCCTGCCATTAAGGCGGTCAAACTGTTCTCTAGTGGTGGCAAATTAGTTAAATCTCTTAAACTAGTCCAATTGATAAAGTTGTCTGCTATGGTGCTACTACAAGTTATTAAGTTAGCAGAAATTACAATCCATATCGCAATTATGAGCAAAAATACTAGCATCACTTTGTGCGGAAACTTGGAAAAAGAAAAGCTAAACATTTTCTTCTCATTGAAGCCCCAAGCCTTAAGTAAGAATAATCCGATAAAGAAAAAACTAATCGCGTTAAGAATACTTGACTGATCAATTGCAGAGAAAATCGCAAATTTGGTAAATGGTACTCTTAGACTAAAATTCAAAAATACGAATTCTAAAATGATTACTAAGATAATCCGCATCAGATTGTTGTGAATTTTTGGCGCTTGGTTAATAATAATTGGCCAGAGAGCAAAGAATGAGCAAATAAAATAGATGATAAACCAGCCGGGAGCAAAAGTAGGAAAAGATTTAATCAGATGGGTAAAGCATGCTGAGACGAACAGATTAATAGCGATAGTGGCAACTAAGATAATCAGCAAACTTTTCCACTGTTTACGAAGATTGGTTTTCATTAGGGGCCTCCTGACTTTATGCTAGCTTAATTTACAATTATAGACTTGAGTTTAACAGTTTCAAAGCATAAAAAAATCCTAGATTACCTATTTATTAGGTTTTCTAGGACTTTTTAAGCTTATTCTTCTATTACTTACGATTCGTAATCAATAACCATAAACCAGCAATTACCGCTAATTCAGGCACAATAATTTCTGTCCAGGTCACTGGCCGTTGCCACAAAGTCATCATGGCAATGATACTGACAATTTCTAAAATAATACCCAAATTTCGCCAATTGTCCGTTGTAAACTTGCGCGGAATTTTCATGACAATAGCTAAAATCATTAATAAAATCCCAACGATTAACATCAGACTTGCTAAAAATCTTAGTATTGATGGATCATCGGCATTTTTCCACACAGGAATCGCACTGACTGCTAAGACAATTCCGCCAATTAAAAAATTAACACCTAAACTCCAAACAGTAAAACCTTGGCTCAAACCTTTCAAACAAAAATACGAAATGATTAACGCAACCGCGACATTAATAATGACAATCGCTGCCATTTTTCCTACCCTCTTTTTTCTTACTTATGATATGGACTTCCAGAATTAATCATGAAGGCCCGGTAAATCTGTTCTGTTAAGACCACCCGCATTAATTGATGCGGCAAAGTAAATTTACCAAAGCTCATTAAATCATCAGCCCGTTTATTCACAGCTGGACTTGTTCCTAAGCTCCCACCAATCACAAAGGTAATATCAGAATGACCATAGGTCCCCAAATCTTGAATCTCTTTTGCAAATTCTTCACTGGTCCGCTCTTTACCTTTGATCGCCGTCACAATCACGTATTCCTTATCCTTAATTTTGCTCAGTATCCGTTGCCCTTCAATCTCCTTTACCTGTTCATCTTGGGCACTACTTAATTTTTCAGGTGCTTTTTCGTCAGGCACCTGCACAATCTTAAACTTCGCAAAACGGGATAAACGCTTTTCATATTCCGCGATCGCATCTTTAAAATACTTTTCTTTTAACTTTCCAACACAAACAATCTTAATATTCATGGCTCTATTCTATCACATCAACTTTCTCCACCGAATCCACTCTCTTTCCACAGAAAAACTTCCACAACTCTAATTAGTCAAAATCAATATTTTGTGGTTATCTGCAAGTGGATATCTACAACTTGTGCTCAGTGAATTTTTCGAAAAAATCTTCCACAGATTTTCTCTTCACTTCCCTGCTTTCACAAACTATTAGCGTGTAAACACCATGGTTAAGCCATTCTTTTTTCTTAAGTTTGCAATTTAAAGTCTATTTTACGTAAAATATTGCCCTACTATAATTCTACTTTATCAAAAGTTATCCACAACCCACAGAATTATCCACAAGTTGTGGTTAACAACTAAAATTTGACAAAGCTCAATTACGAACTTTTAAATGTTACACGTTTTAAAAGTTAAGAAAAAAGCTAGTCAATTCGTGAAACACGCATTAACTAGCTCTTTTTATTTAATGATTATTAACTTTAGTCAGCTTGTAATTTAACCTTTAAGTTGATGTCTTTACCATTTCTGTTAACAGTTACATTAACGGTATCACCAACTTTATGGTTATACAAGATAGTGTGTAACGATGCCACATCTGAGACAGTCTTGCCGTCAACCTTCGTAATAACATCCTTCACCTTCATGCCGGCTTGGGCAGCAGAACCATTCTTACTTACTTCTGCAACATAGATACCGTTTTTAAGTGATGAGTGGATTCCTAAACGACTTCTGTAACCTTCTGGAATACCATTCAAGGCAATTACTCTTACGCCCAGTTGTGGACGAGTAATCTTACCTTTCTTCACTAATTGGTTAACAATATTAACTACTTCATTAGATGGAATCGCAAAGCCCATCCCTTCAACAGAGGTACCATCCCCTGATTGAGCCAACTTCATTGAGTTAATCCCAATTACTTGACCAGCTGAGTTAACCAAGGCACCACCAGAGTTACCTGGGTTAATGGCAGCATCAGTTTGAATAACTGTCTGTTGATTAGAAGATGAAGTCGTAATCGTTCTACTTGGGGCTGAAATAATCCCTTGCGTTACTGTAGAAGCATATTCACTGCCAAGTGGTGAACCAACCGCAATCACAGTTTGACCGGCTTGTAAGGCCTTAGAATCGCCAAATTCAGCGGTTTGCGTAACGTATTTGGCATCGATTGAAAGTACAGCTAAGTCAGTTGTGGCATCTTTACCAACAATCTTAGCTTTAACCGTCTTACCATTGTTAAGCATTACTTCTACGGCGTCACTACCAGAAACCACATGGTTGTTAGTTACGATATAACCTTTACCATTTGACTTCATGTAGACTACCCCAGAACCTTCGCTGTAAGTCTCCAGTTTGCCGCTATCTTTACTATCATCCTTTGAATTACCAAATAAACTGTAAAAGTCAGAACTATCACTTGAAGTTGATTGCCGCTTTAAATTAATGACTGAAACTACAGCTCCTTTAACGCGTCTATAAGCTGAAGTCATTGTCCCGCTAGTCTTAGCACTTTGCTTAGATACTTTACTACTATTAGAACTAATCGCGGTTTGAGCAGAACTATCATTAGTATTTACTTGCGCATTATTAATTTGATCAAGGCCGTAATATGAAACCCCGCCTCCGATCAAACCAGCTACCACCCCAACAATTGCGGTTTTAGCTAATAAACTATTATTGTTTTTCTTTGGTTGTTTATTTTCCATAAATTTATCTCCCCAATTATTCTCTGATAACTTGATTTTATATAGTATACTCAGCAAGTTTGAATAAAATATGAAATAAAGTTAAATTTCAGTTAAAGCTGTTGGCTGACTTGGACTAGTATCGATAATTTTTAGCTTCTCGTCGATATTAGCATCCCCCTCCAGCAGCATTTCTTTGGCCGTTTCATGCGCCAAATATTCCGTGTTATTGTGCTGACTACGGTGTGCTAGGAAAATATGCTTAGTTTTAGGCGTGACCACATCTACCAATGCTTGTCCTGCTTCATCATTTGATAAATGCCCGACATCTGACAAAATGCGCTGCTTAAGCGGCCAAGAGTAAGGACCATCCCGCAACATCATGTTGTCATAATTAAATTCCATCATATAAGCATCTGCATCCTCAATGGTCTTTTCCACTTTTTCTGAAACATAGCCAGTATCAGTCAAAAAGGCCACGCTCTTGCCGCCACTAGTAAAAACATAGTATTGCGGTTCCGCTGCATCATGACTTGTCGCAAAAGCCGTGACATCTAAATCCCCGAAAGTCCTTGTCTGGCCTGGCTCAATGGTATTCATTTGTTGCACTGGCACTTTACCAATCTTATTCGTATCTAACAAATATTGCCAAGTCCCGGTATTGGCGAAGGCATCGATTTGCGGATAACGGCGCATCAATACTCCTAATCCCGCACTATGGTCGCTATGATCATGACTCAAAAAGACCATATCGATCTCTTTAATATCAACTCCGACTTCTGCCAACAGTTCTTTTGTCTTTTTTCCTGATAAGCCAGCATCCATCAAGATTTTATGATCTTTAGTAGTAATTAAACTAGTATTTCCAGTTGACCCACTGGCTAAAATTGAAACCTGCAAGTTGTCAACTTTCCTTTCTTTATTTGGTTACATTATATGAAGAATTCGTCTGCAAGATTTGACCGGTATAGGCATTAACCCGCTTCATCGTAATATTTTTACTGGTTTTATTCTCAATCCAAACTAACCAACTTGGTAACAAAATCGTACTACCTCTAACTTCAGTTAATTCTGAATACCCTAGTTTGACCTTCAAAACCCGCGAATTATTAGCTAATTCACGATCAGTATACATAACTCTAACGGCATGAAATGGTGAAATTGTCGACTGCAACTCTCTTACTGGGTTAACTGGCCCCATGTAAGTCATCGTATAATTGGCAATCGCATGATCCTTCACATTAATCGTCAACTGAGCCGAATTATCATAAATATTGCCGTACTCAGAAGTTTGAACAAAAGTATAATTGTTGTCGCCTGACATATTAGCTTCATACTTAAAGTGCTTGCCATAAGGAACATTATCAGGATTATTTTTAAATTCGATTACCTGTTGCAAAACTTGCTTTTGATTACCCTTAACTTCAACCAAGCTCTTCGGTGTCGCATTTAAAGTATTGATGCTCTTAGAGTAACTGGCATTCATATTACTTAAATTTGAGATCTTATCGGACAGATAGTCACGATTTTTAGCAGCTAAATAGTAACCAGAAGCCTGCGTATCAGATAAATTCTTGGGTAATTCGATTCCATCGGCACGCATTTCGGTTCTGATATTAGTGGTATCTGTTTCATTATTATTGCCATTCGACAAACTAACTGGCGAGCGCAAAATTTCAATTCCTAAATAAATATCAATTAACAGAAAGACAACCAGAAATAGCCATTCAATTCGTTTATGATCCATTATTGGCCCTCACTTTCTAGTTCATGTTGATAAACACTCATATCTTGCTTCTGCCATTCATTAGCTGTCTGCCAGACGCCATAAGCCTTCACATAATAAGTTGGTACTAAGTTGACTAAGCTATCATGACTATGGTCTTTTTGCACATGGAAGCCGACAATAATCCGCTCAATATTCTCATTACTTAAACCATGCCGATTTAAGCTTTCAACCATTTGAGTAGTTGCTTCTAATGATTTGGTTTCTCCATCAAACGGCACTGGAATCTGGAAGTTAATGCTATTGAAGTTAACGGTCACTGAATCAGAAGTGAAGTTAGTTGCAACTTGCACATCGTGATCATTTAAGAAAACAGGAATTCCCTCAATGTAGTTGGTATAACTTACCGCATTATTATCAGCATCAAAGAAGCGCAAATCTTGTTCAGTTAAGCCGATTCGGTGAACGTAGTAGACACTATCGAGTAAACGGTTAGTCGCTGCTGGGACCTTGTTTTTTTCATAATGAGTATAGAGATAATCATGCTCATTGTTTGGTCCTGACTGTGGCACAGTTAAGCGGGTGTAATAATTAAGGGAATAAGTAGTGCGACCCTGCTTATTAGTTCGACTTGAAACCCCTGAAGTCCCTAACAGCCGAGCTACAAAGTAAGAATCACTTTGATGACTGGTTAAATAGCTATAAACTTGCCAATTAGTACTATGGTTATAAAAGGCAGAATAACCTGACTTCAATCTAACAAAAGTCATCGGTACCTTAAAATGTGCTGTTTTGGCATATTTACGCAAACGATCAAAATTAGCATTTTTAATACTTACCCGGTAAAGCTGATTATTGCTGTCATTACCTAAATAAAGCCAATGGTTAGAATCAGGGACGAAAATTCGATTAAACTCCCGATGATCATTCTTTTCATTAAAGTTAGCAAATAACTTAAAGGTGACTTCATCTGGATAGGTCAATTGAATAAAGTTAGGATTATTCAACATCAATTCATAATTAGCCTGCTTTTGACTAAGTGCCTTGATTTTAGTAACTTTCATTTTTTGAAAATTCTTAGAAAATTCAAACGGTAAATTGTTCTTGGAGTCATACAACCGGTATAACTTTCCGTCCTTAAAACCATAAGAATTAGTAGGAATATACAAATCATACAACGATTTATTCCGAGTTCGATTCTGCTGGCGAGAGACGGGACTAGATTGGGTTTGGTTGCTTAAATGACTAAAGCGTTGGTCATTAGTCATAATGAAAATCCACAAGACAATCGAAAGCACAATTGCGGCTGCTGTGGCCAGTGTTAAAAAGAAATTACCTAATTTAAATTTAAACTTCATCCCAGTCATCCTCCTCGCTCATTGGTTCATATGGTAAGGAAATGTAGAAGGTTGAACCCTTGCCTTCGCTACTATCGGCCCAAATCTTGCCGCGGTGAGCTTCAACGATTTCTTTAGCAATTGCTAAACCTAACCCAGTACCACCTTGTGCACGCGATCTAGCTTTGTCTACTCGGTAGAAACGATCGAAGATCTTGCCCAGATCTTTGCGTGGAATACCTAATCCTTGGTCCGAAATACTCAAAATCACATGATTTTGGTTTTGCACTAATCTAACTGTAATGACCCCACCATCAGGTGAATATTTGATGGCATTATTCATAATATTATCGATTACTTGCATCATCTTATCAGTATCGATTTCAACCCAAAGTGCTTGACTGCCTAGCTCGCGCTTAATGGTGTACTTCTTCTTTTTGCCATTTTTGGTATCATTTTTCACAATCATATCAAACCGGTTAAGAATATGGGCTACAAAGTCATTCAAGTTAACCATTTCAAGGTCCATCTTCGAAACCCCACGGTCCATCCGCGACAAGCTGAGTAAGTCATTAATCATCCGGATCATACGCTCAGTTTCCTCTTGAGTGACTTGCAAGAACTTCGGTGCAATTTCAGGATCCTTCCAAGCACCAGCATTTAAAGTATCAATATAGGCCCGCAAACTGGTAAGCGGCGTCCGCAATTCATGCGAAACATTGGAAACGAATTGCTTTTGCGAGTTTTCATTCTTTTGTTGCTCAGTAACATCGTGTAAAACACATACACTACCAGAAACAAAGCCAGTGACACGTTTAATTAATGAAAAACTAGCATGTAAGATCATTTCATCCCGAGTGCCGGCATTCACTGTCACCACAATTTCCTTTTGATTAGAAATTAAATCCTGCGCTGATTCTTCTAACCCTAAAACCTTGTTAATCGGTTGATTAATGATTTGATCTTCATCAACATTTAAAAAGTTAAGGGCCATCTGATTCACCACAATTACATTGCCGTGTCGATCTGTCGCTAATACCCCGTCAGTCATGTGGGACAGAACACTATCTAGCCGTCGCCGTTCACTATCAGACTCTTCCTGTGAACGTTCAATTCTAACAGACAAGGTATTAAAGGCTTTACCTAATTGACCTAATTCGTCATTTGAATAAATTTTAACCTGACTAGAATAGTCACCATCTGCAATATGTAAAGCCTGCTCCTGCATTTCTTCAATTGGCTGAGTAATTGCACGCGAAATAACAAGTGCTAAGATTGCCCCAAGTAGAGCCGCAATTAGCGAAGCTACTAGAAAGGCCAGCGACGTATTGCGCAAATCATTAAACAAACTCTGCATGCTAGCACGAACATAAATCGCGCCCACATTGTTAGTTGATCCATTACCACTATTTAAGGGCGAAATTTGAATCATATAATTATTACCGTGATCATTGATAACTCGGGTAATCGGTCGACCACTGGAAGTTACTTGTTTAACTTCACTATTGTTAACTCGCTGTCCTACCCGTCCTTTATCATTCAGCGTTGAAACTGCTCGAATGATATCTTTATTATCAACAACCAAGATTTCACTAATCGGCGAGCTATTGTTATAGTCACTAACAATCTGATTCAGTCGATCATTCGTATTCTTATTGTCACGCGCTAATTGACTGGCTAACTGATTAGTTACAATTTGCGGGATTTGAATACTTGATTCAAAGTTTTCAATATTATTCTGCTCTAATTGCCGCGTAAAATAAGCCCCAATAACTTCAATTGTTGCTAAGAGCATCAGCATGAAAACCATTGCTAGTTTAGTATTAATTGAACTAAATATATGCTTAAAAAAATGATTTACTTTTTCCATCTTAAAAATTCCAACAATAACAAAAAGAAAGTCACACCCTCTTACAGTTCTGTGACTTTCTTAATTATTCTTTGGCTGGCTGCTTAACGTAATAGCCTACACCACGACGAGTAATCAAAATCTGCGGTTGAATTGGATTATCCTCAATCTTTTCTCGTAAGCGGTGAACGGTAACATCAACAGTCCGCACGTCGCCAAAATAGTCATAACCCCAAACAGTTTGCAACAAGTGCTCTCTAGTCATAACTTGGCCCATATGTTGCGCTAAATAGTAAAGTAGTTCAAATTCACGGTGAGTTAATTCGATCTTTTTACCATTCTTTTCAACAATGTAGGCATCTGGCATAATTACCAAATTACCGATCTTAATATTTTTATCGGTTTCTTCCTGGGTAGCTGCTTCCGCCTTTTTCACAATATCGCGCCGGCGTAAATTAGCCTTAACCCGAGCAACTAATTCACGGTTAGAAAATGGCTTAGTAACATAATCGTCCGCACCCATTTCCAAACCTAAAACTTTATCAATTTCAGTATCTTTTGCAGTTACCATAATAATGGGAAGATCGTGAGATTGACGAACTTCACGTGCAACCTCAAGTCCATCCTTCTTCGGTAACATCAAGTCCAAGATCATCAGATCTGGATCGTATTCGTCAACTTTCTTAACAGCCTCTTCACCATCATAGGCAGTGTCGACGTCGAAGCCTTCCTTAGTTAAATTAAACTTGATAATATCGGAAATTGGCTTCTCATCATCGACGACGAGAATCTTCTTTGGCATCGAGAATGCCTCCTTTACTCTTCACATTATACTGGTTTTTGTAACATTCGCCAAAAAATTTAATTTTTTTGTCAAAATAACTTGCATTTTCTTTTGATTAATTGCATAATGATATCTGTCAGTTATGACATGGGTGGCTAGCTCAGCTGGCAGAGCAACGGACTCTTAATCCGTGGGTCCAGGGTTCGATCCCCTGGCCACCCATAAGATATTCGTTAGAGATAAGATTTCGATCTTATCTCTTTTTTTGTATTTAAAATTCGCCTTATCTTTATTTCTCTTGGTAAAATATAGGTATGAAATTTACAAATGAGGTGAATGATCATGAACAATGAAAATGTCTTTTTTAATCCTGGTGATGCAATTGCTTCTTCTCACGACTTTAAAGAAGCACGCCGGAGCGCTCAAATTATCAAAGCTGATAAGCCAACCGCTGGACAATTAGTAATTGCTAAAAATGCCAAAAGCGGTGAATATGCAATTTACTTTGCTGATAAGGCTCGCGATGATCAGCAAGGTGTCGCTTATCATATTGAAGATAAATTATAATTGCGAAGTGAGTAGGAAATAACTTTTCTGCTCACTTTTTTAACTTTTTTCAAAAAAGTTCTTGCCAAAAGGTAAATTAATTGCTATTATTATTAACTGTCAGCGGTAAGCTGATAAAAAATATGGGTGGCTAGCTCAGCTGGCAGAGCAACGGACTCTTAATCCGTGGGTCCAGGGTTCGATCCCCTGGCCACCCATAATATGGAAATGGCACTGCAAGAAGGCGGTGCTTTTTTTGTGCTTAAATTTATGCTCCATTGTTCTTTACAGCAATGGAGTTTTTTTCATGCTATCATTAATAAATAAGCCAATGGAGGAAATTGAATGAAGCGTGTTTACTACTACCATCAAACCACTGACGATGTGGTCGATAGCCATAACCAAAATTTTAGCTTGCCTGATGACTACGAAATTCTAGCTAATTCGCGTATTGCTAAAATCTGGTCAGGTCTAGCTCGTTATCTGGCTGCTGGTTTTGGTTGGATTGTCTTTCGCTTGTTCGACCACGTCAAAGTCATTGGCAAGGAAAAACTTAAACAAGTTGACGGTGGCTATTTTATTTATGGGAATCACACGCGACCAATGGGTGACGTCTTCACTTCACTGACAATTTTTCCTATTAAAAATTTCTACGCCATCGCCAATCAAGCTAATTGGGGCATTCCTTTCATTGGAAAATATCTGGTGCGCTATGGTGGCTTGCCCGTCGGTAAGGATGTTAAGCAGTTAATCAAACTGATTGAAACGATTCAAACTGTCATCAAGGATAAAAAAGGCGAAATTCTGATCTATCCTGAAGCCCATGTTTGGCCTTATTACACCAAAATCAGAACTTTTGACTCAACTAGTATGCACTTCCCTGTAAAATTAAATGCTCCAAGCTTTGTCATGACTAAGACTTACCATAAAAGGCGCTTAGGACGGCGACCACGCTGCGTTATCTATATTGATGGGCCATTTTATCCAGACCGAAGTTTAAACCGGAAAGAGGCCCAAAATAAGCTTCATGATGTAATTTGGAAAACCATGAATGAGCGTGCACAATTAAGTGACTATGAATATTATCAATATCGAAAAGAATAGCCTGGGAAAGTTATTTTCCAGGCTATTTAGCATTATTCCAGAATTATCTTGGCCCTAATACGAAGAGTTTCTTCCCACTCACTTCTTTTTTCTGCCTTTATTTTTCCATGGTATGATATTAGATATATTTAATCGAAAAAGAATAGGAGAAAACATGAATATACTTTTTTGTGGAGATGAAAACGCTGAAGACGGCGTCTTAATCTCCACCCTCTCTTTACTAAAGAATTCTGGTGCCCAAGAATTGCACCTCTATATTATGACAATGGAGGCCCACAGCGATGAACGCAAGTATCATCCCTTTTCTAAACAAGTGGCTGATTTCTTGCGTAGTTTATTGATTAATGCCAACCCTAATAACAGCCTGCAATTAATTGACTGTACGGCTTTATTTGTAAAGGAGCCGCCCTCAGTCAATATGAATACGCGCTTTACTCCATATGCCATGCTCAGACTATTTGCGGATCAACTACCGGAAATTCCTGATCGGATTCTTTACCTGGATGATGATATTGTAATTCGCGGCAATATTACGGCCTTTTATCAGCAAAACATTACCGGAATTGAACTTGTTGGTGTATTGGACTACTGGGGAAGATTTTTCTTCCATAATGTAAAAACTAAACATGTTTTTGACTACCTCAACTCAGGTGTACTGCTCTTAAACATGCCTAAGATTAAGCAAACTGGCCTGTTTGCTAAAGTACGCCAGATGATGCAAACTAAAAAAATGTTTTTGCCTGATCAATCAGCCATTAATAAGCTTGCCGTAGCTAAACGTGTGGTACCGCGACGCTACAATGAACAATATCGTTTGCACAAGGATACAAAGATTCAGCATTTTACCACCAGCTTCCGCTTTTGGCCTTATTTCCATACGCAGACGGTCAAGCCTTGGGATGTGGAGCGGGTTCATAGCGTGCTGCATTTACATGAATATGATGATATCCTTAATGAATATCTCAAACTGCGAGATAACTTAAAGAAATAGCTTTTTTACTTGGAGGAAAATGATGAAAACTATTCCTGTTTTTTACACAATTAGTGATAACTACACCCCTTACGCTTATGTATCAATCAAATCATTGATCGATCATGCTGATCCTAACAAGGACTACACAATTACTCTTTTAGTTCAAGAAATTAGTGATGAGCACAAGCAAAGCTTAGAAGATTTATCCACTAACAACATCCACGTCAATGTCTTTCATATTGACGATGACATGGTTAAACCAATTCATAATTCAAAAGAAAACTACTTACGAGCACAGTTCTTCACCATGTCCATTTTTTATCGTTTATTTATTCCGGAACTATTCCCACAATACGATAAGGCAGTCTATCTAGACGCTGACACCATTATTTGTGATGATATTGCCAATTTATACGAAACTGAAATTGGTGAGAACATGTTTGCTAGCTGTCCTGACTTGTCGATTCGCTATATGCCATTATTACAAAAGTATATTAAAGAGTGTCAAGGCATTTTACCTGCAGAAAAATATATCAATAATGGCGTAATTCTTTTTAACATGGAAGCCTTCCGCGACAAGCACTTCGTTGATAAATTCTATTACTTAATGGATAAATATCACTTTGACAACATTGATCCCGATCAAGCTTACATGAATGAAATTTGTGAAGATAAGATTTATCATTTACCTAAAGAATGGGATGCCATGCCAAATGAAAGTATTCCAGAAATTGAAAATCCTAAAATTGTCCATTACAATCTTTTCTTCAAACCTTGGCACTTCGATGATGTACAATATGGCCATTATTTCTGGGACGTGGCAAAGAAGACCCCATACTATGATGAATTAAAACAACAATTGACTGATTTTACAGATGCCGACCGGCAAAAGGCTCGGGCTGACTTAGAATGGATGGCTAAAAAAGTCGATCTAATTATTAACGAGCCTCATACATGGGCTAAAGTTAAACAACACGAATCAGTCAAAATTGATTAAGAAAGGCTATTATGACAGTACCCGTTTTTTATAGTATTAGTGATGATTTCACTAAATATGCAGCCGTTTCTCTCAATTCTTTGGTTAAACACGCCAATCCAGAAAGTGACTACACCGTTTATTTTTTGAATCAGGACTTATCTGCCGCACATAAGCAAGATTTAAGTAATCTTGGCAGTAAAAACGTCCACGTTAAATTTTTTGAGATTGATGATGAACTAGTTGCACCAATAAAAAATCGTAAAGAAAATTTCTTACGTGCCGACTTTTTCACCATGTCAATTTTTTACCGCCTCTTTATTCCAGAATTATTCCCACAATATGACAAGGTAATTTATATTGATAGCGATACGATTGTGAACGATGATCTTGCTAAACTCTACCAAACTGAATTGGGTAATAATTTATTCGGAGCTTGCACTGATTCTTCCATTCAAGACGTTGAAAAGATGCGCCAATACATCAAAAAGGTATTAGCATTAGATCCTAAAAAATATATCAATTCAGGAATGTTAGTCATGAATGCTAAAGCCTTCCGCGACAAGCACTTCATTGATCATTTTTTAGATTTACTGGAAAAATATCACTTTGATTGTATTGCACCTGATCAAGATTATTTAAATGAAATTGGTGAAGGACAGATTTTATATCTTGACCCTCGTTGGGATGCCATGCCAAATGAAAAGACTGAAGCTCTTACTAACCCGGGTTTGATTCACTATAATCTCTTCTTTAAGCCTTGGCACTTTAAACATGTCCAATATGAAGATTATTTCTGGCAAAGTGCCAAAGAAACTAAGTTTTATTCTGAATTAAAGGCGGAACTTGATCATTATACTGACCAAGAACGTGCTGATGATCGGGAAAAGTTAGCCCATATGCTATCAAAAGAAGATAAAACTGAACAAGATCCAAATAATTGGGCTAGAGTAAAAGAACGTGAGGCAGTTAAGTTATGATTTTTGGTGATAATCGTGAAGCCGTAATTAAAAATATCGAAAAAGCAGCTAATGACCGAAACTTTACCGCAAAAGTTGAAATTGGCGATCCCGAAATGTCGCTTGATGAGCGGTTGCAAGTCGTCAATGAATTTTGGCAAAAACGAAAATCATTTTCTAGCAAAATCAATAATCAAATTGGACATTCAATGTTCAGTCTTTTTGCTAAAACTTTAGTTGGTAATACCGAATTCAAGGGACTGGAAAACCTCAATAACTTACCAATTGGTGGTGCTATTGTTACTGTTAATCACTTCAACCAAGTAGATTCCTTGCCGATTAAATTACTAGCTAACAAAACTCATCATCAACTTTCAATTGTAATTGAAGATACGAATTTAATGCTTCCTGGATTCTTCCGTTACCTCATGAATTATGTAGGTACTATTCCTTTAGTTAATAGTCCTAACTACATTGGAAATGAATTCATGACCCATCTCCATGATGCGCTAGATCGCGATAATTGGGTGCTTATTTACCCTGAACAAGAGATGTGGTGGAATTACCGTAAGCCTCGTCAACCCCAGCGTGGAGCCTACTATTTTGCTGCTAAGCAGAACGTCCCAATTATTTCCGTTTTTGTTGAAATTCAAGATACTAATAAGATTGAAAAGAAAGATTCCAACTTTTACGAAACCAAGTATATCGTGCATGTCCTACCATTAATCTATCCAGATGTGACTTTAAACACTAATGAAAATTCACATCGCATGATGGAAAAAGATTACCAACAAAAAAAGGCTGCTTATGAAGCTGCCTATGGTAAGAAATTGTCGTATGATTTTTCTCCTTCTGACATCGCTGGATGGCGTACTAATTAGAAGCCAAAGATTTAATCGATCTAAATAAACAAGCTTTTGAAGTGCTTAAATATGTACTTTAAAAGCTTTTTATTTGCGCCATTTCGCTCTAATAAGGCTGAATAAAATAAGGTTAATAAGATTATACTCATATCTAATTTAGTCTCTCTAAGCAAGCTATTTAGAGAGTAAGCGTCAAAAACTGAAGTATATTGAAAAAGCGGTCTAGCTTTGATACAGAGTGTATCTGCTAGGCCGCTTTAGTATGCTTCTCTTTTGTTTTACATACTTTCTGAACTTCTTTTGTCCATG
>NZ_ML136878.1 GCF_004009905.1 Lactobacillus xujianguonis
TTAGTAAATGAAGAAATTAAAGCTTTAGTGTCCTTTTCATCATCAATTTGCGGTATACTTTTCATTGCGTAAGATCTCCTTTAACTTTGGTTTGGACACTTAAAGTATAACGCAGGAAGATCTTGCGCTTTTATTTTTGGACGAAAAAAGCCAGAAGCCACGCTAAGTTAGCATGATTTCTAGCTTTCAACTTTCAGTTTTTATTTCTGAATACTGCCAAATTTATGACAATAAGCAACATATTTTGCCTTTCACTTCAAAATATCTAAATGGAATGAAAGAAACTACTTTTGTATTATTTGAAAATTCTGCTGGAGTTCAAGATTATATTAATCGTCGTTTTAGTGAAATGGGCATCCAAATTACTAAAACTATTCAAGTCGATTCGGTCATCGACGCGATCCAAACGGCCATCATTTTAGGACACCAAGGAATGGCTTTAACTAACCAATACATCGCTCAGAAGCTCTTTCCTAACGGCAACTATAACTTATTGAGTTTACCCAAAAATACTCTCAATTTTGATAATGCCATCATGTATGAAAAAGGTGCCAATGAACAGATTATTGAACTAGCTGATTATCTGAAAAAAGCCTTCACTGAAATGTCCACAAAGAGTTAAAATGTTTGGCTAATCGAATAATTTATGATAATTTTTATTTAGAAAATAAATTCAAAGGTGGTAATGAGAATGACAGAAAGAACTTTTACTAGAGAAGAATTAGCTAAATTTGACGGCGAAGATGGCCGCGAAGCCTACGTTGCTGTGAATGGTGTTGTTTACGACATGACTGGTAACCCACATGTTAAAGCTAGTGCTCACCACGGCAATTTAGCTGGTCAAGACATCACTGAAGCAATTATGCGCTCTGGTCACGGAGATAAAGTCATGGCCCATCTAAAAGTTGTTGGCAAGTTAGTCGACTAGTTTTCATTTTCATTAAAAAACAGCTCATGAAATTTCATGGGCTGTTTTTTGTTGCTTTTCAAAATTATTCGCTGTTTTTTCTTAAATGTAAATGGAATTATGGCCACATTTGTGTATAATATTGGAAATACCTTAAAGGAGATGACGAATAATGAGAAATATTTTCAAAAAAGTGCCGGTAAAAAATTACTTACGGGCTGATTCACGCCTAGAGCGAAGCTTGCACGCACGTGATTTAGTAGCCCTAGGCATCGGTGCAGTTATCGGAACGGGGATTTTCATCTTACCTGGTCATGAAGCTGCGCAACATGCTGGTCCAGCAGTAACAATCGCTTTCTTACTGGCTGCGATTGTGTCTGGGATCGTCGGTATGGCTTACGCAGAATTTTCTTCATCCATGCCTGTTGCCGGTTCAGCCTACTCTTTTGGCTCTGCAATTTTTGGAGAAGTGATCGGTTGGACCTTGGGGTGGGCACTTTTGCTAGAATATTTCTTAGCAGTTTCTGCCGAAGCAACTGGTTTTACATCCTACTTTAACAATAATATTTTAAGTGCGATTGGAATCAATTTACCCAAATCTTTACAAGCTGGTCCAATGGAAGGCGGCGTAGTTAACCTTTCGGCGGTCTTAGTCGTTTTAATTGTAGCCTTTATCTTGTATCAAGGCGCTAACCTTTCCAAGCATATCGAAGATGCCAATGGTTATCTTGAAAGTTGCGATTATCGTTCTCTTTATCGTGGTTGGCGTTTTTTATATCAAAACTGAAAACTACGTGCCTTTCTATCCAAAAGAATTTCACTCAGAGCCTTGGGGATTTGGTGGGATCTCTACCGCTGCAGCAACGGTTTTCTTTGCCTTCATTGTTTTTGATGCCTTAGCTTCCAATTCTGCAGAAACAATTAATCCAGGTAAAAACGTCGTTAAAGGTATTCTGGGTACCGTCATTGTTGCCGTTGTGCTGTATGTTGGGTTTTCATTTGTGTTAACGGGGATGGTTAACTACAAACAGTTAAATGTTGATGACCCTGCAGCTTATGCTTTAAAAGTTATTGGCTTAAATAGTTGGAATAAATTGATCACACTAGGAGCTTTAGTCGGAATTTTTACTGCAATGATCACTATGCTTTTAGGTGGTTCTCGCCTGCTGTATGCTTTAGGACGTGATGGTTTACTGCCAAAAGCCATGGGCCAAGTTGATCATAAAAAGATGATTCCTGACAATGCCATCATTATTTCAACAATCGTGGCAGCAGTTTTCGCGGGTTTAGTACCTTTGATGCAGCTGGCATCCCTGATCAATGCCGGCACCTTACTCGCCTTTGCCTTCATTTCTTTTGGCGTCATTCCATTGCGTAAACGTAAAGACATTCCAAATGACGGCTTCAAGATGCCACTCTACCCTGTGCTACCGATTATTGCAGGCTTACTCAGTGTGTACTTCATTATTATGTTGCCAATGGAAACTAAGGTAATGGTCTCAATCTGGATTGTTGTCGGATGGATTATCTACTTTGCCTTCGGCTTAAAGCATTCTAAACTGCAAAATAATGAAAAATAAAGGATTTAAAAAATGTGATATCTACAACTTGCTGTAGATATCACATTTTTCATTTATTTCAAAACTTCTGCGACAATCTTTCCGTCCTGTTCATAAACTCCTTGTACTTCTGGATCAAATCCAGGGAATTTCTTAGCCGCATCTAACAATACTTGAAAATACTTAACATCCAATTGATGCCATTTCTCCCCTGGCGCTACTACGAAAACACCTGGTGGGTAAGGCAATGCCCCTTCTAATGCAATTTCACCTGGTAAATTAGAAAGTTCAACAAGTTTGCTATTGTTTTCATTAAACTCTCTATCTGCTGCACTTGGTTGTAAGGAATAGTTCTGAAAATCAGACTTGATAAACAAATCACGCTCTAATTTAAAGATATCATTCTCTTGATAATAATGATGAATTTCTTGACACAACTGATATAAAGTATAATTTTGATAACGCTTCGGAAATTCAGCGACTAATTGAGGCATAATTTCGCTTAGTTTTCTTCTTTGTAAATACGCATCTTCAAAGTCCATTAAGGCATCAAATAAGGTCTGCATATCTACCTTACTCTCCCCTGGAGTAATTAAATACAGCGTTGAATAAATATCAGATTTCTCTGGAATAATTTGTTTTTCATGTAAGTATGTTTCCATTACTACTCCAGGAATACCTTCCTGATCATATTTTTCTGTTTCTAAATTGATCCCAGGATTGAGAATCGTTAGTTTTAACGGATCAAGCATGACTTCACCTTGACCAATTTTAGCAAAGCCATGCCAATTTTGTTGTGGTGTTAATCGCCAGGCTGCAGAAGAGTGCGCTAATTTTTCAGTAGGAATGTCTTCCCATTTTACGCCATTAACCATTGCTGGGACAAATGGCCTAAATAATTTGCTCTTTGCAAGTAACTTTTTTCTAAAATTAATTCCAAGCTTAACCGTCTCATCCCACCATGAACAACTGGCTGCTGAATTGGCCATTTTTGCATTGACTGCCAAAGATGAATAAACTGGATAAGAATAACTAGTAGTGACATATTTTAAATATGCATGGTTAAAGTGCTTATGGTCTACATAACGCTTTTGTCCTTTAAGATGGCTATCTTTCTTCAAGATTTGTGATGCCTGAGCAACACCAGCTTGTTGTTTGTGAACTGATTCTGTAACCAAAATGCCTGGATCTTCTGGTCCATATTCTTGCTGCAACGGTGATAAGTCACGTAAGACATCAACAAATTGTTCATAACCGCCCCAGGCACAATCAAGCAAAATATAATCACAAAGCTTACCTAACTTTTTGATAATGTATTTAGCATCATAGAAAACACCGTCATAAGTTTCTTGCTGTAAAACTGCCATTCTGAAAGGTCTCTTAGCTTTAACCTTTGCAGGATCGATTTTGGCAATCTCTGCCCGAATCTTGTCTTCGTCTAAATCATTAGCAATTAAAGGACCGATTAAACCATCAGCATTGCGATCAGTTGGTAAGTAAACTGGCTTAGCCCCAGTCATTACTAATGCACTATTGTATAAACTCTTATGGTTATTTCGATCAAATAAGACTAGATCTCCTTCGCGCAAAACCGCGGTGGCACAAATTGTATTCGCGCTGGTTGTCCCATTTGTACAAAAATATACTTTATCAGCATGGTATGCTTTGGCCGCTTCCTCTTCAGCTTTGAGTGGCTGACCTTCATGGCCCATCGTATCGCCAAGCTCAAAGACACTATCGGAAATGTCAGCCCTAAAATAATTCTTTCCAAAGAACTGTCGCATTACTGCTCCAGCGGGATGTCGATCAAAGAAGTGTCCATTATGATGGCCTGGTGTACTCAGAATTAAATCATCCTGATCAGCAAAATTTGTTAGATCCAATAAGAATTGTGGTACTACTTCTTGTTCATACTTCTTAGCAGTTTGATCAATTACTCTTGCCATATTCTTTGCAGGATCAAATTCAATTAGCGGTAAATTTAATTTCAATTCATCGGCAAAAACCCTTTGCATCCCCTTACCGCGACTATCATCTTTTTTAACCACAACAGCTGCCAAATAAGCACCGTTTAAGTTTTCGCTTAATTCACAATGTGGCCAGTTCTTAGGCAAATAAGGTAATAACTCCTTACGCGCTGCAATTTTCAAATAATGCATGATTCTTTTCCTCTTTGTTTTTCACTGTCATTCTCTATACAATTTTAGCAAAATACTTAAAAAGAATAGAAAAATTTTAAAAATTATTCTAAAATACAGATATTACTTTTATTTTACAAGAGGATAGATGTGCAATTAATCAGAGAATTTCTTAAACATCAAAATAAACCCCCATGTTTTTGGTAAAAAACAACAACGATAAAAAAGGGGAGATAATATTTTATGGTTGAAGAAAATAATAAGAAAAATTATATGGGTTGGGTCACCCTAACAATGTTTGTCTACTTGACAGTCATCAGTTTTGAAGACCCATTTTATCCATACCAAGAATACGGTTTATTCGTTCTGGTATTATGGATTTTCATGCTACTTTTTTACCAGTTACCTTATACCTTGATTTCAACACAGTTGGGAATGGCTTATAACGGTGAAGAAGAAGGTGGATTGTCATCCTGGATTCGGCGCGGAACGGGTAGTGATCTTTTAGGTTACGCGACTGGATGGATGTACTGGGCGCAAACAATTCCATACCTAATTGACTGTGCTAGTTCAGTTGTTGTATCAGTATCATGGGTAATTTTAGGTAATAGATCTTTAGGACAGCATATGTCGTCCTTCACTTTTAGTTTGATTACCTTTGCAATTATCTTAGTTTTCATCATCTTTGAAAACGTGGTTAAAGACGCACTAGATGCCACTTCTCTATGGGGTGGTATTGCCATGGTTGTCATGGTTCTTGTCTTTTTTGTAATGATTATTTGGTCATTAACTCACGGCGGACATATTGCAACAAAATTAACTTGGTCTAACATCAAGCCTCACTTAAGCCTGCACTACTTCTCATCTGCAAGTATGTTGATCTTTGCTATGTCAGGTGCTGAATTAGCCGCTCCGTATATTTCTAGGTTGAAGCACCCTAAGCGCGACTTTCCTAAGACAATGTGGCTATTATTCATTGTTACAGCAATGATGGTTATCCTTGAAACTTTAGGTTTAGCTGTTTTATTTGATGCAAAACACATTCCTAATGACTTTAAGATGAACGGTGATTACTACGCCTTTCAATTACTTGGTCAAGAAGCTGGCATGGGTAACAGCTTAATGTTAGCTTATTCCATTGTATGTCTTGTAACTTTATTAGCCGAAATTGCAGCCCTTATCGATGCTGCCAGTCGTTTCCTTGCTTCTGACACAACTGCACAATACATGCCAAGCTGGTTACTTAAGAAGACTAAGACTGGTCGACCATTAAACAGTTATATCTTTACTGCTGGAACCACTTTAATCTTGATCTTATTGGGTGGTACCTTACCAGAAATTAATGACTTCGTTAACTGGTTACTTAATTTAAATACCATCGTTTCACCTTATAAGACTTCAGTTGTCTTTTTAGCCTTTTTACTTCTTCGCTATAAACGTAAGAGTTTTGGCGAGAACGAATATGTTTTCATTCGAAATCGAAAAGGTGCATTAGCTGTTGGCTGGTGGTGCTTCCTGTTGACTTTCACCTGTGCTACGATGGCCTTTTTACCACAAAACGGTCAATTCGGTAGTGATAAATGGTTTAAACAATTATGGATGAATATCGTAGTAGTCTTGTTCCTATTCGGTACTGGATTTATCTTGCCATTACTACGTAAACTTGAATTAAAACGCAAGAAAAATAAGGAATAAAACATATGGGATATCTACAATTAGCTGGCGCAATTATTTTCGAAATCATTGCCACCAACTTGCTCAAAGCCTCAAATGGCTTTACCAAAATACAATTTACCCTTGGCACCATCATTGCCTACATCATCTGTTACTACTTGTTCTCATTATCATTGAGAACAATCAAACTCAGCCTTGCCTACGCCATCTGGTGCGGCCTAGGAATTGTTGCGACCGCGATTGTTTCTTATCTGTTATGGCACGAACACATTAGTTTAATGGAAATCTTTGGCTTTGCGTTAATTATTGCTGGCGTGGTCATCAGTAATTTAGCTGCCAAATAAGCCTGGAAAAAATCCAGGCTTATTTTTTGCTATTTTTGATTAAATTGTACGCTTTTCGTTAGTCCAACTTCTAATCTCAGTAACGTCTTGGGCTACTTCTAAACAGCCTAAGTACTTACCTTCTGGATTACGAACGGCAAAGTATTGTAAGTAAAGGTAGCGACCCATGTGCTTAGGCTCAAACCAGAATTCATACTTATCACGCTTGCCTTCATGTAGCTCTTTAAAAATCCCCTTCACCTTATCAACGCTACCAGCAACGTGGCAAGAAAAGACATCATTACCTAAAGCATTTTTAGAATGCGGATAAATAGCTGCGCCACCGCCAAAAAAGGCCACCTTGTCATTTTCATCAACAAAGGTTAATGCAAATGGTAATAAATCAATGATCGCCTGTAATTGCTCAAGGTTTAATTTACCTTCTTTAAAGTTAATGGCTAAGCTGCTTAAACTAGCCAACTCAATTGGTGATTTTTCCAGGTGTGGCAGGTCTTTTTCAGCTGGCTTCCAGTTCATTGGTGGCTGAATCAAGGTGTAACCAATTTGCTTTTCTTCTTCTTTGACATTAAGCCAGTCCTGCGCATTCGCCACTTCCGTAATCATTGGCAACATAATTGATTCTTCTTTAAAAATCATTTCGAGCACTTCATGACAGGCCGACTTAACGGCTTCAGCTAATTTAGCCTTATCTGGTTGTTCTGCAGCGGCTAATTGATTAGCTTGTCCAATCAATTTACGAATCTTGTCATCAACACCCCACATGACCTTTGGTGGAGCAGTAATCCCATATTTGGTCATTAAGGGAAAAATTGAAGTTTCTTTACGGGCATAGTGATAATGAATTTTAGCTAAATCTTTCAAAGCTTGACGAATTTTCGTTAAAGCAGCGTCATCTCCATCCTCGTACTTAGCTAAATTTGGCAATAAATAGTCATTAATCAAGGACTTTAAGACAAAATTTTCTTGCTTCAAAGTGTGAACCGGGTGACCGGGAGTTTCATAATCAGGAGATTCATCAACCGGTAAAATACTCCCCTTAAATACTTCAGCGTGGACATTACATAAATATTGAATTTGCCGCGGATCAAGACCACTTGCAATTAATTGTCTTTCAGCAGAAGTAATTTCAGATACATCGACTTTGTCAAAGCGTTCTTTAAACATTTTTTTAGCAGTTTCAAAATCACCGCCTTTTTGGATATAGTGCAATACTTCCAAAATTTGATCTTGTCTGCTTTTATTTTCTTTACTATCCATCTTTTTCTCCATTATTTTTCAATTACTTGATAGCCCTTAGCTTCAAAAGCGGCTTTAACCTTTTCTTTATCAACGCCCATTACTTTGGCTCCCATGGAAATGGTCATTACTCGGCCAATGGTTTTAAGCAGGCCTGGTTCTTTAATCTTGGTAAAGCCACAATCAGCCATAATCTCGACAAAGTCGGGGTAACGCTTAGCTAATTTAATAATTGGTTCTGAGAAGTTGATGACCTTTTGCGTATCATCTGCAGTCGAATCATTAGCTACCTTCTTTGCCGCTAATTCTGCTTTACCTGCCTCATTAATCTTATCTGGTGACCAAACCGGATACCAAACTAAGTTGATGTCACATTCTTTAATGCCGTTAACACTAGTTACTGCCTGCTTAATTTCTTTTTCTAAATCTTTGGGTAACGCGCTACCTGCTACAGGCAAGGTCATGGTGATTGTTGCTGTTTCATCCTGAACGGCTACTTGATAAATTAAACCTAAATCAACTAAATTAATACCAATCTCAGGTTCCAATACTTGTTTTAGAGCAGCGGTAATTTTTTCTTTGTTTGTTAGTTTTTTGTCTGTCATTTTTTGTACCTATTCTTCTATAAATTTATTGTACTATAAGTCTTTTAAGATTATTCAAATTAACAACTACCTATTTTTTAGGCACATAGCCAGCTAAGATTTGCTTAGCTTGTTGTTTAGTTAAGCGATAATGGTAATACTTTTGATAAAAGTCACGCGTTTTTTCGACCATATCTAACTGCGTAAACTGAGCTGGATGTAGTAACTTAGCAGCCCATAATACTTGCAAAGCTTCTTCTGTACTATAACGATCCCAAGGGAAGGTTCCTTGCGGATTACCGTAAACTTTTCCTTCTTCAGCTGCCGTTGTCTTTTGCAATAAAGGATCATGTTTAACTAGTCGGCGCGCGTTAGCAGTAGTGGTTTGACCAATAATGATCACCTGCGGATTTTGCTTAACAATTTCTTCTGGATTAACTTGGACCATATTGCCGCGAGCCTTAATCGCATTTTTTCCACCAGCAAACTTAATCCATTCATTGATAATGGTTTCTTGCCCATCAACTTGCTTTAAATTTGTCGCATCCGTGATATGAAGTACCCGAACTCGTTTCTGGTTGGCAACCCGTTTTTGCACATAAGACAAATTATGAGCTAATTCCTGGTTATATCTTTTAGCGACAGTTTGATATTTTTTACCTAAAATTTTGGCCGTCAAATTGACTGATTTTTTTAAACCAGGAAAATCAGTAAACATGGCATTCACGGTCGGAATTTTAGCTTGACGCAATTGCTTAACTTGTCCAGGATTCGCGGCAATCGCTACATCTGGCTTAGTTTTTAAAATTTCTTCAATCTGCAAATCTTGCCCAACAAACGGCGCCTTAACTTTGGCAATTTGCGGATCAACCTTTCTAAACCAGCCTTGTTTTTGAATCATTGGCGTAGTCGTTACTAATTTCTGTTGACCACCTAATAACAAAACGATTTGATTATTGGCATGCCACAAATCTGCTACGCGCTTCACTTGCTTGGGAATTTTAACCTTCGTGCGAGTCATATCAACTACTGTTCTAGTGTTTTTAGCAGTTGCACTATTTTTCCCACAAGCAGTCAACATTACCAGTAAAGTAAGCACTAATGTCAACGCGAAAAAGTTTGATTTCTTCTTTAATTTCATCCCTTATACCATTTTCTTCCAGATATTTTCATCAAAATAGCCTAATTTATTACTTTCCCAAGTTTTGAGATAGGCAATTAATTCAATTGCGGCTGACGGACTGACTGCATTAATCGCATTTAACCCAGTCCCAATTGGCACCAGCTCACTCATGGCTGTAATATCATTGCCATTTTCGATTTCTACTTGTGAACAGAAAATAGACCAATGCCCTAGAATATTAGGCGCAAAGACAAAGAAAACGTTATAATCATCTGACAAATAAGCTGGTAAAGCCCAGGCCACATCATCAATTGGTTCAGGATAAAGATTCCCTTGTAAAGCAAATTGCTTAATATTTAAGGCTGTTGGCTGTGTTTTGAGCAGAAAGACGGTATTTTCAAAATCTGGCCGACCCATTTTCATCTCTGGGGTAATAATATCTTGTAAACGCATCTTTCACCTAAATAAAATTCTTCCTATAAAAATCATACTTTTGATGAATATCCTTGAGTGGTGCATCCATCACGTGTTCTTTTCCTTGAGTATCAACTTTAAAGTTAGTCATAATAATCCGATTAAATTGCATTCTGAGTAACGGATTTTTCTTAAAAAGAGCTTCCAAGTCGGTTGACATGATTTGTAAATGATCACAGTATTTTGGCACTAAAAGTTTCTCTAGTTGGCTAAAACTATCAGCTAAAACTTCAGAGTAAGCGTGGTCAGCATACTTCAATTCATTTTTTTCAAACAGATCATAATATTCTAAATCCGTTAATCCCTTACGGTTCTTGATATTATGTTGTTCATCGTATTGGTGAGTCAAATAAGCATCCCAATCACGGTAAGCGTAAGTGGTCATCTGCAAAACTAACTTCTTGCCTGGCTTTTTGATATTTTCAGGTACCATTTTCCCCTGCGGATCAATTAAGTAAGGTCGCACCAAAAATTCTGCAACTAAATAATAGTAAGTTCCAGGAATTAATTCTCGATCATGATTATCCTCATATAACTTACCTTCACCGGGCAATTGCTTCAGTTTATTAATCGACAATCTAGTCTGATCAATCGCATAGATAATATCTTCTACCTCTTGATCAATTTCTTCTCGTGCCGAGATCACTTGCAAGACATGAGTAAATAATCGCGACAAATTATTCTTTTCTTTTAACTGATTCTCGTAAAAGCCACCTTGCCGTTGATATTTACGGGTTTCGCGTTCCATTTGTTCTTCCAAAGCTGTTGTCATCCGTTCAACTTTTACTGGAAGAACTGGCTTATCAAAGGATTCTTGGGCGACTTGGCGAACTGCTTCGCGCAAAATAGGTCGCATTTCAATAAAGTCAGGATAGTCAAAAACATTTTGAAATTGTTGTTCTTCAAATTGTTTGCGAATTTTTTGATTTAAATCAAAGTTAAATTGCGTCATAAATTTAGTCCTTTCTTCCAGTCTATATTTTAGAAAACAAAAAACCTGACGGATATTAGGAAATTAACTAATTTATTGCAAAAAAACAGCTTTGGAAAATTCCAAAGCTATTTTTATGAGAGGAGTTTTATTTAGTGTAGGCAATCCGCCGGCGGTAAACAATGAATCTCCGGAAAATGTATTGCCATGGCAAAGTTAAAGCGTGAACCAATCTGGTGTATGGGAAATAGCCGAAAATGGCAAATCCGCAACAAACGTGAATCTTATAGATTAATGGTACATTCTTCATCAGTTGCCATTGTGGGTGAAGAGTAAATAAACTTCTTACCCACGGACCAATTGTTAAGCGATAATTATAATCAACAAATCCGCCGTAAATGGTACAACACATCCCTAAGGTAATAGTAATTAATAAGGCCCAATCAATAATAATGTCATTGATTGACGAAGTCTTAAATACCCGCGCAACGGTCATGCGGCGATAAGTCAAGATGGCAATCCCGATCCAAGCCAGACTACCAGCAGGAATTCCCATCATTAAGGAACCAAACATGTGGTACATCTTTTCGGTAATGCCAAAATATGAGGTCCATTCCATTGGAACCAGCATCCCTAAACAGTGACCAAAGAAGGCCAAGATAATTCCTACGTGAAAAAGCGTACTACCGATAATCAATAATTTCTTTTCAAAGATTTCACTCGATTTAGCTGTAATTGACGCGTGGAAATATTTAAAGCGGACAAAATTACCTACGATAAAGGACAATAACATTAAATATGGGTAATAAACCCAAAGCAAGATCGACCAACTATCACTATGCATCAATCCTCGCCTCCGTTTCAATACATGATCTGATAACATTCCGAATTTGCCGGATCAGCTTCATATAAGGATCATCAGCATCTGGAACCGCATTTTTTAATAAAGTGTAGGTTCCATCTTCAATTACGCCGAGAGCCAAATTTAAATCATTCTTACGCTCATCATTCATAAAATCAGCATAAGCAAAGAATTCTAGCATCATTGGTAGATAATCTGCCAATTCGCTACTCGTTTCCGAAATGCCAAACATTTCATATAACATTTTTAGCTTGGCAATAATGGTCCCCCGTTCACGTGAATCAGTCATCTTGTAATAAGACATATACAAGGTATAGCGCCGATTCATTTCAAACAAGTTGGCGTAATGACTTTGCTGCTGCAAAAAACTTTGTTTAGCCAATAAATCAAATTGGGTAAGAATTGCTTCTTTAAGATCTTTTTCTAAAGCTGGATTATTTGCAATTAATTGTCGCACTTCAGGGGTAAAAGTTTGCTCATCAGGATAATCAATGATTCTGGAGAGCGTCACAAATACATCGTACAACTGATTAATCCGTTCAAAATTAATCACGCCAAATTCCTCCATAGAAACTTTCAGCATAAATCTGGTTCGTTGATTCGCCAGCCTCAGCCTTCTTAAAGATACTTGAGTGTTGTGGTGCTAAAGCACAGCCTTCACATTCATCGTACCCTAAGCCGCCCTGTTCAGCTTGAGCATCTTCGAGTTGAGCCTTGTTGCTTTGCGGAATAACAAAACGATCTTCATATTTAGCAATGGCTAACAAGCGATAAAGTGAAGTGGCAGTTTGTTCAGTTAAGCCCACTCTTTCTAATTTGCTGGTATCAAAGTCCTTACCACTAGTCTTAGCCCGCATGTAAAGCCGCATCATTGCTAATTTATAAAGGGCTTTCTTAATTACTGGCACATTACCACCGGTTAACAAGTTAGCTAAGTATTCCACAGGCACCCGCATTTGATCAATTCCAGGGAAAATCATCTCAGGATTCTTAATAGAATCACGTCCTTCAAAATATGACATGACTGGTGATAGTGGTGGAATGTACCAAACCATTGGCATTGTCCGGTATTCCGGATGCAGTGGAAAGGCAATTTGATCCTTAACCGCCATCCGATAAATTGGTGACTTCTGGGCAGCGGCAATCATTTCTTCAGAAATACCGTCAGCCAAAGCTTGTTTAACAATTTCTGGATCATTAGGATCAAGGAATAATTCTCTTTGTGCTTCATAAAGCTTAGTTTCATCAGGAGTTGATGCTGCTTCTTCTACTCTGTCAGCATCATAAAGCAAGGCACCAATATATCTAATCCGGCCAACACAAGTTTCAGCACAGACAGTTGGTTGTCCTTCTTCAATTCTTGGATAACAGAAAGTACATTTTTCTGCCTTATGCGTCTTCCAGTTGAAGTAAACCTTCTTATAAGGGCATCCCGTCATACAGAAACGCCAACCCCGACATCTTTCTTGGTCAACTAAGACAATCCCATCCTCATCACGTTTATACATCGCACCTGAAGGACAAGAAGCCACACATGGTGCATTTAAACAATGTTCACAAAGACGAGGCAAGTACATCATAAAGGCTTGTTCAAAGTTCTTCTTAATGTCAGACTCGATCTTTTGTATGTTAGGGTCTTGCTCAACATATTCTGTTGACCCAGCTAAGTCATCATCCCAGTTAGGACCAGTTTTTAATTCCATGTCTTCACCGGTAATTTGGGACTTAGGAAGAGCTACTGGTTGGTGCTTACGCTCTGGACCAAACAAAGTCTTATAGTCATAAGTCCAGGGCTCATAATAGTCATCCATTTCAGGCATATCATTATTGTAAAAGATCTTACCTAAGGCAACCTTATTTAACTTACCACCAGCTCTTAAAGTTAACTTTCCTTTGCTGTTGAGCTTCCAACCACCATGATATTGATCTTCATCTTCCCAGCGCTTAGGGTAACCAACACCTGGCTTGGTCTCAACATTGTTAAACCACATATATTCAGCACCTGGACGATTAGTCCAAGTATTTTTGCAAGTTACGGAACAGGTATGACACCCGATACACTTATCAAGGTTTAAGACCATTTCGATTTGGGCTTTAATCTTCACTCCAAGTCACCTTCTTCAATTTTCTAACATTGGCATAAAGGTCACGCTGATTTCCAGTTGGACCATAATAGTTCCAGCCATAACATAATTGCCCATAACCCCCAACCATGTGAGTTGGTTTAACGTGAATTTGCGTTGGAGCATTGTGAGATCCACCGCGATTCCCCGTAATTGTTGATAATGGTTCATAAATTTCATTATCTTGGGCATGGTACATGTACAAACTACCTTCTGGCATCCGGTGAGAAACAACTGCTCTAGCAGTTACTACCCCGTTACGGTTATAAAGTTCAATCCAATCATTATCTTTCACATCAATCTTAGCTGCATCTTGTGGACTCATCCAAACTGTTGGGCCACCTCTAAAGAGGGTTAACATTTCCAAGTTGTCGTAATACATGGTGTGGATATTCCACTTACCGTGTGGCGTCATGTACCGCAGAGTTACTTCTTTATCAGCTGGTTGAACGTCGACATCTTGTGGTGCCAAAACTTGTGGTGGTAAGGATGGCTTAAAGGTGGCTAGTCCTTCACCAAAGTCCAAGAAGATTTCATGATCAACATAGTACTGCTGACGTCCAGTCAAAGTAACCCAAGGTATTTTTCTTTCAACATTTAAGGAGAATGGTGAATAACGATCCCCACCGTGTTTGGCAGAAGTCCCAATTGGCGTTGGATAAGCTTCTTGTGGTTGAGCGGTAATCTTCTGGAAGGTCATCCAGTCATCTGCATGACCGCGTCCAATGTCTTCTAACTTCTCACCGGTAACTGTTTCCTTCTTCTTCCAAGCTCGATCACATAAGCGACCATTAGAAGCAGTTGACATATGTAAGATAGCTTCACAGACATTAACGTCTTCATCCAATTTTGGTAAACCGGCATCATAACCTTCATCAAAGGTGCCTAAGCTGTCCTTTAATTCATCATAAGCATCTTGAACTTCATAGCCATAGTTGTTAACCATATTTGGTCCTAAGGCGATAAAGCGATCATATAAGTGGTGATAGTCACGTTCAACTAAAGATAAACTTGGCATCGTCTTACCTGGAATTGGTTCAACTTCACCCTTCTTCCAGTCACGAATTTCACCACCTACTTGGCCAATTTCACCTGGCGTGCCGTGACCTAAAGGCCGTGTCTTTAAGTCATAAACTTTTTCAGGTAAGTATTTCTTTGCCATTTCAGAGAAAGTCTTGGCTAACAACTTAAATTGTTGCCAGTCACTCTTTGATTCCCACATTGGACTAATTGCTTTATTAAATGGGTGAATGAACGGGTGCATATCCGTTGAAGATAAATCTTCTTTTTCATACCAAGTAGCTGCTGGCAAAACAACATCAGAATACATCGCAGTTGAAACCATTCTGAAGTCCATATCAACCACTAAGTCGAGCTTACCGGTAGTTTCTTCGTCATGCCAAATCATGTCTTCTGGCTTTAAACGAGCATTCGGCTTAGCTAGCAGTCCATTTTCAGCTCCTAGTAAGTGCTTCATAAAGTATTCCGCTCCCTTACCAGAAGAAGCAAATAAGTTAGACCGCCATAAGAAGAAGTTCTTTGGTTGGTTGATTTTGGCATCAGGATCTTCTGCCGCAAATTGCAGAGTTCCCTTCTTTAATTCATCAACTACTTTAGCTGAAATTTCCTTAATGTCCTTAGTACCATAATCTTTCACAAAGGATAAAGAACTACGGTTAAATTGTGGATATGAAGGTAGCCACCCTAAGCGAATCGCCATTTGAACGTAGTCGGCATTATGCAAATATTGGTGACTGCTACCATAAACAGGTGAGTACTGCTTTTGGTTATCCATTTCTTCATAACGCCATTGATCAGTGGCAAAGTAATACCAAGTCGTACCTTGCTGTTGGCGAGCACCACCTTTAACCCAATCATTAGCAAAGGTGATGTTAGCCCATCCTTCTTGCGGACGCAATTTTTCTTGACCAACATAGTGAGCCCAGCCGCCACCTTGTACACCAACACAGCCACAAAGCATTAACAGGTTAATAATTGTCCGATAGTTCATGTCAGCATTGTACCAGTGGTTGACCCCACCACCCATGATGACCATACACTTACCGCCGGTGTCTAAGGCATTTTGAGCAAATTCACGGGCGATTTGGGTAACTAATTTGGCTTTCACGCCAGTATACTGTTCTTGCCAAGCAGGAGTAAATGCAGAACTAGCATCATTTTCATCTTTAGCAGCCAGATCGTCATTGTCATGACGCTTAATCCCATATTGAGCCAAAAGCAAGTCATAGGCAGTAGTAACATAGTGTTCACTACCATCCGCATAGGTGATTTTTCTTACTGGCAAATGCCGGGCTACAACACTGTTACCTTCATTTGAAAAGGCCGGAAAATCCACAACTACTTCTTCAGTTGGTGCATCTTGATCTAGGACACTCATGGCAGGATCAATGTCATGACCAGCTTCGTCTTTTAGTTCAATATTCCATTTTTGACTTGGATCATATTTTTGACCAACGGTTCCGTTAGGAACAACAAAATTGTGTTGTTTTTGATCATAGACAATGGTCTTCCATTCGCCATTCTTTTCTCCTGCACCCTTAAGATCAGTTATTCTGACATAGTGCCCTGAAGTTAAATGACCATCATTAGCCTTACTCTTAACTAACTCAATGATGAATGGTAAGTCAGTGTATTGCTTAGAATAATTAATAAATTGTTGTTCATGGCGCTTTTGATAGAACTCATTCAAAATGACATAAGTCATCCCTTGAGCTACAGCTGAGTCAGTTCCCGGTTCTGGTGCAAGCCAGTCATCAGCAAACTTAACATTTTCAGCATAATCCGGACTAACGGCGACGATTTTAGATCCTTTATAACGAACTTCAGTCATAAAGTGCGCATCAGGTGTCCGCGTCAATGGAATATTAGACCCCCACATAATGATGTAGGAAGAATTGTACCAATCAGCTGATTCTGGGACATCAGTCTGTTCACCCCAAACTTGTGGGGATGCTGGCGGTAAGTCCGCATACCAGTCATAGAAGGATAACTCTTCCCCACCAAGTAAAGCAATAAAGCGGGCCCCAGCACTAAAGGACATCATTGACATCGCTGGAATTGGGGTAAAGCCGGCAATTCGATCAGGACCATACTTTTTAATGGTATAAATCAGTGAAGCAGAAATTAATTCTAGTGCTTCTTGGCGGTGTACCCGAATCATGCCACCATGTCCACGGACTGACTTATATTCCTTTTCCTTAGCTGGATCTTCAACAATACTTGCCCAAGCATCAACTGGATTATCAAATTGCTTTTTAGCTTCAGTCCATAGTTTCCACAAACGTCCGCGAATATAAGGATATTTGATTCTGACTGGGCTATATTCATACCAAGAAAAACTGGCACCACGCGGGCAACCACGAGGCTCATAGCCAGGAATATTAGCACCGCAAGATGGATAATCCGTTGCCTGGTGTTCCCAAGTGATAATGCCTTGCTTAACATAAACATTCCAACTACATGAACCAGTACAGTTAACTCCGTGGGTAGTTCTAACTACTTTATCATGGGCCCAACGTTGGCGATAAAGTTTTTCCCAGCGGCGACTTTTCTCTTCAAGTTGAGTAAAAGTCCCATTAAATTTTTCTACTTTATGAAAGAAACGCGACTTAAACACATTCGTCTCCCCCTAATCTAAAACATTCAGTAATTTTGCCTACAGCAAAGTAAGCCATTTCCCTAATATCAAGATTAGCACCGGAATTGTTATACTACGACTAGGGAATTACCTATATTTTTGACAAAGAGGTGAAAAATTATTAATCGTTACGATCGACAAATTAGAGTCAAACAAATTGGCACGCCAGGTCAGAAGAGACTCGCCCAAGCAACTATCATGATCATTGGTTGTGGCGGTTTAGGGAGTAATGTAGCTAATCAATTAACTCGTTCAGGAGTAAAGAAGTTAATCATTGTTGATCCTGACTATGTAACTTTAACTAACATTCACCGCCAAAACTTATTCACCGAAAAAGATGCCGAAGACAAAACTTTGAAAGTTGTAGCCGCTAAAAGACAATTAAACTTAATCAATTCAGAAGTCGAAATTACTACAATTGCCAAACCGGTAACAGCTGAATTAATTCATCAACAGCAATTTGATCTGTTAATTGATTGTCTCGACAACTACAGTACTAGAAAATTAATTAATGATTGTGCTTTAGCAGATAATTTTACTTATATTTTTGGCTCTTGTGCTGAAACTTTTGGCAACGCGATGGCGATTTCACCTCGCCGGCATCCCTGCCTAAATTGTGTTTTTACCAATCTCACTAATTTAGCCAAAAACGATGGTAAGATCTTTGGTAACAATGCGCCATTGGTCAATTTAGTTGCTTCACTACAAGTTTCTTTAGCCATGCATTATCTAATTGACAAAGAAAGTTTAAATTTTGATCAACTAATTACTGTTGACAATTGGCAACTAGCTTTTAACAAAATAAAGGTTCCCAAAAATAGAACTTGTCCGAGTTGTCAAAAATATCAAATTAATAAAGAAGAAAAATGACAAAAGTAGCAATTTTAACGGCTAGTGATAGTCGTAATTTAGAAAGTGATCAATCAGGTCAATTAATTGAAAAATTGTTTAAAGCTGAAGGTGCTGAAATTTTAACTAGAAAAGTTGTCAAAGATGATCTAGCAGCCTTGCAGCAAGCTTATTTAACTGAAGAAATGCTACATCCAGATCTAATTATCGTTAACGGCGGAACTGGGATTGCGCTAAAAGATTGTACAATTCAAGCAATCTCTCCTCTATTACAAGTGGAAGTTGCTGGCTTTGGGGAAGCTTTTCGTCAAATCTCTTTTGATGAAATTGGCACCCGCGCTTTAGCTTCCAATGCGCTTTGCGGCTTCAACTATTATAATCAGTTGACTTACTGCATCCCTGGCTCAACTAATGCTTGTCAAACTGCTTTAAGCAAATTAATCTTACCTGAATATGAACATTTATTATTTGAACGTAGTAATTTAAGAAAGGATCTTCATCACCATGCTCACTAAAAGAACGCCTATCAGTGTTAAAGAAGCACAAAGAAAAATTAACGAAATACCACTTAACTTAATGACGGAAACTATTCCAGTAGCTGAGGCTAATCACCGCGTTTTAGCAGAAGTCGCTAAAGCTAAATATGACTATCCTCACTTTCGCCGAGCTGCAATGGATGGTTATGCCATTCTAGCAGATGACGATCATGATTTTCCTCATCGTTTCAAAGTAGTTGGTGACGTGCAAGCTGGGGCTGTTTATGATCGTGATCTAAAGCCAGGCGAAACTGTCAGAATCATGACGGGTGCCTGCGTACCTGATAATGCCAGCAAGGTAATCCGGATTGAAAAGACTAGTGATAATACCGACACGAGTGTCATGATTAACGAAAGTGAAACTCATAGCAATATTACCGAAATTGGGGCCGACTTTAAGCAAGGGCAAACTGTTATGGCAGCCCATCAAGAGATTAATCCTGGTGGACTAGCTGTTTTAACTGCCTTTGGGATCACTGAAGTGACAGTTTACCGCAAGCCTACTGTGGCCATTATTGCGACAGGGACTGAACTATTAACTCCAGGTGAAGCCATTGCTAAAGGTAAAATTTTTAACAGTAATGGGATTATGCTTAAGAACTTAGTTGAAGAAACTGGTGGCAGTGTAAAAATGATCAAGCAACTGCCAGATGAAGAAAAACTAATTAAGACTACTTTAAATGAAGCCATTACTAACTACGATATTGTAATTACTGACGGTGGTGTTTCCGTTGGTGACTATGATTACATCGGTGACATTGCCCGGGATACCGATCAATTATTGTTTAATAAAGTTAAACAAAGACCCGGTAGCGTAACTACCGCCTTTATCAAAGATCATTCCTTAGTCATGGCTTTATCTGGTAATCCAGGTGCCTGTTATACTGGTTTTTATTTATACGTTGAGCCATTAATCAGACGCTACTCTAATTTGCCAAGCCGAATTCAAAAAGTAACAGGTATTTTAGCTGCACCTTACCGTAAAACTAATGAATTTGATCGCTACTTACGGTGCACCTTCGAAAAGAAGGACGGCAAATATTATGTTTATCCAAATGGGATCAATCGCTCAGGTTCATTAGCCAATTTACAAACCACTACCTGCTTAGGAGTCATCCCTAGTTCAACAGAGCCTATTAAAGTGAACTCGGAGGTAGAAACATGGCTATTACCCTTCAAATAATTGGTCATAAAAAAAGCGGTAAAACCTTAATTACCGAGGCTTTGATTAAGGCCTTGACCGCTAAAAAAATCCAAGTTGCAGCCATTAAACACGATGCTCACGTCGGGCAAATGGATGTACCTGGAACTGACAGTGAACGCTTTTTTGAAGCTGGAGCTGGCAGTGTGATTTTAGAATCACAGCATGGCTTTTTCTTACATCAAAGATCCGTCCCCACCCTGCAAGAAGAAGTGGAGCGTTTAAAAGATTATGATGTCATTCTAATTGAAGGGCACCACGGCGAAAATTTTCCTAAAGTGATCCTTTTAAAGGAAGGCGAAACTAAAGCCAATTGGTCTCAAAGTGAAGCAGTAATTGCCTTTGCCTCCTTAACGGCTAATCCTGCAGCGAATATTTGTGGACAAGAAGAAATAGTGGCTAAATTAATCAATTATCTAAAAGAAGAGCTAAGAAAATGTTAACTGGATTAGTCTTAGCAGGAGGTCAATCGCGCCGTTTCGGGACCGATAAAGCTTTGTTTACTATGCCGGGGCAAAAATTAACTAATGTCGAACTGACCGTTAATCGTTTACAGCTGGTTTGCGACCAAGTTTTAGTTGTTACTAATCCCTATAACCAAATCTCCATTCAAGAATTAGTAGCCAACGAAAAAGTTTTGGTAACTGCAGACTTAATTCCTTATCAAGGACAAGGTCCACTAGCCGGGTTAATGACAGCTCAAGAATATGGTGTTAAGGATTTAATTATCAATGCCTGTGACTATCCTTTTTTAAAGGTAGACGCAATTAAGTTTTTAAAAAATCATCCAAATTCTTATTTGACAACTGCAACTGCTGCGCACTACACTCTATGTCATCTAACACTGAGAAATAATCGATTAGAAAACTATTTTTCAGCCGGTAATCGAGCGTTAGGACCTTTTCTTCAAGATGTTTGCCACTGCCAGCCTCTTAACTATCAAGGGACCGAGCGTGAATTAAAAAATTGTAATTATCAGGAGTAAAAACATGAAAAAAATGTCAGACATGACCGAAGCTGATTTTCAAAAATTATTAGCTTTAGTCTTAAACGATTTAGCCATTCGCCGAACACTATTAGAAAATCGCGAAAGTGAAGTTAATGAAGAACTACGCTCACTAGAAAAAGATCGCGAATTAGAAGAACTAGATAATCAAGTCCAAGCCGTTCAAGCTGATTATGATCATTACAAAGAATTTGTTGATCCCAAATTTGCTTTAGATTTGGATAAATATTATCGTGGAATAAAATAAAAGCTATAATTTGAATTAAAATTAAGTCATAGACTATAATAACTAGGTAGAATTATGAATATTAATCAACCAAACACTAAGAGCGATTATCAAACTTTAACCAATACAATTTACCAAAATACTGACTATGACTTTGTAGCTGTTGCTCTTCAAGAAGCCACTACCCCACATTTAACGCGCTGGGTTTATGCTTCAGGTAATCAAGATGAAAGTTTTAGAAGGATCGTTTTACGTAAAGGAATCGGGATTGCTGGCTTAGTCATGCAAACCAATAAGCCTTTCTGGCATAATAATATCCTTGAATTAGATTATAGCGATCGGCTATATACACCTATTGCGCGCGTTGAGAAACTACTAGAAGTTGCGGCAATTCCGATCACTGATCCCTTTCTTAAGATTGCCATTGGCGTTTTACTTGTTGGCTACCGCTCACATGAGCATCAAGTCTCAGAAAAAGATGTTAGCAAGTTGTCCCAATTCCTAAATGATTAGGAAAGTAGGTGTCAACTTTTTTGTTAGCAAAAGATAATTGGCTTAATACCTTTTTTGACCAGGCAGCTGATGCCATTATGATTTTTAAAGATGATCAATTGGTTCTAGCTAATCGTACTGCTCAAAACTTACAACGTGATTTTAACTTGGACTTAAACTATTTATTAGAACTCGTTCAAAGTGAAATTGATCGTCAAAATACCGATTTTAACAATTGCAATAACTGTGAGATTCTGAAAAAGATGTCTAAAATTAGTATTCCACTAACTTTGGATCAGGATTCTACTCATCCATTAGAGTTCTCATTGATTTATTCAGTGATCGATGCTGACAACAATGTCTACTCCTTAGTTTTAAAGAGTCATGATGCCCTTAAACGTGTTGATCAAGTTGAACTCCAAAAACAGTTAACTCAATATGTTAACCAAGCACACGAAGATGAGCGGAAGCGAATCTCGCAGGATTTACATGATAGCATTGCTCAAGGAATTTATTCAGCGATTCGCGGTTTACGCCGACTTGAAGATGATAATTTACCTGACAGTGAACGACAATATTTGAATTCAATGGTTGAAGCCCAACTAGATGATACTTTGCATGAAGTTAAGACCATGGCCTTAGATATTCGGCCAACAGTCCTTGATTCTTTCGGCTTATCAGCTGCTATTCGCGCTTTAGTGAAACGCTCCATTGAGAATACTGGGATTGAGATTGACTTTATTGATCATGCTCAAACCGATCACTTACCTAAAAAGATGCAAAATGTACTTTACCGGGTTACCCAAGAATCCATCAATAATGCCCTTAAACATGCCAACCCTAATGAAATATCAATTGTTTTGGTTTCTCATGATCACTTCATCAAGCTAGAAGTTATTGATGATGGTGTCGGCTTTGACTACCATGCCGGTCAATTTAACGGGCATTCTCTTGGATTAATGAACATGGATGAACGCGTCCGGGCGCTCAACGGTTTCTTTAATATTGAATCTGCTCCAGGAAAAGGCACGACCGTTAGTGTTAAATTTCCTATCAAAAACAAATAGAGGTAATAAAAGATGTATAATGTTTTGATCGCTGATGATCATGCCTTTATCCGCTCGGGAATTGCTAGTTTAATTGAAAAACAACCACAATTCAAAGTGGTTGATCAAACTTCCAATGGAACTGATACTTACCTACGAGTCGAGCAAGGCGATATCGATATTTTAATTATGGATTTATCCATGCCACCTGGTGAAAGTGGTCTAATCACAACGCAAAGAATTCACCATAAATTTCCAAAGGTAAAAATTATTATCCTGTCCATGCATGAGGAACAAGAATATATCAATAATGCCATGCATAATGGTGCTTTATCTTATATTTTTAAAAGCTCACCTGACTCAGAATTACTGAATGCCTTAAAACATGTCGTTTTGAATCAAAGTTATGTTGATAGCAACATTATTTTGACTAAATCTGACATTAACGAGATTAATTCTGCAGCCGGAATTGATGATAATTTAAAAGGTTTTAATGATTTATCAAAACGTGAACAAGAAGTCTTACCTTTTGTAGCCTTGGGTTATTCTAATAAAGAAATTGCGGCTAAATTATATATTTCTACTAAGACTGTTGAAGCTCATAAAGCCCACATTGTACAAAAGTTAGGCCTTCATAGTCACGCAGATTTAGTTAGGTATGCAATTCACCATCATTTAATTGATATTTAAAAGTGAATGGAAAGAATGTTTTTCCATTCGCTTTTTTAGTGTTAACCCCAATATTTCTAAACTAATTTAATTGCTATAATCAAGCTAAGACTAATATTGGAGGTCAAAAAAATGGCAACAAATCTCCCTTTAAATGATGAATTAAAAGGCATTTTAAGTGATATTGCCCGCAAAAAATTTACTAATAGTCGGCAAATAAATCCACAATCAAATTTATTTCAAACAACTAAATTTGCCATTGAGCATGATTACGTTAAAGACGCCATTGTTGATGAAGACTTTAACTCAACCTTGGCAATGATGAATTTAACTAACGCCAGCTTAACCAAGAAGGGCCAATTAAAATTAGCAGAATTGACTGAATTGGAAGAAGGAACCGACTAATGGATGCACAAGATCGTTTAAATCGCAGTTATCAAAATTCAGCGATTTATACTTCTGGCTTTTATGCTGATCCAGAAGATGAACTAAATACTCATACCAAATTATTTGATAGTTTAAAATCATTAACCATGAATCAACACGGAGATACCCAATTTTCTTTACAAATCATGACTACTAACAGTGAAATCAACGTGATGCCACTAGGCTTAGTCGACTTAAATGATTTAAAAGAATACGAAGATCGACAACGGGCTAAATATGGTCTTAATTACAACAAAGAAGATATTCCTCTGTTAGTCCAATTTTCACCACATACTGAACATGGACAAGTCGTGAAAAAAATTATTGGGACCACCCAAGATCTATTCGGTAACTTCAACGAGGCTTTCCCTAAAATTTGGCATACAATTCGTGATTTTCTCAAGGAAAACCAAAAGATTTTAACTGAAATCGAAGCTGATTTAATTGCGGATAGCCACGATGTGAAAAAAGAATATTTTACCAATTTTTCTAAAATGTCAGCTGATCAGCGAAAAGAAGCTTTAGGTTTTGCTTTAGACGAAAAAGAAATTGCTCAATTTGCGACCTATATGGCAGATATGCATGAAGTACAAGCAATTGTTCTTTCAGCAGCCTCTTTTTCAACTAATGAATTACTAGGGAAAAATTTGTTTGCAGACATCATGAATGACAATGTTCGGCGGTCGACTTTATTTTGGGTACTAGATAATACTTTTTACGAAATCTTTTATTATTTCTACCAAAAGTACGCGACTGACCATGAGAAAATGCAAAAATACTTACGACATCATAAAGATACTTGGATCGTTAATATGCGTAATGATGCCTTTCATCGTGCCCAAGAGCAATTAACTAATCCGAAAAATCAAATTGACTTTAATCATTACTTTACTGACATTTTTATTCCGGTTGCCCAACAATTAGCCACTGAAATTACTAATTTTAAGGATCAAAAATGATGAACTTGAAGGTAAATGAACAATTATCAGAAGGCTTTTTAACACTAATTGGACAGTTTCCACCGATAATTCGTGAAATGCTTGATCTTGATTCAAATCAAGATGAACGCAATTTTCGCCTACTACTTTTCCAAACAGTATCGAGTGCTAAAGTTAGTGAATTCACGATGGACCAAGTCCAAGCAGCAAGTCTTGTCGAATTTTTAGCCCTAGCGGTTAATTTAAATCCGCCTTTCTTTAATCCTAGTCAAAATTCTCCAGCTGATTTAGCCCGGATGAAAGCAGGTTCTTTTGCTGCTAATTATCTAATGAACCGCTACTTAAACGGCTTGGACAAGGCTGGTTTTGATAGTAGATTAATTGATGAATTAAGTACTGATGCGGGTGACTTAATGATTGCTCAAATTCAGCGCCTACAATTTAACTATAATGACCATTTTAAAGTAGCCAATTATTTAAATGATTTAAAAAATCGGACTGGTCTTTTAGCCAATATTTTAGGCAAAGAAGCGGCCGCAAAAATTACTAAGTCAGAAGAAACAATTTCTTTAATCGGCGAAATTACCAAAAATTTAGCCGTTGCTCATCATATTAGTCATGAAAATGACCAAATTAACTCTGACTCATTTTTAAAGAAACAAATTATTGTTGGTAATTCTCCTTTGGCTTTACTATTTGCGCGTGAAGAAAATCCTGATTGGTTTCAAAATTTCTTCCATCAAACACATAAACCAAGCGAAGAACAATTCCAACAAGCCTTTAGTTTAACGCGAGCAGAAATCAAGCAAGCTGAAGAAATGGGACAAGAATTAATCAGTCAAGCACTGTTAGATATCACGGTACTACCCAGTGAAGCTCAACCAGCCTTAACTGATTTAGCAAAGTCCATGAAAAAATAGGATCTTTTCAAGATCCTATTTTTTTGCTTTATTTTGATAATCTTTTATTTAACAATATGAACTGCATCGTGAATGAAGTGCTTCCACAAAGCAAATAAACAGATAATGGCAGTCAGTACTAATAAGGCAATTCCTAATTCATAGCTACCGGTCCACTCTTTGATCCAACCAATCACTAATGGTGGGAAGAAACCACCTAGACCACCCATGGCTCCAACAAAGCCCGTAACTGCACCAGTATTACCGCTTGAAACAAACGGAACCATCTTAAAGATAACTCCGTTACCGATCCCAGCTGCAAGACCAACTAAGACAATTCCAGCAATAAACAATGCTTCATTCTTAAAGCTGAGCATAATGACAATTGCAAAGACAATAATTGCGCTAAAAGTCCATAAAAGTAAAGTCATTGGTCGCTTCTTATCAGCCCAATAACCACCAATAGGCCGAATTAAAGTACATAGCCCCGCAAATAAAGCTGAATATAAACCAGCAGTCACTTGACTATAACCAAAAAGTCCGGTTAAAAACATTGGCGTTAAGTTGGTGAAAGCAACAAATAAACCAAAAGTTAAAAAGTAGAATAATGACAAATACCAAGTTGAACTTTCTTTAGTAACCGAAAGTGCGCCTTTAAGGGTTTTAGTTTTATCTACAGGCATTTCCTTACAGAAAATAGCAAATAAAATCCCTAAAACAACAGTTAATCCAATTAAGAAATAATAAACAGCGTCAAAGCCATATGATTTTGAAATATATGGCAAAGTCATGGCAGCTACTGCATTACCCATGTTACCCATGGAAACAATTCCTAAAGCTAACCCTTGCTGTTTCTTGGGGAACCAAACAGAAGCATAAGAAACCCCTACCGCAAATGAGGTTCCGGCCATCCCGACTAATAAAGCCGCAAATAAGAGCATCCCAAAAGAATGAACATGTGGAATCATAAATAATGGAATTAAAATAAAGGCCATTAAAATTAAGTAAACCTTCTTACCACCATACTTATCAGATAGAATTCCCACTGGAATCCGCATGATTGATCCCAATAAAACAGGTGTTGCTAATAATAGAGTTCGATTAGCAACACTTAAATGAAACATTTGTCCCACTTGTGTCGCCAACGGTGCAAAGTTAGACCATGACATAAAGCACGCTATCATTGCCACCGTTGATAAAGTTAAGGCCAAATAGGCATCTTTACGACTACCATATCCTTGTGTTTGTTCAGTCATAATTTTCCCCTCCTAATATTTTTAATAAACCCTTTTTTTCTTTTATCCACCACTAACAGGCGGAATTAAAGCCAATTCACTATTTTCACTAATTGAAAACTCTGGCTTAGTAATAAACTCTTGATTCAGTGCAATGCGACTTAATTCCACGTTTTGCTTAACTTGTGGATCAAGAGCAATAATCTTTTGCTTAACTTCCTGTTCATTGGTTTGTTCAGGTAAATCAACCTCAACCTCTGAACCTAAATGTTCACCTAAAAAGGCAAAAAGTTTAACTTTAATTTTCATCACTTATTTACCCCATCTTACTTTGTCGGTGTCATACTCTTTTTTCCAAATTGTGACTTCTTTTTTCAAAGTATCAATGACATAGCGGCATCCTTTAAAAGCTTCTGCTCTACGCGGCGTCGCCACTCCGACAAAAACTGCTGTCTCTGAGACATCTAAAACCCCTAGCCGATGAGCAACAACGACTCTGCCACCAGCCTGTTCAATCGGCTCAGCCAATTTATTCAATTCTTTTTCTGCCATTTCTTGATAGGCAGTATATTCGATCTTTTTAGTTTCAATCTCACCAGTCCACTGCCGAACAGTACCCGCAAACATGCAGATGCCGCCGTATTCTGGTGCTAATAATTTTTGATATAAAAAATTTATATCAAGTGGATCTTCTGAAATTTTTAAATAATACAACGAAACACCAATCCTATTCATATACTCTTTATCACTTAAATTATGACAAAGAAAAAGTTGAAAATGAATTAGTTAAATCCCTAATAATAGCAATGTTTTTTCAATGTTATACTTAATAGTAACCTTTTAGAAAAGACTGATTTTTTGAATTTACGTAGAAAGAAAATACTAGTTTTAACCATTAGCTTGGTAATGATTATTCCGGTTGCCTTACTAGCTCTGACAATTGGACGCTATCAGCTATCAATGACGGATGTCTATCAAGCTATCGTTAATCCGCAAACTAATCCTCTAATCACCAACTTAATTTGCAATGTCCGTTTACCCAGAATTCTTGGTGCCATAGTAATCGGAGCGGCGTTAAGTATGGCTGGTTTGGTTTTCCAAGATATTTTTGCTAATAATTTAGTGTCACCGGATTTATTAGGTGTTGCTAACGGTGCCGGTGTGGGTGCTGGATTAGCCATTATTTTAGGTCTTTCATTATGGACTATGCAGTTATGGGCTTTTATCGGAGGAATAATTGCAGTCTGTTTGACACTTTCGATTCCTTATTTATTAAAAAATAATACCCGCTTAATTCTCTTACTAACAGGCATTGTTGTTTCTGGTTTCATGCAGGCAATTTTTGGCTTAATTAAGTACTTAGCTGATCCTGATTCACAATTGCAAAGTATTGTTTATTGGCAATTGGGTAGCTTAACCAAGATTGATTTAAAAAATATCACTCTTGTTCTGCCAGTTTTTCTACTCACTTTTCTCATTCTTTTAATTCTGCGCTGGCATCTCACTATTTTATCTTTAGGTGACCAAAGTGCGGAAACTAGTGGAATTAATGTTAAAACTGAACGTCTGCTATTTATTATTTGTGCCACAATGTTAACTGCTAGTTCTGTATGTTTAGCAGGGACGATCGGCTGGATCGGACTAATCATTCCTCATCTAGCTCGGCGTTTAATTGGCAGTAATTCACGCTATTCTTTACCAATGGCTGGAATTATTGGCGCTTATTTTCTTTTGATTATTGATACCTTAGCCAGAACTATTTCTAATGCCGAAATTCCTTTGTCAATTTTGACTGGCTTTATTGGCACTCCGATTTTTATTTATATCTTAGTAAAAAAAGAAGGCAAAAATGGCACTCTTAACAACTAACAATCTCAGCTTTACTTACCAAAAACAAATCGTCCTCAAAAATATTAATCTTTCAATTAATGCCGGTTCAATTTTAACTATTCTCGGACCCAATGGCGTGGGAAAATCTACTTTACTCTCTTGTTTAGTAGCTCAACTTCCCCTTGCTAAACAGACAATCTACTTAGATGGACAAGACTTAACTAGTTTGAAACATTCAGCAATTACTAAAAAGATTGCCTTTATGCCACAAAAATATCAAATCACTAATTCTTTAACCGTCATGGATTTCATTACAACTGCTCGCGTTGCTTACTTGAAGTTTTACCAAATTCCCACCAAAAAAGATGAAGCTTTGGCTGCACAAGTACTCAAAAAATTAAATATCTATTCTTTACGCAATTGCTTTGTCAATACCTTAAGCGGCGGACAAATGCAATTGGTGGCGCTAGCTAAAGCTTTAGTTCAAGAACCAAAACTATTGATTTTAGATGAACCGTTAGCTGCCCTTGATTTTGGTTATCAACAATTGATTTTGAAAAAGTTAAAGGACTTAGCTAGCCAAGGGATGGCAATTATGATTACTACCCATACTCCTAATCATGCCCTCTTTCTTAATGATCAAGTTGGCTTACTCTATCCTGACCATCAATTTCTAATTGGTAACTGTGCAGAAATCATGACCACTGCCAATTTAGAGCAACTCTATCACTGCCAGCTTAAAGTCTTTACTACTCCTGAGCTAGACTATCCACTTTGTGAATTTTTATAGGGATTTACCTAATACTATTTCCTAAGATTCCATCTAGACTTAAAGTGGATATTGATCATCTTAGGAAGGACGAAAAAAATGGACAACAAAAAAATCGCCAATGACGTCATTGCAGCTTTGGAGGATGTAATCGATCCAGAACTAGGAATTGATATTGTCAATTTAGGTTTAATTTATGATGTCGATGTTGACGACCAAGGTAAATGCAAAATTAATATGACTTTAACTACCCCTGGTTGTCCTCTTTCTGACGTTTTAAATCATGATATTGATCAAAAAGCCCGCAGCGTCGACGGTATCAACGATGTCGAGATTAATTTAGTCTGGTATCCAATTTGGTCAATGGATAAAATGTCACGCTATGCCAAAATTGCCTTAGGCATTGGAGGCATGTAACAGAAGGAGTTATACATCATTAATACATCTACTACAAAAAAACGTTATTTGGGAGTAGAACTAAATTTAATTTCAATCTTATTTTCTGGTGTAGCGAAAGTTTTAAATAAGTTTTCGTTAGTCAGTTTAAATCCAATTTTAGGTGGCGTCTTAACATCAGCTTTTGCCAGTTTGTTCACCTTAATTGTGGTTTTAGTTAAATTTAAAAAAGTTGAAATTGTCAAAAATAAGTGGGTTATCTTATTAGGATTAACCAATGCTGTGGGAGTTTTACTTCAATACATTGCGTTATCAATACTTAGTCCTGTAACAGTCACCTTAATTGCACGGATTTATCTAGTTTATGTTTTCCTCTTAGGATTCTTATTCTTAGGTGAAAAGATTTCTGGTTGGGATTACGTTGCAATTATTGCCTGTATTGCGGGATCAATGTTAGTTTCTTCAGGACGAGCCGAGTTTGACTCAGCAATCGCAATCGTTTGTGCTTTTATTTACCCATTCATGTATGCCGCAAACAATGTGATTGCCAAATACTTGGTTAAAGATAATAATCCATCCGATGTCCTTCTCTTCAACCACGTTGTTTCTGCTGTGCTTTTGTTAGTTTCAGGTTTCTTTATCTCCGGAACCTACAGTAAGATTCCATTCGAAGGTGTTGCCTTTAACTTTGGTGGGGCCTTCTTTAATGGCTTCTTATCACTCTTACTTTTCTACATTAGTTTAAAATATATTACTGCTGGTAAAGCTAATATCGTACGTGCGTTAGGACCATTAGTCGTTATTGTTTATTCTTACTTCTTCTTCCCAATTTCAATCACACCTAAGATTATTTGGGGAGCAGTTTTATTAATTATTGCAACCGCAATTGTTACTTTTAAGCAAAACAAACAAGAAGCAAGTAAATAAATTCAATCATAAGAAAAGAGCTTGGAAATTTCCAAGCCCACTTAAAAAGGGATGCAAATGCATCCCTTTTTGTATTACCCTCTTACTTAATAAGAAACGAAAATTCTAAATCTTGATCACTAGCAATATGATATTGGTCTTCAACATCACTACCCCAGCTATCAATTCCGCCAACACCACGCACAGCGCCAGCAACTACCAAAACTGTCCGCCGAGCTGGTGGCAATTCTTCAATATGAGTCGCATTCTCTAACTCCTCCGCCGTATATGGCAAACAACTAAAGTTAAATGGCTTCTGATCTTGTTCAACGGTTAATGAAAATGGGGTCCGGTCATGATCGGCATTGTTTTGCGTATCATCCCGCGTAATTGTTAATTTCTCTGTCGCCATATGCATGCCGTTTTCTTGAGGTACCAAATACCTGGTTACTGGCAAACCTACTACATGAAATTCACCTTTTTCAGCCCCTGCCATTCGATCAGGATAAGTTTCACCTGATAGGCCTTGGTAATCAAAACCAGTAGCCAAGGTTGGCATAATCATTCTAATTCCGAAGACAGGTAATTCTGGTAAATCAGCATGACCTACATAATGTCCAATCACCTTAATGGTACCTGAAGTTGCCACTTCATAAACGATCTTCGCTTCAGTTTTCGGAGTGGCTAATACTTGATAAGTAAAAGCCAGCTTAACTTTTTCAGCTGTTTCTTCATTACTAAACTTGTCACTAGCTGGCCCACTCGGTAATTCTGTAAAGTGATGATCATCGACCGTGACTTGAATCTCTTTACACTTGGTGAACATGTCAGCACCCAGCCAAGTTGCAGCCTTCAAGTTAAACCCATTTCCACGGTCATTATCAGTAGTGGCCCGCCAAAAAGTTGGCGTTGGCATCCGGTAAAGCCATTCTTTGCCCTTTTTCTTCAAAGAAATCAAGCCACCAAACTTATAACTAAAAATATAGCTAAAATCACTGCCATGTACACCTAATGATTCTGTTCCGTAAACTACTTGCATCTTATTTGTGTAAGCCATAGTAGTACCTCACTTCCTGCATTGCTGGCTTTGGCTTACGATCTGCAAATAATAAACCATCACCGGAAAATTCATTGTCAGCTAACCGATCATCAAAGTCGCCACCATAGCGCATGACTTCTTGACCAGTAATTTTATCCTTAACTAAAATGGCCTGATCAATGTAATCCCAAATAAAGCCACCTAAGTATTGTGGGTACTTATCAATGAGCTCAATGTATGAACCCATGCCACCGTCGGAATTACCCATATCGTGCATATACTCACATTCGACAAATGGCTTAGCTGGATCATGCTTAAGATATTCTTCAACATCTTTTGGTGGCATGTACATCCGACTTTCAAGATCTGAAATGCGATCGCGTAATTCTAGCACATGGCAAACACCTTCATAGTGCGTCAAACGGGTATCATCATGTTTCTTATAAAACTCATTCATTTGAGCAATATCTTCACCAGCATAGGATTCATTTCCAAGTGACCAGAATAAAATCGCCGTGTGATTTTTGAAAGTTTCGTAATTTGTGCGAGCTCGATCAATGACCGCTGCGAGCCATTCTTGATGCGAACCAGGCACGTTGTAATCGGCATTAGCCCAAGTACCATGCGTTTCCAAGTTGTTTTCAGCCATCATATAGATACCAGCTTGGTCACACATTCCGTACCAAGGAATTTGATCTGAATAGTGACAAGTCCGCACCGCATTAATATGATTTGCTTGGAAAATTTGAATATCCTGCTTCATATCATCCATGGTGATAGCTCGACCACGCTTGGCATCCCATTCGTGGCGGTTTACACCGTTAATGATCAAGCGCTGACCATTCAAACGGACTACCTTGTTTTCATCAATTTCAATTCTTCTAAAGCCAAATTGATAAGGAATTAATTCGATTAACTGACCGCTTTCGTCATGGATTTCAATTAATAATTGATATAGATAAGGATCATGATTATCCCACAGATGAATTTGCTTAAACTCTTCATCCTTAAGTTCTAACTTTTTAGCTAGAGGATACTCACAATCAAGCAGACTCTTGCCTTCTTCATCTTGAACTTTGACACGAACTTTACCTGCCAACTTACCAGTCAATTTCAGCGTAGCATTAAAAATGCCGGACTTAAAATCATCGTTGACCAGTGGCTTCAGCGCCAAGTCTTCCAAATGTGTTTCTGGTAATGCTAGCAGGCTAACATTACGGAAAATTCCAGAGAAGCGGAACATATCTTGATCTTCTAACCAAGAAGCAGTGCTGTGTTTGAATACTTCGACGGCTAACAGATTATCTTTGTCCTTAATAAAAGGCGTCAGATCAAATTCTGATGGTGTAAAACTATCTTCGGCATAGCCAACAAAGTGGCCGTTCAGCCACACGTACATGGCCCGCTCTACTCCCTCAAAATAAAGATGAATTGGTAAGCCGTGCATTTTTTCATCTAAATCAAAATGCTTAAGGTAGCAACCAACCGTATTATCTTTTCCCTGACTAAAAGAACCTTCTTGCTTGTCATCTGGACGAAGGGCATAAGCAGGACGGCGATAGATCTTTCCTTCCCAAGGATAGCGATCGTTGATGTAATTGTTTTGGGCAAAACCTGTCATCTCGATTTCACTTGGCACTTCAATTTGAGTGAAATCATTGGTATCAAAGTTCGTGTGATAAAAGCCGGTTGGCCTTTCCATGGGATTTTTGGTAAATTTAAATTTCCACTGACCATTCAAGCTTTGTTTCAAACTACTACGTTTATCTTGCCATTCACGATAATTGCGATAAAAGCAATGATCACTATGAGCCGGCAATTGATTAACCCGAAAAGTTTCTGGGTCATCCAGCCATTTAATATCTGCTTGCATACATTTCCTTTCTATTTCCCTCATGCCGCTATTATAGCGCTTACATATGATGGTAAAAAGGATTTTTTAGTAAAGATTAGTAAATCTTTCGTTTATTACTATCAATTTAAAGCTATACAAGTGCTTTATATTCATTCTGTTTGTGCTGAATTTTATTATTTGGGCACTTGTATATAATTAAAAGCTAATATCGATAAGTGTTATTCTATTATTCAATAATATTAATTATATCCACGTATGTTATTCCAAACATTACAGGCTTGTTTTTCATTTTTCAGCTTGATGTATAGATATTTATAGGCTTGTATAAACAAAAATAACAGAATTTAAAATTACTTTAACTCAATTGCAGATACTATGATATATGAGAACTGTTATTAAATTAAGTGATGAGTAATTGAAATTAAGGCGAGAGATATGAAACATAAGAATGATAATTTATTCAATGAGAAACTATATGGTAAACAAAAATTTGGTTTCAGAAAGTTATCTGTTGGCTTAGCTGCAGTGGCTTTGGGGACTAGCTTTTTAATCAGTAACGGCGAACTAGTTCATGCTGATGCTGCTAAGAATGGCGATCAAGCTGAAATAGTTCAAGACCAAAAGCAAGGTAATCAAGCAAGTGAACATGGCGTAAATTACCTTTCTTCAAATAAAGGTGTGTCTGCTGATCAACAAAATAATGATGGTTCAGTTACAACTGAAGATCGTGTTCAATCTTCTGCCGGAGATGCTCATACCAATAAAAAAGATACTAATGAATTAGTTAAAGCTAATCAAACTGATAATCAAGAAAATGTTGAACAAGATGTTGCTAAAACTACTACTTTGAAGGTAGAGCGTAATTCTGAGTCTGGTTCTCTTTTAAAGCAATTTTTTAAAGAGAATAAGGAAGAATCAACTACAACTTATAAATCAACAGTAAGCGTCGATAATAAAAACAATCCAACGGAAGACATGCAAGCAGGTATCAGTTGGAAAGACATCACGATTAAAGTCGATATTAATAATGCACCTATTGGATTTAATTAACCAATTACTTTCCAAGTCACAGCTAAAAATAATGCTGACCATTTAATAACTTCTGATACTATCGATAGCAATGACAGCGAATGGAGTTTCCAGAATATTGGCGATAACACATATATTGCCACATTTCTTAAATCTAATAAGCAACCTGAAAGTTTTTCCGCAACAATTAGTGTCAGAAGTGACAAAGATATTCAACTGAATACCGACATCCCTATCGAAATTAAATTATCATATCCAAATAATCAAAGCAAAACTAAGTCAGCATTCACAGCTAAGTTCACTCCTTATCAAGATCATATAAAGAAAGAAGAAATTCTCAAAGGCTTTAAACTTGGTGAAACTACTGTAAAAAAAGAAGTTGGTTATAGAAATATCTCAAACACAGATCTACAAGCCAACAATCTTTCCGCAGATGATACTACAATTTCTGTCCTTCAATGGGGCATGTATTTTAATTACGGAAATAGAGTACCAAAAATTAAAGATTTAGTAGACACCTATTTCAAAGCAGTTTTTGGAGGTAATCAAGTCATCTTACCGTCTTCAATCAAAGTTTATGAAGTACCTGATGAATTAGTTCATGATAATGGTAACGATATCCGTCATGGATTGATGACAAAATTGACCCTAACCATCCAAATAGCAAAACATACTATCAAGAGATCATAACTGCCGCTCATAAAAGAACTCCTTTTGATAAATATTTACGAGATCACACATCTCAAGATAAGACTTCGATTGTATTTTCTCAGCCAGGGACAGATAAGCTTTTCACTATCGATAACGACTCTAGTTATTCAAAATATGCGTATTTTATTCAATTAGATATAGTTTTACCACGCACTGATACTTCTAACGGTATCCCATATAATGTAACCAGTACTTTCTGGGCTGAAGGATCTAAAAAAGCACCAGAAGTTATTCATTGGAATAATCATGGTACAGGAAGCGGTACTAGTTCTGATGTTCATCATCAATATGCCTACTTAGGTTTTCATGATGATACTAACAACAACTATATTTCTACTAGTGGTAAGAAGGTTAGCCAATTTCTTGATTCTGAAGAAAAGCCGGTGGGAAACCAAGGTAAAGATTACCTTTCTACTCAATATCAGTACACCACAAATTTTGACACCAATCATCCTATAAAATTTGAATCTGTAGCAGACATCATCTCTAGCTTGCAAATTCAAGGATATATTTTTGTAGGTGCTACAAAATATGGAGATTCAAATCCTATAATCCATAGGAATGATCAAGGTAATGTAAGAGCCGCCGATAGTTCTGAACTTTCTTTTGGTACTTTTGATCAAGACGAAAATACTGACCAAAACTTTGTTTTACATTTTGTTCATAAAACAACAACAGAAACTCAAGAAACTACTATTAAAGAAATCATTAATTATCAGTATGGCAACGGACCACATAAAGGTGCAATTCCTCAACACAATTTGCCATCTGGAACTATAACTAATAAGACTATCACCTATACCAGAAGCAGAACCGTCGATAAGGTTAATGTCCACAATAATAGTACCCGGTCATCATGGAAATCTACCGATAATAACCGTTCTTCCTTCGATACTATTACTTTACCTAATTCCATGCCTAGCTATGATGGTAATCAAGTTGGACTATACAAACTTGATCGGTCAGGAATTACTGTTGTTAAATCTGTAGACAATTCTTCTAAAACCAGCTCTTCCATCCCTTCAATTAACAAAAAAGATGATGAAGTTAAAATCAGTGAAATAAATCCTTCTGATTATCAAAGCGACGGCGTAACTACTATATTCACAATCACCGTTCCATATAAACTTAATGAGAACATCCACGTTCACTACATCGATGAAGAAACTGGTGACGAAATCAATCATGAAAATAATCCGAATGTTGATGATTCACAATTGATCACAGAATACACTGGTAAGCCAAACGAAAGAAGAATCAATCTCGCCCCAGCTTCTGTTTAACAATTAACTGATCTTGGCTATGTCTTTGACAGGGATGCTACAGTCAATGGTTCAGATAGTCATAAAACTATTGCAGATCTAGCCACTAAGAACTTTAAACCTGATCAAAATGGTAATTCATATGACAGTATGTACCTCACCTTCGATAACACCGAAGATCCAGATGACCAAAACTACTACGTTTACCTTTACCACGGCACTAAAGACGGTCAAACTCAAACTAAGCAAATTCAAGAAGTAATTCGCTATGTTGAAGAAGGTACTAACCATGAGATTGCTCCAGCTCATCAAACTTCAACGATTACTTTCACCAGAACAGAAGAACAAGATGCAGTAACTGGCGATTTTATTAAATGGTCAAACTGGAACGCATCAATTAATACCTTTGCAGCAGTCAATAATCCTAAAGTTGCCAACTACACCGTTGATGCCAAGAACGTTAGTCAAAAGCTTAATGGTTCAACCACATCCTTTGCAACTATCACTGCTGATCAAGTCAACGCTATCAACTTCACCCAAGATATGATCAACAATTTGCCAGAAAAAGGTGTCGCTCAACTTGAGATCGTGGTTCCTTACACCTCAAACTACCTCACCTTCAAATAACCCTGGCACTCCAACCAATCCACCAACTCCTACTAATCCAGTAGTTCAACCATCAATTCCAGTTGAACCACTTCCTGATAAACCGGTCATTCCAACAGGCAGGGATAAGCAAAGCTCTCAACCAAAATCAGATATTCCTGATTCTTATGTAACTCCTCACTCTAATTTGGTTAATAAGAATGGCAAAAATAATAAAACCAAGAAGACTAATAAAACTTCTAACCATCACTCTAATTCCTACACTCCATTTGCAACGCATGAAAACCACAATGATCATCAAGTCCCAGTTCACTCTGGTCAAACAGTATTGCCAGAAACTGGTGAAAAGAAATCCAACTCTAACCTTGGTATCATTGGTTTAAGTCTTGCTGCAGCTCTTGCTCTCTTTGGCCTTTCAGGTTACAGAAAGCACAACGATTAAGTTAGTTAGTTTTAATAAAAAAAAGAGCAAAGATTTTTCTCTTGAAGTTCTTTGCTCTTTTTTAGCTAGAAATAAAATATTTTTTAGTCATGTAGATATTCAAATATCTCCAAGGCATAATAAAGATAGAGGTAAAAAATATGACGAATAATACTAACCAAGAACTTAACAACGAAAAAATGCTATGCCATATCGACAAGCGCTTTGATGATATTGACGTTAAGTTCGAACAGATAAATTCTAAATTCGAACAGGTCAACACCTAATTCGAAAAGCAAAAAGTCTGGATGATAACTACAGCCATTTCCATCGCGGCTGCAAGTTGTACCATTATTGACTTTCTTTTGAAGTTTATTAAATAAACAATTTTACGCAAAATAAAAAGATATTAATGATTATAAATATAATAATTAATATCTTTTTTCGTTATCTTTTATTCAGCATTGTCGCCGCTTTGATCCCAAACTTTTTTGATGACTGGAACCTTACCTAAATCGGTCATTTCATCCTTACCGACAACAATTAAGTTGTTTGGACCTTGAGCTAATTGGTTAAAGCTGTCTAAACTTTGGTTTCTGAAGTAACCTTCACCAGCGTTAGACAAAGCTTCTTGCAACTTATTAACTCTGTAGGCATCAGCATCAGCTTGCGTCTTAACCGCTTCAGCTTGGGCTTTAGCAGTAGCCACTAAAGCATCGTTCTTAGCTTTAGTAGTCATTTCAATTGTCCGTGCTTCACCTTCAGCCTTAGCGATGGCAGCTGTCTTTTCACGGTCAGCAGTTAATTGCTTGTCCATGGCCTTTTGAATTTCAGGACTTGGAAGCAATTCATCAACGTTAACCCGGACAACACGGATACCATAGATATCGGTTAAATCACCAGTTGCCGTAAACAATTGATCATTGATTTCTTTAGTGGAACCAAGAGCAGCATTTAAATCCATCCGTCCAATAATGTCACGCAAGTGACCACGGATTAATTGCACCATTGATTCAACTGAGTCAGTGTTGTTGTAGAAGTATCTGTATGAATCAGTTACTAGGTAGTTTAAAGTTAAACTAGTAGTAATTTCGGCGTTATCTTTGGTAATAATTGAATATTTAGAAATTTCAAGTGGTTGCAAGGCCAAAGGAACTTTGCGAATTCTTTGGAAAAGTGGCCAGATAAACACAAAACCAGCTTTAACTGTTTTGGAGTACTTACCCAAAGTTTCTACCAGACCTTCATTGTTTTGTGGGACAATGCGGAAACCACATACAACATAAACTAAAATTAAAACAACTAGAATAGCGAAAATAATACCCATCATATTTCCTCCAAGGAGCATTACTCCTCTTTCTTTGAATCTTTAGCTTTTTCAGCTTCACTAACTAATCTGCCTAAAGAGATATCTTCATCTGAGTTTAAGCGATTGAGTTTCTGATTAATATATTCAGTAAACTCATACTTGTTCATCTGATCAAGATTATCCCAGGCATTTGGTATTTCCACTCTGAAGGGAATGCCATTGTGTAAGATAATTTGGTCATAAAACATATTAATTGCAGTTGCAGAGTTAAGACCAAGCTTCTTCAGAATCTCTTCTGCTTTTTCCTTCTTTTCTGGACTCATGCGGACATAAAGGCCAGATGTTTTTTCAGCCATATGAATCCCTCCTTTTTGAGCTTATTAATATTATATATCGAATGCATATCGTTTGCGAATACTTTTGTAAAATATTTTTTTAAAGGCACCACCTCCGGAATCTCCGCCAGAAAAGCCACCTGAATCCCCTGACTTTGAACTGGAATTGGAACCACTAGAGACATCGATCGCTGCTTCTCCAGCCCCAAAGCATGACGAGAAGTTTTGAGCAAAGCCACCTTGCCAGGACTGTAATAGGTTGCTGCAAAGTCAAAGCCAGCGCTGTATAACACTTCTTGACCGAATTCTACCTTTAATTGCTTCAAGACTTTTTTAGCTAAACCAAAGGCAACCGCATAAGGCATAATATCTTCCCACAGGATGATATCGCCAACATTTCTCATTCTAAAATGACCAACATCCGCCAGCATTTTCTTAAAACCGCGCACTTGGTTAGTCATCTCCGCACCCTTTTGGGTGTATATGGAAATCCGTTTTTTAGAAATATAAATCATTAGAATTAGATTTAGTAGAGCTAAGGCTAAAGCTCCAATTAAGAAGCCAATTGGTAATTTGGCAAAGGCAAGACTAAAGAGAGCCGCTCCGATACTAATCATCACGGCAAAGCCATCAAAGATCTGAAAAAAGAATTTATCATCAAGCATTTTTTATCAAAGTAGCCTTCGCGCTCAGCTCTGGTTTCTCCAGCATCTAGCCACCTGAGATAGATATCATATAAGTGCCTTGCTTCACTATTATGCTTCAGATCATAGGTAGTAAAACTCTTCCCATCACCAATTCTTCTGAAGAGATATCCTAGCAATTGCTGGCGATTCAATAATGAACTATCAAGCAAAGTAATCCAATAATAGGTCGTTTTATGGAGTTTACCTTGCTCAAAGGGCTCGATTTTTAATTTATGCTTGCCCGCCAAATACATTAGATAAGCCGTAAAAGCGGGAAATTTCTTATCATTGGTAGGAAAGGCAAATTCTCGACCCTTATCTAAAACTAAGGCCATGACTGGATCAACTGCTGGAATTTCATAATTACGCTTTAGTTCAGACTCTTTCTTGGGAAAGGCACCTTTCTTTTTCTTTCTGATGAGAGCATAAATTCCCCAAATTGAGAAAAAGGCACTAATTCCCCAAGCGAAAAAGGACTTAAATTCCGCAATATGACGTGTACGGTTAGCTTCGTCGGCCAACTGCTTTTCTTCATCAAGAACATCTTGGCGCCGATAATCAGATGATTCATTTAACTCGGTGACACTTGTTGGAAACAGTGCGTGAACTTCGATATCCTGGTGGTCTGCCATCTTTTTGTCAGTCAGAACGATTTTTCCTTGGCGTGGCAACACATCAATATAACTATTTAAGTCACCGTGAGCCCATGCCTTCAGACCTTTAACAGGTTTAGCAAATATTACCTCAGCTTTAACATTGTGCAAGGGGACATCCCAACCGTATCCGATAATTTTAAAATTAAGCTCGGCAGTATCAGCCCAATTTTTGATCGCATTAGTTAAGATAGCGGTAAACAACCGTCAGTTTGCTGCCATCTTTAATGCGGTGGTAGATTCTGAAATCATAATCTCCACCACTATAATGTTCTAACTCATAAGTGTTGTTGGCATTACTCTTGCTTTTTTTAATCTGTTGAGTCTTGCCCTTACTAATGATTGCAACTTTAGGTTGTTCAAGTGTCTGATAATCTTCCAAATCTTGACTATAAAATACACCATGAGCCTTACCATTGAAGCTATAACTAATTCGTCGTTCCATCTGCAAAGAACCATTAGACTGCACCTTGGCTTTGACATGAACCGACGTAATATCGTAATCTGGCCCATCAGCTTTGACTGGTTGATTACTAATTATCAGGAAACTAATTAGCATCGTACAAAAAGTGATGAGCTTAGTTATTCTTTTCATACGTATTTTCCTCTGTTATGTATCTTGTTTTCCTAAATATAGCAGAAAATCGTCTCGATGACTACTCCTGAAAGGGTTTTAGGCTGTTTTTCATTCAGAAATAGCTAAAAAATCCTGTTTAATTTTGGTAATTGATTATTAGGAAGATGTTTAATCATCTCGATGCGCAAAATTGGGGTGCTAAAAGGTATAGGAGTAGGGCATTAAAAAATTGCAAAAAAGGTGGAATCAAAACATTGTTACAACGGGGTTACTAAAGCATTTTTGAATTTCTCATTTGCACAAAATTGGGTATAAAAAATTGCAAAAACAAATTGCATTTTTTACTTATTTTTTTGAATCTTTTTGCCAGCTTAAATACCCCAAAGTATTCACACACTAAAGTAAAGTTTGAGTAAAATTTAAAATGTTATATACAAGCTCTATATTTCATATACATAATTTCTATACAATTTTAGACTAAAAATTTCGAAGACTTTATTCTTCTATAAAACCATATAGATCATCTATACAATTTATATAGTTTATCTATAATTCTTGATTAAACGAACCATAAATAGCTTCGCCTTCTATAAAATTATAGATATTGTATATAATTTATCTATACAACCTCTATATTTAACTTTTCTAATTTTCTTTAAAGTAGCTTGCCTAGTCTATCTGATCCGCTATAATCATAAAGATGATTAAACAGAAGGGAATTTTTTGAATGAAATCACGAAATTTTAGTCTTGACGGCAATCAGCTAAAATTAATTGCGGTTGTCTTCATGATTTTTGACCACATCTACAGCTATCTGCTCCTTGATGTCTTGCCAGCCTGGTGCAGTTTAATTGCTCGCTTTGTGGCGCCTCTATTTGTTTTTATGCTAGTTGAAGGATTTTTCCATACTTCTAGTCGCAAGCGCCACTTAATTCGAATCATTGAAGCAGCAGCGATTACTTGGATTGGTGAAATCATCATCAACTTTGCCTTTCATAATGTCGATCCGCTCACTCATAAGATGACGATTTATTCTTTACTTGAAGGCAATAATATCTTGGTCACCTTAGCAATTTACTTAGGTATCATGTGGGCCTTGGAATTATTCAGAGAAAATAAAAAACGCTGGTATTATCTTCTACTAGCACTTGTCTTAATGGTCATTAGTTTGATGTTTGAAGGTAGGCTTTACCTACTGCCAGTTCTATTAATCTTTTACTTCGCCTATCACAAGCCTGCAATTGAATCAATTGGAATTTTCATCTGGTGTCTCTTGCTCTTCATTAAAGCAGTGATGAACGCCAATAATCCCGGGGTTTCACTTTATTCTAGTCTAACTTTTGATAGTGAATGGATGTGATCAACGTTATACCGTTGATTTTGCTTTACAATGGACAACGCGGTAAGAAAAGCTGGATCACCAAATACTTCTTCTACATCATCTACCCTGTCCACTTATGGATTTTGATGATTTTACATTATATTTTCTTATAAAAATAAGCAGCTACTCTTCTTCTGAGAGTAACTGCTTTTTAATTTTAATTTAGTCTTTCAAAGTTTGTAATAACTTCTCAATTCTTCTTTTCTTTGCGGAATCTTTTTGATAAATAGCTTGGATGCTGTAATTTTGATTTTCATTTTTAGTCGCAAGTGGCATAAAGTGAATCTGATTCTCATTCTTCCAAGTTAAATCAATTAAATCTTTTGGATAATAAGCAAAAGCATCATCTAGTGCAACGATCATCTGCATTTGTTCAATACTAGAAACTCGTGAAACACGTAGATCTTGTAAATCTTGCGGCAACGTTTTTAAAAAGCACCGCTTAATATAATTAGAATTTTCCAAACTAAAATACAGAATTGGCTTTTTCTCTAGCTCTTCATTGGGAAATTTATCTAATTTACTGATCGGATTCAAACGCGACACGCCCATAATCATTTCACTTTCAAACATGGTCATATTAGTCAAATTGTTAGCTAAAAAATTCTGTGAACCATAATCTAGAATATAGGCAAAATCAAGCAATCCTAAAGAAACGTTGGAAATCAGATTTTCAATACTCTGCTCTGAAACTACAAAATGATGCCGTTCTTCCTTCTGATAAAATGCAAAAAGTTGTTGCTTTAACAAACTACCTTCAAATGGGGAAAAGTATCCCACTTTGACTTCAGTGTATTTTTCTTTTTGCTGATACTTTAGTGAATTCACTTCAACATCGAAACTATGAAGCATATCCTTAACCTTAAGATAAAACTCTTCTCCTTGCTTGGTAACATTGATTCTATTTTTTCCTCGAATAAATAAAGAAAAGCCTAATTCATTTTCCAACTTAAACATATTTTGAGAAACAGCTCTTTGGGAAATATATTCCTTAGCTGCTGCTTTTTGAAAACTTCCTGATTCCACTACGTTGACAAAAGTTCTTAGTTTTGAAAAGTCCATTTACCCGAATCTCCTACTTCTACTGTTAAACTATTTACTCACTCCAATTATAACTACACTCTCCTTATAATAAAAGTATGAAAGCGATTAACAAAGGAGTATAACAATAATGATTGCTAAAAATAAAAACTATGATGTTGTCGTTGTTGGTTCGGGTGCAGCTGGTCAAGCTGCCGCATTAACTGCTCGCGAAAATGGTGCAAGTGTTTTAATGCTTGAAAAAGGACGCCACACTGGTGGTTCCGCAAATTACAGTGAAGGACTTTTCGCTGTTAACTCATATTTACAACAAGAAAAAGGTATCAATGTTTCTGGAACTGATGTCTTAAAAGAAGAAGTAGAATATTCAAAATATAAAGCTGATTCACGAATTTGGCGTGATTATGTGGATTCAAGCGCCGAAAACGTTAAATGGCTCCATGATGAAGGCGTTGAATACGAAGGTGTTCAAGCTATGGGTGCTGGTGAAGCTACCTGGCACATCTACAAAGGCTTTGGGGATGCAGTCATGCACAAAGCTTTACAACCTAAATTTGAAAAACTAGGTGGTGAACTACTTACTTCAACCTCTGCAGTAGATTTAAAAGTTAATGATGATCATACTAAAATCGTAACCATCAAAGATGAAGCTACTGGTGAAACTGAAGATATCACTGCTAAAGTGGTTATCTTAGCTGCCGGTGGTTACTTGAACAATGAAAAAATGATGGCTGAAGAAACTAACTACGACTTATCTCGTTTAATTCCAGTTTCTTCTGGTAAGGGGACTGGAGACGGCTTACGTTTAGGTTGGAGTGTTGGTGCTCGCAAATACTCAACTGGCATGGCAATGCTCTTTGGTGGATATTTAAAGGATCCTAACGAACCATCTTTCAAGATGATGGGCAGCCAAATGAACGCCGCTGCTGGTCAACAACCATTATTATGGATTAACGAAAATGGTGAACGTTTTGTTGATGAATCGGTAATTTACAACTTCTCTATGGCTGGTAATGCTTTATACACTCAAAATGAAGTTTATAGCATTCTCGACACTAAAGTTATCAAGAAGATGGCAAAAGACGGCAACTTTATGGGCCTCGGTGTTTATGTTAAGCGTGGTCAAAAGATGGATAAGCTGCAAGCTGAAATTGACCAAGCGGTTGCCGATAAGAAACCATTTATTTTCAAAGCAGATTCAATTGAGGAACTTGCTGAAAAGATGGGCTTACCAAAAGACAAATTAGTCAAGACTATTAAGACATATAATGATTTTGCCAAAAGCGGTGAAGATCAGGAATTTGGTAAAGATCCAGAATACTTACAAGCCGTTGAAGAAGGTCCATTTTATGGCTTTAAGTTGAATATCGGTGCTTTCTGTACAATGGGTGGTTTAAAAGTTACTCCTGAAAACGAAGTCGAAGACAACGATGGGAAGGTTATTCCTGGTTTATATGCAGCCGGAAATGATGCTTCAGGTTTAACTGGAGATACTTATGGTCCAAACATGCCTGGTACCTGTGCTGGCTATGCATTCTACTCAGGTAGAAACGCTGCTCAACATGCACAAAAATATTTGAAATAAATCCAGCAAAAAAAGCAGCTACTCTTCTGAGAGTAGCTGCTTTTTGATTATACAATTCAACCTTTTAAAGTTTAAAGGGTTGTTTTAAATATTTATACCACCTTTTCTTTTTTGTTAAACAATCTCCCTATCAACATTACGATTAAAGGAGTAAAAATAGCAATATAGGTATCATTTATTCCAAAAGGATCACCTAGTAAATACCAAACAGTTGTCAAAATCGTAGTCCCAATTAAAGCAATATTAGCTACTGTAGTATTTCTAAAGGATGGTAAATAGAAGGCTAATACAGCAACAATAGCAATTGATACTCTTAAGGCTTTAGCAAAGAATGATAATGCCAAAATATTTGGCGACATGAACATGAAAATTAATGGTAAGAAGCCAACTATTACTGAAATTATCTTAGTTACCTTTAACTGTGTATGTTCTTCTGGCTTCCAATGTGGTACATAGAAGTCATCGACAACTAATGCAACGATCGCTAACGAACAAGCACTTACACCAATAAACACACTAGCCAAAAGACCAATAGCTGTTATTGAAGCTAAGGCCACGTTCATATGTCCTAAGAAAACAGGCAAAGCATAGAGTGGATTAATATGTGGGAACAACATTTTTGCATAAACACCAATCAAGCCCAAGCCGATGCCAAAAGGTATTACTAAAAATGCTGCCCAGAATGACGCTTTTTGAGCGTCTTTAGCAGATGGAGTTGAAGCAATCGCTTGTGCGATAAATTGTGTAGAAAAAATGGCACCAGTTGAAGTCAAAATCCAACCAATAATCGTTCCCCAACCTACTTTACCAGTGATGCTATAGTAATAACTTGGTAACTTAATCATTTCACCACTAGCATTGTGAGAAAGTACTAATGCTACAGCAAGAACAATTAATACTGCGCAATACTTAAAAAATGTATGAATCATGGTAGTTTTAGCTACACTCTTCATCCCACCAATACTGAAATAAATAGTACTTACCACTGCAATAATTATCATTGAAATTGGTAGATTAGTCCCTAATATTTCATGCAACACGCTTGCTCCACTGAAATAAGTATTTAAGTTAAGCATCAACATTGCGTAGATCATAATTAAAGAAACTATTATTTGAGTCGAACGGCCATACTTTTGCTTTACAGCTCCAGAAATCGTAAAACTGCCAGTTTTGTATAATCTTTTAACAAAGAACATCCCATACAAAAAGAAACCAATAGCTGCAGCAAACACAGACCAAGCAGCTGCAAAGCCACTTGTATAGGCTCTTTGAGCAGTTCCTATTACCGCCATAATACCGTTATAGTTAGAAAATAGCATAACCGCTACTACGAAGTATGGTATTCCCTTCCCACCTTGCATGAAATCGGAATTTGAATGTCCACTCCATTTGTAACTTAAATAAGACGTTATCACAATATAAATGACTACAACTGCCAAAATAATTATTGACATTTTAGGATTCATAATAGACATGGCGTAATCTCCTCTTACTAAAAAAGCGTTATTAGAAGTTGTGTTATAACCCTAACAACGCCTTTTTTATTTGCTAAACATTTTAAAACTTACTCATATCAACTTTACTCAATCCACTAGCCTTAACACCTTCAGCAATAGTTTTCTTGCTTTCTTCGGTTAAAGGTAATACTGGCTTACGCATATGAGCATTCTTAAATACACCACGGTCAACTAATACTTGCTTTAATCTAGCATGTGCTTCACCTGAAGGTTGACCTCCTCTATAAATTGCTCTTTCTACTGGGAAGATCTTATCATCAACATCATGTAATTCTTGGCATGACCCTGTACGATAAGTCTTGAATGCTTTAGAGATTAATTCTGGAATACAACCTGCAAATCCTAAGATAGCACCATCCATGCCTGGGAATAATGAATCACAAATAGTTTCATCGTGACAAGTAAGCAAAGCAGTTTCTGGAGTTTCTTTTCTCAAGGTACGTACTTCTTCTTCATAAACAGATTGTACACGAGTACCCATCTTAATTCCCTTTACATGAGGGATCTCCTTACACATTTTAATTAAAGTATCTAATGGATAGAATGCTTTAGTAGTAGCTGGGTAAAGGTGAATAATAATATCAATATCTGCTCCTTCAGCAATATCTTTAACCCATTCAAATGGTGATTTAGGATTCATACCGAATCTTAACCACATATGTGGTGGCATAAGCAAGATAGCATCTGCACCTGCTTCTTTAGCATCTTTAGCAGTTTCAATTGCTTCTCTAGTATTTTCACTACTTACACCTGATACAATCGTCATCTTGTCACCGACTTCATCAGCAGCAATTGCAGTGATGCGTTTACGTTCTTCTCTACTCAAAGCAGTGATTTCACCAGTATGACCATTGGTAACAATTCCTTGAACACCATCATCATAAAAAGTTTCAAGCCAATCTAAGTACTTTCTAAATTCTGGTTCATTAATTGAATCGTCATCGTTCATTGGAACGGAAATAGCTGGAAAAATAGTTTTAAAATTCTTAACTTTAACCATTTTAAATCTCCTAACAAGTCATTCGACTCATAAACTCAGTATTCAATGCTTGATGTTGAACTGGTAAATCCTCTAAATTTTCAATTCTAGAAATCAACAAACTCAATGACCGCATTGAAATACTTTTAATTGGGAAAATCGTTGCACTAACTTGTGTTTGCGAAAAACTACTTGCACTACACCCTGCCAAGCTAACTACTTTAACTTTTTCAGGAACTTTATACTTGTTAGCCTTCAGATATTGCATTACACCTAAAGACTGCACATCATTTGCTACTAAGAGTGCATCTAAAGAAGGACAATCAGTAAATAATTCAGAAGCTAGATCATATCCTGATTTATTATAAGATTTTGGATATTCATTCAAACACTTATAAACTGGAGTCATATGAAGTTGCTTAGTAATTTGCTTGTAGGCAAGTAGTTTTTCTTGATAAGATTGATCTTTAGCATAACCATTGATCAATCCGATATTTTTAGCTCCATTTTTTCTCAAATTTTCAATTGCAATTTGTATACTTTGTTTATAGTTTACGGAAACACTATCTAAATTTTTATTGACATTTCTAAAGATCTGAACAATTGGGACACCACTTATTTGAATGTCTTCCAGTAAATGGTTATTTTCTCCAGTTCCTGCAATCAATATGCCGTCAACTAGGCCATACCGCATTCTTTCTAAAAGATCAGCTTCCTTTTCGGCATCATCATCAGAAATTCCAATAATAATTTTGTAATCAATGGCATTCGCATCTTTTTCTGCATTTTGGACAAAATCCATAAAGATGTTATATTGCAAATTAGGTACTATGATTCCGATTGTTTTGGTCTTACCCCTTTCGATTACCTTACGTAAAGTTTGAGGATTATAACTCAACTTTTCTGCAGCTTCTAGTATTCTTTTCTTCGTACTAGGATGCACGTAAATTGAATTGTTTAAAGCCCTCGAAACCGTACTTTCATTAACATGTGCCAGTTTTGCGATATCTTTTAAAGTTGCCATTAGATAGTTCCTTTCACGGGAGTATCACCTAAACTATGAGTAAAGAGGTTAGGAATCATTCCAGTTAAGTAAGCGCTTGCATCTCTTTACGGTTTTAATGATATTCCATACCTGTTCTAATATCCATAAAATTCGGCTTTTCTGCATATTATTGCAGAAGTTATGCAAAAGTGAAGTAAACTTATGCACATATTCGCTTTAATTTATGCGTTAAAAAGCAGCTACTCTTCTTCTGAGAGTAACTGCTTTTTGATTTAAATTAGATTTACTTCACATTCTTCAAGCTGACCGTGAACATAATGTCTTCGCCCTTATGGCTAACGGAAATCTTACCATGAAAGATTTCAATTAGTTCACGTGCCATAGCTAACCCAATGCCAAAGCCGTCTTTTTTCGAATTATGTGATTCATCTTCACGGTAAAAACGATCAAAGAAATGAGTATAATCTTCATTTTTACCCTTGCGATAAGTATTACTTACCCGCAAAACCACATTTTTGCTCCAGGTGCTTTTAGCTAACTCAACACGTACTTTACCATGTGGATCACAATATTTACGAGCATTATCAAGCAGGATGTTAACCACCTCTGCTAAAGAATGCTGCTCTGCGATTACCTTCAAGTCCTTTTGAATGGAAACTTGATAAGTTAGGTCATTCTTTTTCATAACTGATTTGAAGTCTTGCGCGCCATCTTCCACAATCTTGGAAAAGTCAACTTTACTTAAGGTCAATTCACCTGTCTCACCAGCTCTTGCTAAAGAAATTAAGCGATTAACCAATTTAGTTAATTTGGCTACTTGTTCTTTATTACTCTGATTCCACTCAGAATCATTACCAAGCATCTCTTCCATTTCGGTATTGGCTGAAATGACAGCTAATGGCGTCTTTAATTCATGCCCTGCATTAGTGATAAACTCTTGCTGCTTATGATAAGTATCTTTGATTGGCTTGATTGCTTTACCAGATACTAAAATTAACACCAACGAGAAAATTAATAAGGCTAAAATTCCTAAGGCAATCGCCAAACGAAGAATCAACCAAAAACGTTGATAAATTAAAGTTTCATTTAAGAAAACGATTAATTTATGTCCCATTGAATCTTTAGAAACTTGATAAGCATAAGTATTCTCGCCTGATTTAATGTTACCACGCTTATCTTTTCTTGCTAAAACCTTCTTTAAAAAACTATTGATTTCAGAATTTTTCAGCTTATAAACATTATTATCATTGATCATCTTAATTCGCTGATCACTACCGACCACAACGGAGAAGTACCGGTACTGATAAACTGCTTCTGGGTTATATTTACCTGCTAAAAAATTGCGGTTAATTGGGTCATTTTGATTTCCGAAAGCTGGTTGAGCATTATGTGGTGAAAGATGGCCTTCATTTTTAACTAAAGTAGTTAATACCCGATCAACTTCTTTTTGATTTTGAACATAAGACACACCAACTAAACTGCCAAGAGTAAGGATTAAGACTAAAAATAGCGCACCGATGGCCGCGCCAATAAACTTCCAGCGAAATTTCTGAATCATGTTCTCACCTACTTAGCTAACTGATAACTACCGCCCTTTTCACCTTCAATGTGAACTGAACTTTGAATTGATTGCAATTTTTGGCGCAAATAAGAAACATAAATCCAGACCACTTCACTATTAGCATCTTCATCATTTTTCCAAACATGGTTTAGAATCTCTTGCGTTGATAATGCTTTATTTTCATTTAACATGAAATAAGTCATTAATTGTGTTTCTTGTCGATTTAACCGAATCGAATTGTGACTGTCTAATTCTTGCTCAGCGACCTTGAGTTTAACATCCCCGACCGCTAATTCATCAGGGGTATAGTCATCTTCACGTCTTTCCATTGAACGCAGACGTGCCAACAATTCTTTTAGAGAAAATGGCTTGGTCAGGTAATCATCAGCACCACTATCTAGGCCAGTTACGCGATCATCGACCTCTGCTTTAGCAGTTAACATGATCACGTAGGTCTTGTCACCACTATGTCTAATCTCTTTTAAGGCAGTAATTCCATCCATCACTGGCATCATGATATCTAAAATCATGACATCATAAGAATTCTCCTTGGCATGTTCAACAGCTTTTTGACCATTATCAACGGGATCAACCTCATAGCCGGACTTTTCCATTGCTACGGTCAACACTCTTAATAGTTGTGGTTCATCTTCTGCTACTAAAATCTTCATTCATTAATCCTCTTCCCTAATTAGTTGGCGAATCGTCTGCATACTAACATCACAAGATGCTAATTCATCAGCGACACGTTTCAATTCTCGTCCAATCATCTCTGGATTTTTGATTTGATGTTTGTACTTCATTTCGTGTTCCAAACTTGCCCAAGTATCCATCGCAATCGTTCTGAGCTGTACTTCAACAAAGTAGTGTCCTGGAATATTGCCATCAAGATCTTTGTCGGGAACTGTAACATCTAAGATCATATGGTAAGAGCGATAACCATTGGGCTTGGCATTAGTAATGTAGTCTTTTTCTTTAACAACACTGACATTATCCCAACTTTTAATTGCAGCAATGCAAAGATAAATATCATCGATGAAGTTGCAAACAACACGTAAGCCAACACTATCGCGATTTACTCGTAAAGCTGAATGTTCATTTAGCGGCAGGCCCTTACGTTGACACTTCTCTTCCATGCTCTTTTCACTTTTAACGCGGCCACGTAAGTGCTCATACAATCGTTCATGATGTTGTGCTTCATAATTTTGATTAAGTTCTTTAAATTGCCCCATCATTTGAGTCAACAATTTATCCAATGTGGGTGCGTACTCTCCGTAAATATTCAACAAAAATCCCCTCTTTTTGTTAGTTTGTTGTCCTATGTTAGCAAGCAAATTTGATTTTTCTTTGAAGAAGTATTAAAAATCTGATTTATATTACTTTTCAGTAATTACAATTACGTAATTATGATTACTGTAATCGTAATTATCGTAAACATAATTATTATAATTTAATTCAAAAAAGAAACTCCATCAAAATGGAGTCTCTGAATATATTCTATTTTTGGTTAAACTTTTGCGCTAATGCCTCGAGCGGTGATAATTCCTGCTTATTAGAACCCGAAAACTGCTCATGGAACCAATCTGAAGCTAGTGCCTGCTTGATTTTCGGTTGAACGTCCTTGTCTAAGCCATATTTTTCTAAAGCCTTAGCCAACTTACTGTTAGAAATATAGCAGTATTCACTATTAGAATTAGCCTTATCTTCTTTAGCTTGTTTACCGATTTTTACTAGTTCTTCAACCAAGTCATCATGCTTTTTAAGTAATTCAACGCCGGCTTTTTGCAACTGTGCCTGCTTTTCTTTGACCAGATTTTGTTTCTTTTCTAGCTCAGCTTTTTCTGTTTCATAATCAAGCACATCGTATTTAATATCACTCTCAAAGTCATTACCCTTGTGACATTCAATGGGTAGTGGCTTTTCTTGTTGGTCTTGCCATTTTACAAAAGCATCCATGAAGTACGGCACCAGTGGTCGACCCATTTTGTCATAGAACTTATAGTTAAGGTTCATGATCATCCCGATAATCGCAGCGTGTTCTTCAGGAATAGCTTTCGTCTCCCGTTCATTCAAAAGTTGAATCTTAGTTGGATAAGACAATTCATAATCCTTCTTGTCTTTGTTAATGAAGCCTTTGCTGTACTCTGAAACCCGACCGTTGAACTGGAGCCGATCCCCTTCTTGCAGCAAACCTAAGTCAGCAAAGCCCTTAGTCAGATTAAGCCACAAATGATCAGCAATTATTTGCGGATGCTCCGGATCATCGACCATGATCAAATTACGAACAACCATCGTTGGACTATATAATTCTCCACGCATACTATCGTGATAACGTTTGTAGCCATATTTACCAAAGTCAGCCTGAAAAGTGTGCCGATCTTCTGAACCAATTTTTCCTAAAATCTTTCTCATTATCTTTCCCCACTAGTCACTTTCTAATAAATCTATTTTATCGTAATTCGAGGGCAAAGAAAAAGGCAGCTCATCAATTCGAACTGCCTTAATTATCTTATTTCTTCTTTTCGTCGCTACCTAAGCCCAGGAAACTCAGGAAGATTGCCAAACCACCTAAAATCGCAAGTTGGATGAAACTATCTTCATTTTCACCGGTTTGTGGTAAAGTAGCCCGATTAGTCTTCTTGACATTAGCTACTGTCATTGCAGTTGCAGCTTTGCCAGCTGGCTTTGCTGCTTTAACAGGAGCGGCTTGACCAACTTTATGTTCCTTAACAGCTTTAGTCTTAGTTGACTGCTTAGAGTTTTGCTTTGCTGCCGTTTTAGCAGGTTGCTGGTCTTGATCGTCAGTACTTTGCGCCTTAACGGGAGCAGCGTTATCTGGATCCTCAGCTTCAACTGGAGTACTTGGTTGCTCTGGTGTAGCTGGTTCCGGTTCAGGAGTTGGGGTTGGAACCGGCTCTGGATCTGGTTGAGGAGTTGGCTGTGGGTGCGGATCTGGATCAGGTGTAGGAGTTGGGTCATGCTTTTCACCATTATCACTGACAATCACCTTAATCAATGCTTCTCCACTAGTGCCATCTGGATAAACTACCTTAACCAAGCCTTTGGCTGGATCGGTTTCAGTTGTCACCTTGTTTGTGACTGGTTGCGTGATCCAATCTACAGCTGTTGAGCCTGCAGGGATGCCATCAATGTATTTAGCTGGATTATTCTTTAAATCAGTTAATGGATCATTCAATTGTACATGCAAAGTTTGTCCTTGCAAATCAACCACGTGAACGGTGGTCCCGACAGAATCACCAATTTTAGTAGTATAAACAACATCAATCATCCCTGGATATTGACCAGCCTTATTCGTGTCAATAATGTGGGCGACATCATTACTCCAGACATGTGTCCCATATTTAATCGCTGCTTCTGAAGTTAACGCTCTAACTGCATCGGCTTCGCTTAATTTGTGACCCTTATTAACATAAATATCTTTACCATTAATTAATGGCACTGGATATAATTCTTCAAAGATACCACCAACGTTGGATTTCATAAATTTATTTGTACCTTCGTCATCGATCTCCATGAAGAAATCATCATCAGCATCATATAAGGTACCATCACTAGCATGAGTCGGGTTAACAACGTAAACTTTAGAAGCCCATCTACCATCTGCAGAAGTATAAGCTAAGTAGATCTTGTCATACTTCACAATTGTCCTAATTTGCTTCTTAGCGTCTTGTTCATTAGGATTTTCAATGTAAATGTAGGTATCTTTAGTTAAGCCCAACTTCTTCAATTGTTCTTCAGGCAAATCTTGCCGATTAATCCCTAGAACTTCTTTTGCTAATTTTTGATTTGGAATTGGAGTAACAGGATTCTTTCCATCATGACGCTTGACCCAATCCTTATTAATGTCCTTTTGAAAATCAGGCAAGTTCTTTTCCGTTTGAACAATGTGAGCCGCTGTTTCTTGATCAACTGGCTTCTTTTGTTTTTCAAGCTCAGCTTGGTCTGCTTGATTATCAGCCTTAGTAGTATCTTCAGCTTTAACAGCAACTGGCTTTTCTGAGTCCTGATCAACCCTCTTAGTTGAAGCTACTTCTGCTTGCTTAGAATCCGCAGCTTTCTGCTCTTCTTTTACCGCAGTTTGAGTATTCGTTTCAACCTTGGTCACTTTAACTTGGTTTGTTTCAGTTTCATCAGCTTTAACTGGTTGATTGCTACTAGTAATAAAAGTCAAGCCTAGCATCACTGAAGCTAACCCAACCGTCAACTTTCTCAAGCTAAAACGTTGTCTTGAGTTCATTTGATTATTAAACATAGTGATCCTCTCCGAAAGAAGACTTATTTTCTTTCTATACTTATATCATTCTCTGTCTTGTTTTTAATAACAAAATCATCGTCATTAATTTTAACTTAAGCCTTGTATTCATCTATATTACAGGCTCTTTCAAATAACATTTAAATAGTGATCTTTTCCTCTATTTTTCGGATATTAGACTCATTATGAAAGTCCTGTAAATGACGGACTAAAAAAGACTTAGGAATAAATCCTAAGTCTCTCATCAACTATTCTAATATTTGTCTTCATGATTAATCTGCAGGAGCAAATTATCTAGAGCGCCGAATAAATTGGCATCATTTTGGAAATGAGCTTTAACAATTTCTGGTTTCACTAAAGTTTCACCAATCATGGGATTACTCTTATTAACTAAGTGATCATATGCTTCATTAATCCCATTAATTAGAACTGGTTGAGCACTAATTCCACCGCCAATTGCCACTTTACCGACATCAATTACACTTTGAATATTTAAAATCAAAATTGCAATTTTTAAGCAATACTGCTGGAAAAGTTTTATCGCTGTAGGATTGCCTGGCTTAATCAGTGAAAAAGCATGCAAACCATCAATCAAATCATCATAATTATCAGCTTGATTAATCTGTTCAACTAGACCAACCGCTGAATCACTGCCACCAACATTACCAACCATGTCTTTGGCATGTTGATAATCATGGATCATGAAACTCAATTCGCCGGCTTGGTAATGAACTCCGCGTAAAAGTCGGCCATTGACAATAATTCCGCCACCGACGGCTGTTCCAAGAGTGATGGCAATACAGTTTTGCTCATCTTTTAAACTGCCTAGCCAATTTTCAGCTAGAACACTGGCCTTACCATCATTGATGACCGCAACAGGCAAACGATATTCACTGCCATAACGCTTAGCAAAATCAATCCCGTCTAAAAATGGTAACGAGCCACCAAACCTGATCTTAGTTTCCTCAATTTTTCCTGGAGCACAAAATGCGATTCCTTGAACATCCGAAGCATACTTTTTTACCAATTGATCCATCTTTTGTAAAAAAGCTTGCTTATCTTGTGCTGTCGGCATTTTTTCTTTACTTAAAATATTACCAGCTTGATCAAGTAAGGCTGACTTTACATTCGTACCACCAATATCAATCGCAAGATATTTAGTCATTCTTGCTCATCCCCATTTGCAAAAATTCTCCAATTTGTTTAATTGCCAAATCTGTCTCTGGCATATCAAATAAAACAAAGACATGGAATAAGTCTTGCCAAACATGCCATTGCACATCAACACCGGCTTTTTCACATAAACTATTTAAAATCGCCGAGCTATCATACTTAACTTCTTCACTTCCGCAATTGATTAACAAAGGAGGAAATCCTCGATAATCGCCATAAATTGGTGAAATCAAAGGATCTTTTTTAGCTGGTTCATCAAAATAAGGTACTGGATCGGTTGCGCCAACTAACATTGGGTCTCTCTCATTGCGTAAGTATTCTGAAGCGGCTGTATTCAGTTGATTAATAACCGGTGAAAAAACAGCAATGCGATCTGGCAAAATTTGCTGTTCATCTTTTAATTGCAAAGTTAAAGTTAAAGCAAGCGTTGCACCAGCTGATTCACCAAATACTACTACATGATCATATTTATCACGCAAATATTTGTAAGCTCGTAAGATGTCGTTTTGGGCATCGGGATGTCGTCCTTCAGGATATTGAGTATAATCACAAGCGAAGACATCCATGTCTGCTGCTTTACCTAATTTAACTGCCAGTTTTCTCCGAGAATAAAGCGTCCCAGTTGCATAAGCTCCACCATGCAAAAATAATAGCACTGTCTTTGTTGGAGTCTGATCTTTACGACCATAAAATTCACCTTTGACGCCATTTTGATCAATGGTTTTCAATTCAATTTCATCTGGCAAATCCCACTTATTGCCTTCATCGCCACCTTTTCTAGCAGCTAAGGCAATTTCTGGAGTTAATGGTTTATCTTGATCTGGCTTAATATATTTTCTTGAAAAAGCAATCGCTTCTTGTGCTTCTTTACTTAGCATTTATTTTCTCCTTATTTCTTTGCTTGATACATTAACTTTTCGTAATTAAATCCAATCACAAGAACAAAGATCAACAATAAAGCAAAGATGATCGTTCCGCAAACAAAAGTGAAGTGAGAACTAGAATCGTGGAAAATCTTAGCTAAAAGTTGAGCAGTATATGGAGCAAGCAAAGTTCCCACATTAGCAGTTGTCATTACGACTGAAGTTGAAAATGGTACTTGAGCTGGTGAAGTAAACATTCCGACACAAGACATCGTAGAAACCATGGTCATTGAAACAGCAATCCCTACTAAAACAACGCCAACACCACTTAAAACCAGTGATTTAGAAACTGTAAAAATAAAGAACCCAATCAAACCAGCCGCAATTGAAATAGTTAAAGAGAATCTCTTCCATGCTTGTGGCATTGCCATAAAGATAAAACCACCAGCAGCCATCGCAAAGGACATAATTCCAAGTAAGGTACTTGCACTTTGAGCATTACCATAACCTTGTTCAATAACTAATGATGCAAACTTAATTGAAACAAAGGCAAAAGTAGTGTTAAAGAAGAAAATGAAAATTGCTAAAGCCCAAATCTTGCCATCAACTTTCTTACTTCCTTTGACATCAACATCATCAACATTTCCAGCTTGTTCAATCTTCAAAGTATGAGGAATAAAGGCTGCAAACATTAGTAACACTGGCAAAGCAATTGCATTAACCCAGTAAGCTTGATGCCAACCATTGGTTAATAATAATCCTGCAAAGAAAGTCATTAAAAACATGCCCAAGCCTTGGACTACACTTGACCAGCCAAGTAATTGCTGTTGCTCCTTACCTTGGTATAAAGCAATAATCAATGATTGAGAATATGAAGCAAGCAATCCAGTACCAACACCGATCCCAATTCTTGAGGCAAAAATCAATGGGAAATTGTTAGTAAGTGCTGGAATCACACCAGATACTAAGATGATAATTAACCCTAAGAGGATATCTTTCTTAATTCCAATCTTATCAGCCACTAAATTACTTAATGGTGTAAAAAGAATAATTCCCAAAGATGAAACAGTCATTGTCAATTCAACTGTTGTTGGATCAACTGATGGAAATGACTTAATCATTAAAGGAACAGTGGCTGCCGTTGCACCAGCGGAAACAACAAAAATGTTTAATAATAGAATAGACAGTTTAGTCCAAATGTTATCGACTTTACTCTTACTCATTTTTCTTCTCCTTGTAATGCGCTCTTTCTAAATAATTGATTTATCTTTTCAATATCTGCTTGAGCAAATGGCTTAAAGCCAATTCCTCGCATTTCTCGACTTAACTGAAGTAGTGAATATTTTCCAAAATGTTCCATGTTACCAGGCATTGCTAGAAAGCCCCAAAATGGAACTAATTTACTAAGTTCATCAGTTAACTGTTTTTGATCTTGATATTCATTCAATGGAGTATGGATATCATAGGCCGCAACAATTGGTTCTTTAACTTCTACATCTAATTCATAAGAACCACTTGTAAAGGTTGTACTTGCTAATTCTTGTTCAAGTTCTGGTAATTCCAGTTTCAGCTGACTACCATACGAAACTTCAAACTTCAGATGAATTTTCTTTTGCGAGATAATTTGCCAAGAAACTTTAACAAGTCCTGTAGGTAAAGCAAGCTGACCACTAATTTTCTTTAACTTAGCTGTCAACATTGGCTTAAAGATTACATTATTGCCATCTTGTTTTAACCCGAGCAAATCTTCATAAGCCCAAGCCATAACAGCTCCACTTGAATAGTGATTCAACGAATTCATCCCGTTTTGAGCTGTATGACCATCTTCATCAACTGAATTCCATCTTTCCCAAATAGTAGTTGCTCCATGTTTAACTTCATAAAGCCAACTTGGAAAATCAGTGTTTAAGAACAGTCTTAACGCCAAGTTTTCCTGACCATTAGCAGTTAATGCTGGTAAAAGCAATGGTGTTCCGACAAAGCCAGTATTCAAGTGATTTTGATTAACTTCAATCTTTTCTACTAGTTTTCTAACTAATAGTTCTTTACCATTCTTTGGATATAAACCAAATGTTAAGCACAGAGCTAAACCAGTTTGAGTATCAGCAATTGATAAACCATCTTTAGTAAAGAAGTGTTCAATGAAGGCTTGTTTAATTAATTTAGCTAATTGACTGTAGTATTGCTCTTCATGCTTCATCTTTAAGACATTCGCGGCTTGACTAACCAACTTAGAGGAGTAGTAGTAATAAGCGCTAGCAATTAGATCATCTGGAGTTTTGCCTTTTAGCTTCATAATATCTTCGGTATCTAAGGCTAACCAATCTCCTAGTTGATCATCACCAAGCCAAAGGTATTCTTGACCGTGATCAACTGCTCGATCATGAATCCAATCAATCCAAGACATCATAGCGCCAATATTCTGACGTAATATTGCTTTATCGCCTGTTCGTTTATAAGCAACCCAAGGAATGATTGTCGATACATCGCTCCCAACCGCTTTACCACCATCTTCAGTATCTACTGCAGGCACGTATAACGGTACAAAACCATTATTTTTACTTTGTTCTACTGCAACATCATAACTATATTTTTTAAAGAATTGGTAAGTTGCCATGTTGTAACTAGCAGTTTTCGCAAAAATTGCTGCATCCCCAGTCCAGCCAAGACGTTCGTCTCTTTGCGGACAATCAGTAGGAATATCAACAAAATTAGACTTTTGACCCCATTTCACATTTTCAAATAACCGATTAACCATTGAATTATCAGTTTTAATTTGGCCAGTTTCACGCATTTCTGAATAAAGAGCTACCGCTCTAAAATCTGCAGGGCTAATTGCTGTTGAAAAATCACTCAGCTTAACATATCTAAAGCCAAAGTAGGTAAAATGTGGTCGTACCCACTTTTCACGTCCATCACTAACATATGTGAATTGTGCCCGAGCTGACCGCAAGTTATCGCGATAAAATTCACCATCTTGCATGATTTCCCCGAATTCGATTGATACTTTTTCGCCTTGAGGAACAATATTCTTAAATTCAAGCCAGCCTGCCATATTCTGGCCAAAGTCTAAAACTGTTGATCCACTTGGAGTCTGAATTACCTTTTTGACAGGAAATTCTTCATGACGCTTAATCGGTAAACTTTGACGATCAACTAAATGTCTAGTTGGACTAGAAACAATAACTGCCTTTCCCAGATCAGTTAAAGGACGATTATCATCTAGGTCTTCCCCATAATAAATTCCTGAATGAGTAACTGGTGAAGTTGAAACTTCCCAGCTGTCATCAGTAGCTAATGCTACTTGATCATTAATTCGTAATTCAGCTAAAGCTAACAGCTGATCACCATAGTTATTAGCTTGACCACCATGCGTCTTCAAGCCTAACTTACCGCGATACCAACCATCAGCTAACATAATGGATAGTTCATGTTCACCATCTTCATGTAAATACTTTGTTACATCATAAGTTTCAAGTTGAAGATCGTAGTTATAATCAGTAAAACCTGGAGTTAAAAATTCATCCCCTACCTTTTGACCATCAATATAGGCTTCGAATAAACCTAACCCAGTAAGATATAATCGGGCTTGATTAACCTCTTTAACAGTAAATTTTTGATGAAGAATAATGGAATGCAAATCTTTATGTTGTGTTCCAATCCATTTTCCTTGAAGAGATTGACCCATTTGACCAGTTTCAAAGTAAGTTGTAGTTGAAGCAACTTCATCATCATCTTTAACGCTCATTTTTACTTCATAACGAGTACGTGGACTTAACTCTAAAGCAAAATCGTAAATTAAGTTATCTGCCTCTTCCCATGGCTTTCTAATGACTTCATGACCATTAGCAGTAATAGTCAATTGTCTTTGTAATTTACGGGTAACTGGCTGATCTAAAAATCCTACCAAATGCAGGTGATTTTCTAGATTAAATCCAATTGGCCGATCCATATGATTAACTTCAATGCGAACTAATTTCATTTGGTTCTCCTCCGGTTCACTTTTCTGTTACCGCTTACATTTATTATTATGCTATATTAGAGAGAGTGAGCATTCTTATTTCTGCTCCTTTTTAACAAATTCTGCTATAAAAGAGGAAAAAATAATGCAACTAGAACAATTACTACAGAAATTTCATGATGGCACTGACCTAAATCTCTATGTCTTTGACCAAGAAAATAAGCTAGTAGAGCAATTTACTACTCCACTAGCTCCTAGTTTTAATGCACAAACTCTAACTCAAATTAAGCAAAATAATGAGAAAATTGCACTCTACTTAATGACCAATCATAGTAGTTTAGGAATTATCAACTACGACAGATTTAAGATTGTCGGATGGAACACTAACTTTACGATCACGGGTAAGGGAAACTATGCCCGAAAGGCGCCATTACTCGGTTATCAGCAATTTTCAAGTTTAATTAGTTTATTGTATTTCACGCTCTTTCAAACTTGGCCCGAACTACCTAAAGCACAAAAAATGATCACTACCGGAGCTAATATTCCAGTAAAAGAAAACTCTGCCCCTTCTTATGAAGGTTACTTGGCTGAACGAGAATTAATGGATGCGGTTATGAAAGGGAATTTAACACTCTTTAATAAACGATTCCGTTCCTTTATCCAACATGGTAATTTTGGTAGTTTTAACCAAAATGAATTACGTAGTGAAAAAGATCTAGCCATTTCAGCTACTACTCTTTATACCAGAGCAGCTATTCAAGGTGGCTTACCAGTCTCTGAAGCTTATAATTTAAGTGATCAAATCATCAAACAAATCGAACAAGATTTAACAATTCCCAATTATTATGAATACACGCGGTCGATCGGCGAAATCTTTATCAATCATGTTTACCGGACTAAACGCAAGAATTTAACTTCTGTAATCTACAAAGCACAAGAATTCATCGTTGCTAATTATGCAAGCATTCACAACGTCGATGAAATTGCTGAGCATTTAAAGATCAGTACCTCTTATTTGCAACACTTATTCAAAAAAGAAACAGGTAAATCTTTAATTCAATTTATTAACGAAGAAAAAATCAACCAAGCTAAACATGAGCTGATCTTTTCTAACAAAACAGTTGAAGAAATCGCTTATGACTTGGGTTACAGAAATCAAAGTCAATTATCAACAAATTTTAAAAAGTTAACTAAGATGACACCCATTGCTTTTCGCAAGCAATACAAATAGTTTTTGAAAGGATAGAAATGAATTCCCAAGAGATACTCGATTTACTTGATAAACACAACATCATTTACCAAAGCTATGATCATCCGGCTGTTTTTACTAGTGAAGAAGCTGATAAATATGCCAAAAATCAAGATTTTGCCAAGTGTAAAAACCTATTTATCAAAACTCGTAATGGCCAGCAACTTTTCATGATTGTGTTACCAACTAGTAAGAAACTAGATTGGAAAAAAGCCGTTGAACAATTGCATACTAGTAGCTTAACGATGGCTACTGAAGAGGATTTGGCCGATAAACTGCAAATCACTCCCGGTTCAGTTTCACCCTTCAATTTACTAAATGATTCGACGAACACGATTCCCTTAGTAATTGATCAAGATGCACTTGTCGAGAATGATTATGTTGGTGTGCATCCCAATGACAATACCAAAACAATCAGGATCAGCTGGACTGACTTAACCAGAATCCTCAGTAGTTATGGTCATTTAGTAGAAGATCGACAACTTTAACTTGCATACGAAAAAAGACTTAACCTCGTTTTTACACGAAATTAAGTCTTCTTTTTTATCAAAATGAATCAAGTTAGACTCATCATTTATTTGATTTCTAGCCTACTCTTTTAATATTTCTCGCTTTAATAAAACTACCGTCTTTAAGTTGATAGAATTTCTTTCCTTTAATCTTTATGATCTTATTTGAGCGTAACAAAATTCGTTTATTCTTTTTGAGCAAGATACGCTTTCCGTGCTTTTTAATAGCTTTACCTTGTTTACTATAAACAAATGAATTATGAACTAACTTGTAATAGCTAATGGTATTAGCAACCTGTACAAATTGTCCTTTAGCTATTTTGTAGAACATTTTTCCTTTAATAGCATACTTTTTGCCATTATCTAAAGCCTTTATTGTATTTCCTGCTTTCAATACAATTTTATTACCATCTTTATAAACAACGTTCGTTTGTTCATCATAAACATAAGCATTATGAGTCAAAGGAACTTCCAGCACTTTATCTTTATTCTCTGAAGAAACGTTTGTTGACTCTGCTTTTGAATCATTAGCCTCATTAATAACATTAATTGAATTATTTTTTGTATCATTTGCACTTGAAATTTCAGGTTCAACAATAGGTTCTTCAGGAATAATTTGATTTTCACTTGGAGTTGTTGGTTTTACCGGAGCTGTTGGGTTATCACTTGGAGTTGTCGGTTTTTCTGGTTGATCTGGTCTTGGAACTTTTGGTAAAACCATAGTGCCATCTTCGTCAACCACTAAAGTACTCAATGGTGCTAAAACAGTTTCTTTACTTAATTTCACATTACCATCACTATCAAGCAATTTCTTACCATGTGACAAATCAATATTATCTAAAGAAACGGTATTATTGTTAACGTTAAAGACTATAAGAAGTTTCTTGCCATCAACGTTATATTCATATTCAAATACACCTTTGATATTTTTATCCTTAGTTTCCCTGCCATAGCTAATAACTTTCGTAACATTCTCATTATCAATCTTATTAAAATCATTTAAGTGCAAAATTGGTAATTGCTTACGTAATTTAGCTAATTTTTGGAAGTATTCTACGGATGCCTTATTAACTCCAACTCTCTCCCAGTTAATTTCATTGATATTTACTGGAGAATTGTAAGAATTAGAATTGCCATCCTTAGTTCTCAATGCTTCTTGACCTGAATGGAAGAAAGAAATGCCTTGTGAGAGCATAATCATTGAATTAGCTAATCTGACTCTCTTAGCAATATTTTCATCAGATTCATTTGGCAATTCACTCTTGATATAATCATACAAAGTCTTCCCATCATGACAAGCTGCATAGTTAACCATCTGACTTGGAGTAGCATAATTATGTGGTTCCCATGCATCATTATGCAGCCATTTTCCTCTTAAGAAACTATCTGTGAATAGCTTAGCATGATTATCAAAGTTTCTCTCATTTCCGTTACCAATAACCAACCCAGGCTCTGAGCCATCATCGTTACCTTTAACAGAATTTCTCATGTCGTCACTAAAGAATCCAACACCTGGTACTTTTTCAGCAGTATACTGAGTCGTTCCAAATTCTCTAGTGTATTTTTGATTCCCTAGTTCCCAACCTTCACCGTAGGTGATAATGCCCGGATCAACTTTATCCAAAGCTGCTCTAACGTCATTCATAGTTTGATGATCTAGCAATGACATAATATCGAAACGGAAACCATCTAAGTTGTAGTTCTTAGCCCAATAAACTACTGAATCAACAATGTACTTGCGAACCATTTTGCGCTGAGTACCAATATCGTTACCACAGCCACTATCACCAGTAGTATTGTTATCAGCATCATAACGGAAATAGTATCCAGGAACAGTTAATTCAAGGGCTTGTTCTTGAGGATTATAAACATGGTTATAAACCACATCCATAATTACTCTTATACCCGCTTTATGAAGACCATTAATCATTTCCTTCATTTCCATAATTCTAGCTTGCGGATTAGTTGGATCTGAAGAGTACGAACCTTCCGGAACATCATAATTCTTTGGATCATAGCCCCAATTATATTGATTATCTAAGCTCTTAGTTTCATCAATACTTGCAAAGTCATAAGAAGGCATAATTTGAACGTGAGTAATACCTAAAGATTTCAAATATTCAAGGCCGGTAACTTGACCTGTCGGTGTTTTACCGGATTCAATCATCCCCAAGAATTTACCTTTATCCTTAATCCCTGAATTTGGATCACTGGTAAAATCACGAATTGAAGTTTCATAGACGATTGCATCAGTCGGTTGAGAGAAGGATGGCATTCGATTAAAGTCTGAAGGTTTGATGTTATTGTAATCCTCAATTACACTTCTAACACCATTAACAGTTACAGCTTTAGAATATGGGTCATCAGTTTGAGTTACTTTTCCATTTCCAAAAGTTAAATTGAAATCATATGCCCAACCCTTTTTATCACCTTTGATAATACTAGTCCAAACGCCTTTATCTCCTCTTGTCATAGTAATGACATTAGTAGGCTTAGCATTATTATCAACACTATCATATAGATTTAATTTTACATTCTTAGCAGTTGGAGCCCATAGTTTAATTTGAGTTTGTTTACTATCATAGGTACAACCCAAATCATCACCATCATAAGCATATTTATCATCAAAAGCTTTTGAACGAATATAAGGACCAATGTCAATATTCTTAAAGTTCGTGCCCAAACCAATTTGATTATTCTTTAAAATATCAAGATCAGTTTTTGTATGAATGATAAACTTTTTAGTCTTGTCATCGGCATTGGGATCAATAGCTTCTACACTTGCAATACTATTATTTGGAAGATTAAGTTTCTCTTTAATTCTATCTAAAGTTGTGGCCTTACCTGCTTCAATACTCAAAGTATTTGGTGAAGTCATGAATGCTGAAGATAAACTTTGATCAGCTAGTGCAAAACTTTTACTGTAGTATGCTTCTGAATCATTTTTGACTAAATAAATATCTGTAGCTTTATTACCAGGAAGTGGAGTAAACTCTCTCACTACATTATCCGTACCAATTGGCGCAACAAAGAGTTTCCCAAATTCAATATTATTCAATCTAAAGGAACCATCTTTGCTGTTACCATTTTTGGTTAAATTTATAGTTTGTTTATGGGTTTCGTCTTTATCTGTCCAAACAGTTACACTTTTTACTTGATCATCACCATAATAATGTAAATTGATATCAGCTGCGTGATACTTAGGGGTAACCTTTTGAGCATCATCACTACCTTGTTTATAGAAAACTTCTGCTTTGCCGTTATCACTAACATCAAGACTACGGTCAGCACCAGTACCATCTTTACCAGCCCAGCTGCCTTTTGTTTTTATTAAAACTCCTACTTGATCATAATTTTTGTCTAAATCAATAACAGAGTAATATCCGTTATCATCTTTGCCATCCCATTTATACTCATTGCCATTACCATTTGGTTTTTTACCCCAAATATATGGAACCCATTTTTCACCATCACCGTTATAGTGAATTACTATCTTGGTCTGATCTTGGACTTCCTCACGAGTTTGATTACCATTTGAATTATTATCCTGGTTTCCATTAGCTATTGCTGGAGATATTACTTTTTGATTTGTAGTTTGCTCTTTAACATCTGTTGTATTACTTTTTGCAGAAGAAGCTTGTTGTACAACTTCTGATTTTGCAGGGGTATTGTTGTCATCTGCAGCATGAACCTGTGCCGAAGTCAGATTTGCACCTAGCCAGAGGCTCATAATTGCTGAAGTACATACAAATAGCGACTTAAATTTCATACTATGATTACTATTTTTACTCATAAAACTTTTCCTCCACAACATAATAATTTTTCCACATACAATGATAAATGTAAGCGCATTCATTAACAACAATAAAATAATTTTTGTTATCGATAAAATTTTATTTATAAACTATCTTTTTAATAGTTAATCACCTTTTTTCTATATCGAAATAGTTTTTTACCTAAACCTTCGAAATACACAAAAAGACTTAACCTCGTTTTGTACACGAAATTAAGTCTTCTTTTTTTATTCAAACAAACCTATTTTTAAAATCTCTTCCGCTTGCGATCACCAGCCAAGCCAATAAATTCAACTGCCTGTGGGTATTTTTTAAAAAGCATAAAAATAAGCCCCGAAGTTAGATCAACTTCAGGACTTATTTGACTAAACTTATGTGAAGAAAAAATAAATCATATCACTTCTTCTAAAAGGAGGTTTAGGATTCAGTCGCCTCTATCCTAGATCATTTTTCCTCAAAAGTTAAATTAACAATCATAAACTTTCTTCAAATGAACATCTTTATTACCAGCTAACAGCTGAGGACCATTCCCGATTAATACACCGCCATCAAGCATGGCACCGTCATTCTTCAATTCTAAGGCCGCATTCTTGTAATCAAGATGTAGATTATCTTGGAGCATAGCTAAATCGTAGTCAGAAGTGTACATCTCGACCCCTTCATCATTTTCAAGAACTCGTGGGTAATCCTTATCTGGATGATCTAACCAAATAATCGAGTATGACATCCCCATACTGCAGGAACCGCCACGGATGGAATACTTACCACCAGCATCATCACAGATTAACAACAACGGCTTATCAAGGATTCCGCGCCGTTTTAAGTAATCTAAAGCATTTTGCGTAAATTTAATTCTTGCCATTTTGTCCACCTCATCTTTAAAATATCTATGCTAAAAATATAACACGAGCCAGTAAAAATAAAATTGATTTTGATCAATTATGCTCGATTTTCATCTTTTCTTTCGCATTTCTTGCTATAATATTTTTGAAAAAATCGAGGAGGCACATTATGAAGAAAAAAGCCATCGTGGTCGCTGCTGCCAGCTTGCTTTTAACAGCCGGTTTAACAACAACCCCAGTTAGCGCAGCTCATCTCACCCACTTAACCCGTACTTCTTACATTTATAACAGTAAAGGTAAGCGTCTGCGCACTAAACTGCACAAAGGTAAATATCTCAAAGTCTATCGCACGAAGAACATTAAGGGTAAAAAGTATTACCGCATCGGCAAGAATAAATATATCCGTTTTAGCAATTTCGCTCATCTTAAAGACAACGAAAGCTATACCCCCGTTGGAGCCGAAAATGTCCCGTTATATCTCAATAACCATTCGGATTTACCAACGGCTAAGTCAGTCGTTACTAATGCCAAGAAATTACCAAAAGGCACCAAGTTTGCCTGGAATTTAGCCCAATTACCAGAATTTAAACATAATGGCAACACGACTGGCGAAGTAAAAATCACTTATCCCGATGGCAGCAAAGATACCGTCCAAATCGATTTCAGAGTTTACGGTACCGACCACATCAAGTTACCAACTGATTACACATTAACTAACCTGCAAGCAGCTGAAGACACACCAACCACCGTAATGATTGAAGCTGCCAAAAAAGGTGCTGCCATGGATGAAAATCAATTCGTCCCTGAATCCCAAGCAGATGATCAGGAAAAAGTCGACATTAATAATTTAACACCAAAACAAAAAGCAAGAATTAGTCAATTTGCTCTGCGGATTATTAATGAAGCGCGTTTCCAGATTGGTCGTCCCGACTGGCAATATACAGCCGCAGCCCAAAAGTTAGCTGATGATGTTGCTCACGAATATCAGACCCACCACCGCGGTATTCAAGATGAAGATCATTACGTTGTGGGTTTAGAAAAAGCTGCTAAAGAAAATGGAATCACAATTTCCGGTAACGAAATCGAAGATATGTATGGTGATACAGCAGCTAAGCCAAAAACAATGACGGAATTAAAGAATTTAGTCTATAACGGCATTACTGCTTTTCTCTTTAATCCGCAAGAATTTCATCATGCAGCTGATATTCTCAGTGCACACCGTGATAAAAACTGGAATAAGATCACGATGACTTCTCCCTTCGCCATCTCCTTCACTTATGTTGGCGATTGGAACAGTGTCCACTACATTTCCATTCCGAGCGGTAAGAATTAGTTCAGAATTTTGCCCATACAAAAAAGCGTCCAAACGGACGCTTTTTCATTTTATTTAATTACCGGTGGTACTGATTAGCTTCCCACCACCAATTGCTTTAATCTGGTGATGACTAATCACACCATTTTGAAAGCTCATAATTTGTTTAGTTATCTGGTGCTCAGGGAAATAGAAGCGGAAAATGACATTATAATTTAGTCGTTTACGATTCTTATTTCTTAACTTCACCGTGGCATGGTATTTAATCATGTTAGGGTTCTGAGTCCAACCTTTAACTAAACGCTTTAATTCTTGATAGTCACGATTACGTTTACCACCAACAAAGTCTTTCTGATTTGGTTTCGTAAAGTTAGTAGCTAATAGTTTGTTCATCGACTTCTGCTTGAACTGCAACTGAATGGTTGGGGTACCCTTCTTTTTCTTGAGTACTTTAGCCAAATCAGTTATCTGCTGTGATTTTACCAGCTTGCCTCGCTGCTTTTGAGCAACATAGAGAACAACCTGATCGTTTAATGGCAGATCAGCAAAAGTAAAGTAACCTTTTTTATTTAATTTACCAACTAAGCGATTATTCAAATAGACAGCAGCATGTGGCTTACTTTTGATCTTAAAAGTGCGCGTATTAACATGCAAATTAATATCTTCATGTTGCCAAATATTTACGGTTTTTTAGGTTTGGGCACTTTGACCTAAGTAGTCAGCTTTAGCAGCTACCTTATATTCACCAGGAAGAACCTTGATGGTCTTCTCATATGCTTGATCATTGACACTTAACTTAGCTCGCGAAGAATTATTACTTACCGCTAAACGATAGGCAGGTAATTCTAAAGCATAACGAGGGAAAATTAACCAATAATGACCCTTTTTTGCAAGTTTAATTGGGCCTTGATTTTTACCAACTAAATCTTGTTTCAGCTTATGATATGCACCTAGATGAGTGCGGTAATAGCGCTCCACCGGTTGCAATTTCTTTTTGGTATCTTCATCTGACTTGCACTTGTAACAAGCTCAGTTGTCGGATTAGCAAAAAATCTCGTTACTTAATTCTTGCGGCTATAGTAGTTATACCCAATTGCAATCAACAGACATAAAACCGCTGTAATCAAAGTAAAGACATAAAGCTTCTTATGAGATTTCTTCTTTGCTTTTTCTTGTTTAAGATGAGTTCGGGTAACTGGAGGATGAGTCGGCTGTGACCGTTGCGGTTTCGGCTTGGCTCTCGCTGGCTGCGTTGGCTCCGTCGGATGAGTTGCTTTTACTGTCGGCACTGTTGGCGCTCGCGCTTGCATCTTTGGGTATGCAGGTTGTGAACGATCAGGCTGCAATAGTTTTGGCGGTCGCTTTAAGCCTAACAAACCAAGATTAGTTGGGATATCAGGGTTAGCTTCACCATACAAATTAAACCCGCATTGAGGACAAATTTCCTCCTCAGGACTTACCTCCTTACCACAATTTGGGCAAATTCTTTTCATAATGTTTTCTTCTAAAACTAGTTTTTCAAAACTTGTAAAACTATAACTATATATTTATAGTAGTCCACGTAAACGAGTTAGGAAATCTATCTTGACAATTTAAGCATAAGACACGTAAAAAGCGCACCTATTTCTAAAAAATGTGCAAAAAAGGCACCTATAACGCCGTTACAACTCCCATTATAGCAGACGTTATAATGACAAAACAGGCAGTCGAGCTAATTAACCAGCTTCGACTGCCTGTTTACTTATAAAATAATGCCACCATTAACGAAGCCCTTTAATCTTTGTGCTTCCCATTTCAAAGTATCAGCGTCATCGACTTGTGAAATCTTATAGCCAACGAAATATGGTGAGGCATAGAAACGAGGAATGATTTTACAACAAGTTCCTTTGCCATTATCCAAGGGATAGAAGAAGATGTTGTAGGAATCGACCCCGTGTGACAAAACGGAACGCACATATTGCGCACCTTTTTGAATTAAATCAGCCCAAGTATCTAGGTTTTGATTATCATGAGTCAAAATATTAACCTCTTGGTAGCCTTGAACGGGATGTGAGGACAAATTCATTTCAACCGAGCCTGAGCGACCGACTTCAAAGCCAGTAAAATTCCCTTCTTCAATATCTTGATAGCCATCTTTGTGATATAAGCCCACGATCTGCATGTGTGGGTGGGTTAGCGACCCATCAGACTTGGGTCCGAAGTTTTTGTACCATAGAACGCTTTTATATTTACCCGAATGGTACATCTTATGAAAACACTGCAAGGCAAATTTCATCAGTTCTTGGTTTTCTTCCCGCGTGTAAGTTGAGATATCCCCTTGATGGTCACTGGATTCAATTAAGATCGTTTGATCAGTATCTTCTAGCGTTGGATACTTGTTCTTAAGCCAAATTTTATCGCCATCTTTAGCGAAGATATTTTCCAAATGGGCCACATCACAGAAAGGACAGCCTGCGTTTTGGTTCCCTTGCCGATTACCATAGTCATAATCATATGGTTTACGTTTACCGATTACATATTTATATACTAGAGGGTTCTTATCCATAATCTCACCTGAAAGTTTGTCTTTTTATCTTACGAATATCTAATTGAAGCTTATATTTAAATACAGTTTTTGTCAATTGCAAACAATTTTTAATTTTAAATAGTAATAGTCTGCTTTCTGTGGTAATCTACTTATGTATATTATTACTATCCTCATATATCTTGAGGAGTTTTTGGAGAAAGAGACAAATGAAATTTTCGACAAAACTGTTAACCGTTGCAACACTTGGTTTAACCATGCTTGGAGTGAGTGCTTGTGGGAACAAGTCCGCTTCTAATACTTCAAGCAAGATTCCAACTAAGATTGATAAGAAGACAACTGTCACTTTTTGGTATTCATTAACTGGTACTTCTCAAAGTGCTTTGAAGAAGTTAACCACTGATTTTGAAAAGAATAATCCTAACATTACCATTAAGTTGCAAAGTCAAGGAGGTAACTATTCCGACTTACAAGCCAAATTAGTTTCTGGTTTGCAATCACCAAAAGACCTGCCAACTATCACGCAAGCTTATCCAGGTTGGCTCTACAATGCCGCCAAGAATAAGATGCTGGTCAACTTAACTCCTTACGTTAATAATAAGGAAGTTGGCTGGGGCTCTTACCAAAAGAGTGATATTCAAAGTGGCTTATGGAACGGAGCCAAGATTACCGGTAAACAATATGGCGTGCCATTTAACAAATCGGTTGAAGTCTTATTCTACAACAAGACTTTGCTTGATAAGTATGGCGTCAAAGTGCCTACTAATATGACCGAGTTGAAGTTCGCTTCAGAGAAAATTTACTCAAAGAGTCACCACAAGGTTCGCGGTGTCGGCTTTGATGCCTTGAATAATTACTACATGATTGCCATGAAGGAAAAAGGCATCGACTTCAACAACAAGCTTAACTTCGCAAGTCCTGCTTCTAAGAAAGTGATCAACTACTACGCTAATGGTGTTAAAGCTGGCTACTTCATGCAAGCCGGTACTGAAAAGTACATGTCTACTCCATTTGACAATACTCGTGTAGCAATGTTCATCGGTTCAACTGCTAACGAAGCTTACGTCAAGCAAGCTCTACCTAAGAAATATGAATACGGCATTGCTCCTCGTCCAAGTGAGTTAAATGCTCAGCAAGGTACCGATATCTACATGTTCAATAAGGCTACAGCAATGCAAAAAGCTGCTGCCTTTAAGTTCTTGAAGTTCTTAACTAGTCAAAGTTCACAACTTTACTGGGCAAAGCAAACTGGTTACATGCCAGTTAACTCCAAGACACTGAACTCAGCTGCCTACAAGGCTAATAAGAATAGTAAAGTTCCTGCAATTTTAGCAAAAACGACCAAGAACTTATACTTCTTACCAGTAACTAAGAATTCTATTACTGCTTATGATCAAGTAAATGCCAATATGCAAACGATTTTGGCACAAGCTGCTAAGAAGCAAAACTGGAATAATGCGATTAACAATGGCAAAAATAAATTAGATGCTGCTTGGAAGCAATAAAAATTTAGCTTGATAATGAAAACCACCACTACTTGTTGATGAGTAGTGGTGGTTTTTTGCTTTAATGGATAGATGGATTAAGTTGTTTTTTATCAAATTCTACCAAGAGATTCTTTAATCCTGGTGTTAATTCATGTCCTTTTCTGGTAGCAATGAAGAACACTAAATTGAGTAGATCTTTATCTATTGGTAACAAATTAATTGGAGTCTCTCCAATTCTTTTAATAATGCTTGCCGCGGAAATCGTTAAGCCAACACCATGAATAGCTAAATTGGTAGCTGTAATTACACTACTAGATTCGAGAACAATATTTTCTTTTTGTTGAAATCTTTGAAATAATCCATCTACTTGGTGCCTAATAGCTGATCCTTGAGAACTTAATACAAATGGTTCAGCTAATAAATCTTTCAATGATAATTCATTAGGATTTAGGATAAACTTTCCTTCTTGATAATATTTTGATTTTGGAGAAATCACAACGTAATACCTTTCTCCACCGTTAACTCTTACATCTAATCCCGAGTCAAGTGCTTCTGGTGTTTGTCCCACATAACAATCAATATCCCCGTTTAATAACCTTCGTTCATTGATACGCGGAACATCTTCAAACAATTGAATTTCAACATTAGGATTTTTATCTAAAAACTCGGGCAAGATCTCAGGTAATAAATACGTTCCTAAGCTTTCTAAAATTCCTAATTTAATGACTTCTTTATTAGGATGAACATAAGATGCTAATTGTCTTTCAAGTCTATGACGATTATTTTCTTCAAGTTCTAAATAGTGATAATAAATAAGGCCCGCTTGAGTCAAAGAATATCCATCAGCAGTTTTTTCAACAATTTTTGCGCCCAATCGTTTCTCAATCCGATGTATTAATTGAGTCAAATATGGCTGAGAAATATATAACTCTTTTGCAGCTTTGACAAAGCTTCCCTTCTGGAGCAACACATCTAAATAATGTTGTACCTGTTTAGTGTTATGCATAGTAGACCCTCTCAAATAAGATTACACTTTTATTATACGCACTTATAAAAAAAGAATGCCATTAAGGCATTCTTTTTAAAATATTAGGAAATTTATTCTAATAATTACTCTTCTTCACGTAATGAGTGGCAACAAATTTACCAATCCATACAGCAATATATGATGCAATATAAGAAACTACAAAGAAGATCCACCAAGTAGATATACAACTATGCCACCAAATACCCATTCTTGCTGCTTGAGGAATAGTTGGGTTGTAAAAAATGCTTTGTCCAACGCAGATAAAAGTGTTGAAAGTATTCAAAATAACTGATGGAATAATACCTTGAACAAGAGCAAAGCCAACAGTACCTTCCTTTAAATGGAAGACCTTACCTGCAAGCCAATCACCCCAAGCATTATAAGGAACAAATAAGCTTACAACGAAAACTATCATGAAAATTTCAGCCCAAAGTTGGAATAATTGAGTCCAAACAAAAGGTAAATGGTTAACAATAATTACGGCAATTCCCATAAACAGGCCCATAACTAATGATAAAACACTAGTTAAAACCGTTCCAAAGTGTTCTTTAAAAAACATAGTTTACTCCCTCTTTTCATTCTATTCTAGTGTTCTGAAGCACCTGAAGTTGCATCTGTTTCTGCTGGCATATCATCATGAGCAGTGTTAGCAGAAATGCGACCGAAGGTAAAGATATCGGCAAGTGAGTTACCACCTAAACGGTTACCGGCATGGATACCACCGGCATTTTCACCAGCTGAGTACAAGCCGTCAATAATCTTGCCATCCTTGTTAAGAACATGAGCCTTAGTATCGATGACTAAACCACCCATGGTGTGGTGAATAGCTGGTTTACGTGGAGTAGCATAGAATGGTCCAACTTCACATTTAAGACCTAAAACATTCTTGTGGAATTCTGGGTCTGAACCTTGATCAACGTATGAGTTGTAAGTCTTAATCGTTTCAACTAAAGTATCTGGATCCATACCAATTTGCTTAGCTAAGCCTTCCAAAGTATCATCTCTGAACAAAGTCCCAGCCTTAACTTGAGCATCAAGTGATTCTTGAGTGGTGTTATAAGCAGTATCCTTAATCTTGTCATCAGCGATCAAGTAGAACAAGCCACCATTAGCAATTGCAGCCTTAGCTAAAGTATCACGTTCAGCAAATTCATTCACGAAACGCTTACCCTTTTGGTTAACCATGATGAAGTTTGCAGGTGGAGTTTGAACACCAGTAAAGATTTCACCAGTCTTAGGATCTGAGACAGGCATCAATTGGATAAAGCCCATGCCAAACAAATCAGCACCAGCTTCAAGACCTAAGTTGATACCGTCACCCGTAATTGCAGGAGAGTTAGTAGTAGCGATATCATCATCAATCTTTTGCCAGTAAGTATTATACTTTTGAACCATCTTAGTGTTGGCACCAAAACCACCAGCAGTTAAGATGACAGCCTTTGAATGAACAGTTAACTTACTGCCATCAGCACGAGTAGCGATCACACCACGAACCTTGCCGTCTTCAATGATCAACTTTTCAGCGCGGGTTTCAAGGTATGGGTTAACTCCGTGGTCTCTTACCCAGTCACCTAAAATGTGAATGTAAGCATAACCCATTGGTTCAACTGGCTTGTGGCCACGACGCCATAAACCACCAACTGGTTCAGTAACGTCATCGTTATCAAACTTAACACCTAAGTCAGCTAACCACTTAACTGAGTTCAAAGCATTAGTTACTAATTCGTGAACCAAAGCATACTTACCGTGAATTTCGTTACCCTTAAGGTCAGTTCTCTTACCACCTAAGTAAGTTTGGATTTCATGAAGTAAAGTTGAATCAAATAAGTAATCTGCACCTGAGTCAACGTATTCTTTAATTTGCTTTTGTAATGCCTTAAAGTCTTCTTGATATTCAGGATCAATTTCATCAATTGGAGTTGCTGCCAATTCCTTTAAAGTATCCTTTTCACCAGGAAGAGCCTTGAAGTTCTTTTGCCAGTCTGGTTCAGCGGCGTTCATTGGACCACCGGCACGACTAGTGTTACCACCAATTTGTGGGTACTTTTCCAAAATCGCAACTTTTTCACCGTGTTGAATTGAACGAACAGCAGCAGCTAATCCGGCACCACCAGCACCAACAACGGCTACATCAACAGTGATTTCTTCATCGCTAGCCTTCTCAGCAGCTGGCTTGTCACGCTTCTTCCATTCTTCAGCGTCACCACCAGCTTCAGTAATAGCTTGAGCGATTCCGTCAACTACACCGTGACTAGAAATCGTCGCACCACTGACTGCATCAACGTTTAAAGTTTGATTATCAATAATTTGTTTTGGTAAGCGGTTGAAGACTTCATCGGCAACACCCTTGGTTTCACCAGATGAATCAATTTCAATGTTCTTAATCTTGTCATCTTCAATAGTAACAGCCATTGGCATTGATTCTGAGCCATGACCTTTTGCACGCACTTGATATTTACCGTTCTTCATTATTTATTTCCGCCTTTCTTTATTGCTTATGCATTCAGAATAGCGCTTACAATAACCGGGCGCAAATACTTATTTTGCAATATAAATATAACAAAAAAACTATATTCTAATTTTAACGTGTCAGAATCCTTGATATAACAGCGTAGATTTTAGAAAATCTACTCATATATAGATTTGTGATTATACTGATAGCGCTTGCAAAAGACGATTTTATAAATATAATAAAGTCAGTTTTGCTAGCAAACGTAACAACATAAAGCAAAAAGTAGAGGTTAAATAATGAAAATTAACAAAATTGCAAATCTAACGCTAAGTGCAGTAATGCTATTAAGTGGTGCTGGTTTCTACGAAGGTAATGAAGCTACGAATAGCTCAACTGTTATAGCAGCTACCAATAAAAAAGAAGTAGTTGCTAGCCGTAAAGCCAACGTTTATACGTTAAAGGGCCAAAAAGTTTCAAAGACTATCAAAAAAGGACAGAAAATCAGTATTATTGGAACTAAAGGTAAATATTATAAAATTGGAAAGAATTCTTATATTAAGAAGTCAAGCGTAAAAATGGTTACCAAGCATAACAATAAGAGTACAAAAAATACTCCAATTTCAACCACAGGTAATAACACAAAGTCAGTAATTTCATTAAAAGGCAATGACACGCTTACCCATTACGATATGGATGGAAATGAAGTAAATGTAACTTATATTCCTAATGTTCCTTACGAAAACTATGGTAAACAATTAACACTTCAAATTCTTGAGCCTAATGAATTTAACCACCCTAACAAAACTTATCCTTGCGTAATGTTTGTAAAAGGAAGTCACTGGGCTAAACAAGATGTTTATAAGAATGTGGCTTCCCTTAGCAGATTAGCTTCTAAGGGATACGTTGTGGCCATCGTTCAATATAGAGACTACGACGCCGGCTTCCATTTTCCAGCACCAATTATTGATGCGAAGAACGCTGTAAGATTTATGAAAGCTAATGCTAATAAATACCATGTTCAAAAAGACAACATTATAATGATGGGTGGTTCATCTGGTGGCCAAGTTGCTACAATGGCCGGTATGACTGCCAAAACTAACAAGTTTGATCAACCTATTAATAAGGAAAATCCTCATGTTAAAGGAATCATAGACATTTATGGTGCTGTTGATCTAAACATGAAAGGTGGATTCCCAACAACTGGTGATTCTCACGATATTCATACGCCTGAAGGATCAGAAATGGGCTTTGATATTCCTTCACACAAAGAAGAAACTGAAAAAGCTAATTCCAAGAACTACGTGAATGAAGATTTTCCTCCAATGTTAATTGCACATGGTACTGCTGATGCTACTGTTTCAGATAAAGAAAGTATCGAACTTTACAACGCCTTAAAGAAAGCTGGTAAACCAGTTCATCTCTATTTAATTAATGGTGCAACTCACGGAAATAATGCCTTCTTTGGTGAACACATGACAAATATCTACGATCAATTCATTAAACAATGTTTGAAAAAATAAAGTAATATTTATTAGTTAACCAGTAAATAATTTATTTTTAAACTAATTCCAAAAAAAGAGACCATGATACAATCCTACTAAAGTGGACGATTGAAATACATAAAGTATTCAATTATTCACGAAGGTGGGATTTTTTATGCCTAGAAAAAGTAAGTATTCATTTAAACAGAAGAAATGGGCGTTGAACAGTACTCGAATGGTTATATGAGTGCTGTTGAAATAGCTAGGCAACTTGTATCTGACATTGAAGGCTCCTTTGGTCGTGCAAGTAAATTGTTAGTCCCAGCCATGGGCATTTTAGCTCGTTCCGTTTAGGTACTTGATAAAGATGGTAAGATCGTTTATAGACAAGTAGTCGAAGAAACAACTGATGAACCTGATTACGATCAAGCTTTGAGCAAGTTAAACGAATTAAATTAATAATCGACTTAAACAAAGAAGGAATTGGAAAAATCACTCCAATTCCTTCTTTTTATTTTTGTCATGATCAAATGGGACAAATTTATCAATTCCATAACCATCATGTCGAAAGCGCCAAACTTGCGAATACATAAGAAACAAGATCAAAACCGTAATCACTATCCAAAATACCGTCAGACCAACATTTTCTTTTTTCTCTGCTTTTTTATGCTTGCTTTTCATGACTGGCACTGATTCTTTCGCTTGAGATAAACGCTGCGTCAGATGACTAGCAAGCAATGTGACTACTCTATCATAGTCTTTTTGCTCAAAAGCATGTTGAACAGGTGCACTGTTTACCAGATTAGTCAGAAACTTTTGAGTTAAATTATTCTTACTCAAATTTCCAGGGATGACTTCAAGTTGATGATCTTTAATCCTCAGAACAATCAGCGCACCGTTCATGTAGGCAGCCGTACCAAAATTCCGTTCAGCAACCAGCTTTTTGTGCAATTCAGAAACATTTTTACAGCCTGTATCTTGAAGTGAAGTAATTATCACGACCGCAATTTCAGGATAGCTTCTCAGTTTTTTAAGCTTAGTCTCGTTAAGCCGAGCCAAGTTAGCTTTAGTCTTGTGATTTAAAACCTGCGCTTGATCAAAAACTACTTTAGTATCAGCTTTAACCTTATTTGTAGGAAAGAAAAGCAATATCAAACTTAGCACAGCAATAAGAATTAGCTGTTCTTTTTTACCTATTTTCATAAAAATTCCTCTGTTATGTTGATGTTTTATTGCTTTAATTCTACCCTCTGACTAGCCACTTGTTCAATGAAAAACTGATCGTGTTCAACAAGCAGCATGGCTGGTTGAACCTCCTGCAGCAACTTAATCAGTTGATCCTGATTAAAAACATCAAGATAATTTGCAGGTTCATCCCACAAATACAGGTCAGCTTTTTCAACTAAGGACTTCGCCAAAGCCACCCGCTTCTGCTGTCCCATGCTCATCTTTTCAATTGGAGTCGCAAAGGCCGAGCGCGGAAAGCCCATCTTTTTCAAATTATTGAGCAATTCTTCATAAGAAATCTTCTGCTCCTCCGCAAACTCGCTTAACTGACCACGATACTCAGTGAAGTCCTGTGGTAAATATGAAATTGTCAAGCCGTTAGTCAATTCAAGCTTCCCTTGATAACTAGCTCCCTGGGCTTGGCCTAATAACAATTTCAAAAAAGTAGACTTGCCTGAGCCATTTTTACCTTCAAGTGCCACTACTCCATGATTCTTTACCATCAAATCAAGGTCATCGAACAAAGCCTTGCCGGCAATCGCTAAATTCAAATGCTGGACTTCCAACAGAGTCTCATGATAGTTGGGCTGAAAGTTCATCGTCAATTCCGGCGTCTCTTCCACATTGACTAACAAACCTTTCTTTTCTTCAACGCGCTTATCAAGGCGGTCACGCGCACTAATCGACTTCTTCATCATCTTCGCCGCCGCATGACCGATCGCACCTTTATTCAGACGTGTCCGGCGATTTAAGATATATTGGTATTTCTGACCAATGTTTTTTCTAGCCTCAACTTTTTGCGCCCAGTGATAAAACTGTTGCTGTTGTCGATGCAAGGTATTAATCTGACCTTTTAACTTCTGATTCTTCTCGCGATTAAATTCATCGCGTCTCTTTTTCACGCTCTCATAAGTCGCAAAATTACCCTGATACAAATGAATCTCAGTATTTTCAATCGCTAGAATATGATTCGTAACTTGATTCAAGAAATCACGATCGTGACTAACCACAATGTACCCTTTTTCATGGCCAACTAAATAATCCGCCACCTGCTTCCGACTAGCTTCATCCAAATGATTGGTCGGCTCATCGATTAAAGCAAAAGAATCCTGATCGGTAAAAGACAGAGCCAATAACACCTTGGTCTGTTCGCCGCCACTAAGAGTGTTAAACGGCTGCCACAACAAGTTGGGATCAACTCCCATCAAGTTTAGTTCCCGCTCAAGTTCCCATTGTTCAAAATCAACCTGCTCCTGCAATTCATAAAGAGTGAGGTTAGCTGGATCTTTGATCGCAATTGGATAGTAAGAAAAACGTAAACGGGTTCGAATCTCTCCTACTCCGTGCAATTTTCCTCGGAGTAAATTCAAGAAAGTCGTCTTGCCACGACCATTGCGGCCCACTAAGCCTAACTTCCATGAACTATCCAAGTTCAGGTTCAAGTTGTTAAAAATGTTCTCGCTGCTGTCGTCATATCTAAATGACAAGTTTGAAATTCGCATATTGCTCATCTAATCGCCTCGAAAAAAAGAGCCTACACTTCTGGCAAGTGCAGACTCTCCCTCGTTATTTGCGCATAATAAAAGAAGGTATTCCGTCGCAATTAATCTTGCCAAAAGTGCATAGTTGCTCCATCAAAAAATAATGACTGTTTAACTATGCTTGAGTTTGCAAGATTAAAAACGCAACGGCGACCCTTCTTTCTAGAGATGAATTTCAATTGATTGATGTTAGAATAGCATGAACGTAAAATTAAAGCAAGTGGAATATTTAAATCGTAAGTGTCAAAGTTTTTGCGGTTACTCAAAAACCATTAGTCTGACCTTAATTTCTTAATAATTTATGTGATTTAACATCCGATTGAATTTACTTAAATAGCTGCCACCAACTACTGCTGCTGTTAAGGCTCCGTGTTGAATACCGGTATGGATTTCGTGACGGATTCTCAAACTATCTCTAGCTGCGGCTTGTAATTTCTTACGGTCTAAGCTAATTAGTTTGCTCGTTTCAAAATCACTGTTGAGCCATTCTTCTAAGTCTCCATTCTTGATGCAAGTTAGAATTCGAAGCATGCCTTCGGCACCAGCTTCAGACCAATATTTGCCTTGGCCTTTAACGCGATAAGTATACTTACGGTGATTACTTT
>NZ_ML136879.1 GCF_004009905.1 Lactobacillus xujianguonis
ATGATTACAAAAAACAGCTTTCGAAAGCCAGAGGCTACAAGAAAGCTGCTATTGCATCTATGCATAAACTGATTCGGACAATCTATGCTCTAATTATTAATGATCAACCATATGATTACCGTAAATCTCTTCATAATCAAAGTTAATGATTAATCATTTATAAGTATATCAGTCTGCACAAAATGATTAAAGTGGAGACTTATTTTGTCATGCCCTGTATTGGGTTCTCAGACTGACTTTAATCTTATTCGCCTCATCAAAAGACTAAAAATTCTTCTTTAAATCTTTGATAATACTTGATTTTAGGTAGAAAAAAGCAATCTACTTTAGAGCCTTCGAAGAAAATAAAGCAGATAACTTGCAAAGATTTTCAACTGCTATTCATCATTTCATGGATCCCAAGACCATTGATAATTCATCATTTTCATCTTTTGAAATTACTTTTCAGCAGATAGCAGAATTAGCTAAAAAAGAGCGAGTGGTACTAGTCATTGACGAGTATCCATATCTAGCTCAAGTCTATCCGCCAATTAGTTCAATGCTACAGTCGTACATTGATCGTGAATATGCAAAGACAAATATGTTTTTGATTCTTTGTGGTTCATCAATTTCGTTTATGGAGTACCAGGTTTTAGGTTATAAGAGTCCATTATATGGCAGACGGACGGTACAATATAAACTTAAGCCTTTTACTTTAAGAGGGGCGGAAGAGCTGCTGCCGAATTATAGTAAAAAAGACGTCTTTGTGATTAATTCCATTGTTGGTGGTGTCCCTAAGTATTTGAACTTGATTTCGGATCGTATTCCCGTCATGGAAAATATCAAAGCTACTTTTTTGAATCCTGATTCATTGCTTTTTGAAGAACCAAGTAATTTGTTAAAGCAAGAATTACGTGAACCAGCGACTTATAATTCAATTATTAATGCGATTGCGTCCGGTGCTTCTCAGATGACGCGAATTGCTTCAAGGGCTGGGCTTGAAGCAGGTGGCATTACCCCATACCTCAAGAGCTTGATTGAATTAGGGATCATCTCCAAGAAGGTGCCAGTAACGGAAATGGATAAACCGAAAAAGAAAAAGACTATCTATGTGATTGAATGTCATTAAGTTAAGATATTGACAATTGAAGATACTTTTTTAGGAATCGAATCATTTGGATTCGATTCCTTTTTTTTGCATAAAATAAAGGCGAAAAGCTCTCTCTTTTCGCCCACGTATAAAAATTTAAACCTTCAAAATTATTACCTGAAAGCTGGTGTTAATTATGAAAGCCCTTCATAAGAATATCTTAGAGCGTCTTGATCAAATTATCAATGATACTGGCAAACATATTCATGATTTTATTGATGATCCTCATGCTTTTACTAGAAAACGTACTTTGGATACAGCTACAGTCCTTAAAACTACAATTAATATGCAGGGACAAGATTTAACCAGTGAATTGTTTAGAACTTTTGGCAAAAGTGCAACTCACATGAAGTCCAAAGTAGTTAGTACTTCTACTTATGTTCAACGAAAAGGCCAACTTTCGCCTGCTTGTTTTAAACATATTCTGACTATTTTTAATCAAAATCTATTTAGTACTCAACTTTTTGATCACCAATATCGTTTATTTGCCATTGATGGCTCCGATTTTAATCAAATTTGGAACCCAAAATCAAAGAATATCGTCCAATCTTCACCTCATAAAAAGACGCCTTATTGCCAAATTCATGTCAATGCCTTGTATGACCTGCTTAATAATACTTATCAAGATTGTATTTTTCAACCTAAAGCGGAAATGGATGAACGTAAAGCCGCAATTCAACTGCTTAAAACTTTGAATTGCGGTCCCTTCAGTATCTTATTCGAACCAAGACAGGCTATGGGGGATTTAAAGACATTGCCGGATCAAGAATGTGATCGTGATATTTCCTGTCGCGTAACTACTTCTCACCAATATTACGTCACGCATAAAGTTAGTGAGAATATTCATTATGTCCAGCACCATTACCACCAGTATCTTAAGTATCGCTCTAAAAATACCATAGATCGCAGTTGGGATTTTGAAAAATTTTGTACAGTAAAGTTCCGTGCTTGTAAATTAAGAATTAATGATCCTGACTCTAATAAAGAAGAATGGGAAGTTGTTCTAACTAATCTTGATCGTGAAAATTATCCACTAAAAAGAATCAAAGAGCTTTATTATCTTCATTGGGGCATTGAGACCTCTTTCAAGAAGATAAAGTATTCTTTAGGCAGTGTACAGTTCCATTCCAAACAAGATAAATTCATCGAAATGGAAATCTATGCTCATATGATCATGTTTAATGCCATCAGTCAAATCGATGCGCAAGTTTATATTCCGCAAAGGCATTGCAAGTATCAATACGCTGTTAACTTCAAACAATCATGCTCGATTATTCAGAGTATGTATTTAACTTCTTCATCACGCGACTATGAAAGGATTCTGATTCAAATCAGTTATTATACGGTTCCAATCAGACCAGGACGAAAAGATGAGAGAAACATAAAATCAAAATCAGCTGTATATTATTTATATCGCGTAGCTTAAAAATTGGACTAAGTTATTCTTTATTTGACGTACGAAAAAAAGCACCAATCTAAACAATTAAATGTTAAATCAGTGCTTTAAAAGTCTAATCTCAATTGTCAATATCTTAACTTAATGACATTGTATGTGATTAGTGATGGGATGTTTCGCTTTTGGTACACTTTCGTCAGCAAGAACATTAGCTTGATTGAAGCTGGTTATGCAGCCATTGTAGTTGATCAAGTTAAGCAGGGACTATCACACTTCTTAGGGCCATCTTTTGAGCAGCTTAGTCAAGAATATCTTTGGAACCACATGATGGATAAAGACATCGTGCCGGAATACTTTAGAAGATTAGGCTATTGGTGGGGCAATGATAAAAAGAAGAGAGAGTCAGTTGAAATGGATATTGTTGGAATTTCAGTTGATAATTTTGCCTTTTCAGGTTTATGTAAGTGGAAGAATGAACCAATTAGTAAATCGGTATTAGAAACTTTGGTGTATCGCAGTTCTTTATTTGCTTATCCTAAGAAGTACTATTATTTTTTCTCAAAAGTTGGCTTTACCGATGAATGTAAAAAATTAGCCCACCAACTCAAGATAACTATAAGAATGATTTGATGAAAGCGACGGATTTATTGCTGTAACTTGGGTTTCTTTTGGTGTAAAATAATATGTATAAGTGGTACGCGTGGTGCTAATTAAATCGTTTTAGTTAAATAAAAAGTCCAATCGGACTAGACTCAAGTTGTAAGTACTAATAAAAAGGAGTCTGATCCAATTGAACTGCCCTAAGCTTAAGCGTTTTTTCACCATTTACAAGTTAGCTTTGCTCGTTTAAATGTAATCTGTCGTTCTTGGTACAAACTGTATGCACCAGATTCCCTGAAGCATCGCAGAAATACTGATCAGGCCAAGATGTCTGATAGTTCAATATTGACCATGCTTATCTGGTAAGCAGAATTAGGAATCGAATCCCAAAGAAGATTCTGCAGGTTCTTTGTAGGATTATCCCATTCCCGCTTTAATCTATTTGATTCGCCATATTTTGAATCAGGAAGTGGATCTTTCAGGCAAGATATTGATCATTGACAGCTTTCCGGTTCCGGTCTGCCAACCTGTCCACAATTATCGCGTTAAAATCTTTCGCAATATAGCGGATATTGGCTATAAAGAACGAAAAAAGTCTACTATTATGGCCTTAAAGTTAAATCAAATGGGCTATAAGCTTTGGACTCCGTATCGCAAAAACATGCAAGGTGCTAAAAGACATAATGATCATCGACTAATGGCTATCAGAAGAACTATCGAGAGTAACTTTTCCTTACTAAGCTACTACAATGATGAAAACAAAGCTTAACAGGTTTTCAAGAACGGCTTGAGGTTGCAGTTTTGGCTTACAATATGGCATATTGCCTAGAACGATTTAACTAGCACCACGCGTATAAGTGGTATACAATTTGAAATTTTTTAAGTGGAGTGGCAAAGATGATTTTTAATAGAAGAGACTTAGACACTAAGCAACGCTTCGGGATTAGAAAATTAAGCGTTGGTGTTTGTTCTGTCTTATTATCTACTTTATTTTTGACATTTAATACTAACCAACTTGTTCATGCAGATAGTACTGATAAGAATAATACTGGTGCCCAAACTACCGAAGTTACTCGAGATCCACAATCTGCCCGAAATAGTAAATCAACTTCACATATTGAACAAAATCAATTTCAGTCACGATCAGAAGCAGCTGATACTCAAGTTTCTGAAACTAAAGATCTTGCACAAACTAAGACTAACAAGACAGACCTAGAAATTGCAGTTAAATCTTCTGATAAAACTGAAGAAAAGCAATCTGAACTAGAATTAACTCAGGTAAAAAAGCCAACTGAAGAACAGAAGAGTACAGTATCCCCAGCTAATTTAGACAAAGAAAACCAAACGGAAATAGAAACAACCACCTTAAAGCTCGACAAAGCTAATGCAGGCAAGCTTGACGCTAAAGTGTTTGCTGAATCAAAGGTGACAACGCAAGAAGATACTACGCCGATCTTACTCAGTACACCAGATTCCCCAACACAGATGGTAGTTGCAGGAAGTACTGATAATACTGTCCTAGCAGATTCTGTAAGTGCTAATGATACACCAGCAGAAGTGACAGTTAATTACACTAAGGGGCAACAGGTTACCTTTGAATTTGTCGATGATGATGAAAGCGGTAAGGTTGTTGAGTCACAATCACAGGTCTTCATTGAGGGGGTTGATACAACCATTACTCCAGCTTTAAGCTTGCCAAAAAATTATCAATTAGCTAAAGATCAAAGTATTCCGACAGGTTACTCTTTGCCAGAAGACTTTACTGATGCTGATTTAGTACAACAGATTCACTTGGTTCACGCTCATGGTGTAACTAGTCAATACACTAGTCGTCAAATCACTGTTCACTACGTTTATGGTGCTGGTGAACACGCAGGTGAACAAGCTGCTCAAGATGCCGTTCTTGATATTTACTATAAGAGAACAGGTGATACTGATTTAGTAACTAATACAATGGCTGCTGATGCGCCATGGCTATTTGATTCAAGCTACAATGAAGATGGCTATCAGAATGGTTATAAAGTTGTTTCTGGTGATTGGAGTCAATTGCCAACCAATTGGGCTAACGTTGTTGCAAGTGTGCCGACTATTGATGGTTACAAAGCATTTACTTCTGGCGATTGGACTAAAGTTGGTAGTAATGTAAGTACAGTGGCTGCTAATGAATTTGTCAATCCAGCTTACAATACAGCTGGTGAAGGCGGCGAAACTATTTCAGGTAAGAACTCAATTGCTTATACTGATGCTGCTATAGTTTATGAAGCTACCGCAAACCACACAATCTACTACGTTCCAGCTAAACAAACTGAAACTAGAACTGTTAAAAAGTACTTTAAGCTTTATGATCCAACTACTAATACCTATAAAGCAGCCGATGTAATTACTCTTTCAGATGGTACTAAGCAAGACTACGGTCAAATTGATATCTACTACGATAGGCAAGCAACTAGATTTGCTACCAATGGTAGTACTGATCCTTCTAAGTGGACCACTTCTTATGGTGATTGGAATGTGGATACAACCCGGGGTAATTTAGGTGTAAAGGTTGTTTCTGGCAGCTGGTCTGATAATTTAACTGCTGGAAGTCAAGGCTCAATTAATATGCCGTCATTACCTGGCTATACAGTTGTTTCTCAATCTAGTGATTTGGGTTTTCTTACTTACAATGTAGGTCAAATTAATGGTGGCTCAGAAAGTTTTACCGGAACGACCGGTCCATGGTATTACAGAAATAGTACAACCACTTTCTATGTTCCAAATTCTTTATTACAGAAGACGATTACTAGAACTATCAACATTGAAGGTCAGAATCAGCCCATTACACAGCAGGTCACTTTCTATAGAACGGCCTTTATTAATGCTGATGATACAGAAATAGTATTAGCTGCAGTTGTCGATAATAATGTTTATAAACGTGAATTTGGCGATAATGTTTGGAATCACGAGTCAACGGATAAAGATGGTATTCCAACTGGCACTTGGAACAGAGTAGATGTTACTAAGCCAGGTTATACAGCAATTGTTGATGACCAGGCTGTAACTGAAGTTGCGGCAGATTCAACTGTAAATCCTAATATGTCAAATGCTACAGTTAATGTAACTTATATCAAGAATGCTGGTACGATTACAATCAATCATGCCAAAGTTGATAAGACTTACTCTGGTGATCCTACTGAAACTACGATTCCAAATGACATCACGCATGCAATTGATAAGACTGATTCTCGTATAACTTGGCCAACGGGTGCTGAGGATGTAACTCTTGATAATAGTGACTTCTCATTTGCTAATGAAGATGGTACGGCTCTTACTAACATTCCGGTCAATGTTGGAACTTATCACATCATTTTGAATCAAAATGGTATTAATAAGTTTAAAAATCTTGATCCTGACTTTACGTGGTACTATGATCCTAAGACTTCATATGTTGTTTACAAGATTAATAAGGCTGTGCCAAATGTTACCTTCCAAGGCGCAGGTACCAAGACTTATGATGGTACAGCAATTAATAACTACACTACGCCAATTGGCCTTGCAATTACTGATGCACCAAATGCTGGTGAGAATTCAATTACTTTGACTGCCGGTACTGACTATGTTTGGTACGCAACTGATGCTCAAGGTCATAAAGTTGGTGAAGCAATTAAAACTGCTCCAGTTAATGTTGGCAACTACGCAATTGAATTAACTGATACTGGAAAGAATGCCATCAAGAATGCGACTGCCAACGCTAATAACCTTGATTGGGCTAAAGCTAAGATTTCAGGTACTGGTACTTACAAGATCACTGAAGCTACAGCTAAGGCTACTTTATCTGGTGAAAATAGTCGAGATTACAATGGCTTAGCTGTTTCAACTGATGACTTATATGCTGGAACTAACGGTAATATCACAGTTACAATTGCTATTCCAAATAGTAACGAGACTATTAGCTACACTTTGAAAAATGACGATTACACTTGGGATACGCCAGATCATGTAGCTCCAACTGATCAAGGCACTTACACATTTACGCTTAACAAGGATGAGGTTTTAGCAGGTTTACAAGCTGCAATTGCCGCAGATCCTGCATGGAAGGGTAATGTTGGTATTAGTGCTGATGATTTAACTGGTAGTGCTACATTTACCATTAATCCAGCAACTGGTACTGCAACTTTGAGTGGTTCAGCTTACAAGACTTACGATGGTAAGGATGTGTCACTTGATGATTTGAACAGTCCAGATGGTGATATTGAAGTTAAGTTTACGCACTACCGCTGACACTTACAAGTTGCAAGCAGGTGATTACACTATTGAGAATAACTCAGCTAACGTAGGTGACTACATAGTTAAATTAACTAATACTGGTTTTGCTCACTTGAACGCAGGAATCGCTAAGTACGCAGGTGCAGGTAATGTCACTCTTGGTGAAGATAACTTGAAGGGTCAAGCAAGCTTTACAATTAAGCAAAAAGACTTAACTGTAACTTTGGACAAGAAGCCAAATACCATTCCTGGTAAGACTTATGATGGTGATCCAGCAACAATTGATGACAACGATGCTCAACTTACCGCAGATGGTTTAGTTATTGGCGAAAGTTTGAATACTGCAAACTTAACACCTAGTGACTACGAATGGGTTGATGAAAATGGCAAGAAGTTAGATAAAATTCCAACTGATGCTGGTACTTACTACATTGCTTTGACTCAAGCTGGTAAAGATCAATTGCAAAAAGATAATCCAAACTACAATGTCAGCGAAAGCGGCAAGTTTGCATATGTCATTAGTCCTAAAAAAGTTGACGTTACTGTTCAAGGTGGTCAAGAAAGTACTGACACAGCCATTAATAATGGCAAGTTCAGTTTAAATGTTCCTGCAGGTGTAACAATTCCTAATGGCATGACTTATGACTTTGCTAACGGTACGCCAACTGAATCTGGCGTTTACCAAGTTGCTTTGAGTCCAACTAGTCAAACTGCTCTTAAGAATGCAAATCCAAACTACACGTTGAACATCAAACCTGGTGGCAAGTTTACTTTGGATGCAACGGTAACATTTACTTTCCAGGATACTGATGAAAATAACAAGCAAGTTGGAGATGTAGTTACTAAGACTGGCGTTGCTGGTTCAATAGCTAAGAATCTTGGTTTAAGCGTTCCAGCTGGTTATGAATTAGCTACGGGTGAGAGTTTGCCAAGTGATTACACATTTGGTAAAACTTTGCAACAAACAGTCTTCATTAAGTTAACTCACATCAAGAAGACGATTGAACACACTGATCCAGTTCCAGAAGATGGTAAGACACCAACAGGTAAGCCAATTGATGGTGCCCACGAGGATGATTTGAACCAAACCATTACTCGTACCATTAATGTGAAGAATCCAGATGGCACAACTGATACAACTACTCAAACAGCTCACATTTACCGTGACGCAAGTTACGATGATGTCACTGGAGACGTAACTTATGGTACTTGGTCTGAAGATTCAACTAATTGGAAGAAATTTACTACTCCAACTATTGATGGTTATACTCCATCTAAAGAAACTGTTCCTGCAATTACTGTTAAGGATGGTCAAAAGAATGTGACGATTATTATCACCTACAGTCCAGTTGAACAAACTGGTAAGATTTCTTACCAAGACAAAGATGGTAATGAAATTGGAACTTCACCATTAAAGGGTAAGACCGATGAACCGATTAAGGTTGATCCAACTAAGGATGTACCAGCAGGTTGGGAAATTGTTCCAGATCAAGACATTCCTAAGACTGTAACAGCTACTCCAGATGGAATTCCAACTGTTATTGTGAAGATCCAACATAAGAAAGTCACAGTAACTCCAGAAACACCTGAAGGTAAGATTCCAACTGGCAAGGTTCCAGGCGATCCAGCTAAGACTTATCCAAAATTGCAAGACCTTACTAAGAAGCCAACTCGTACAATTACTATCATCAAACCTGATGGTACTAAGGGAGTTGTTTCTCAAGAGGTAACCTTCACTAGAACTGCAACCTTTGATGAAGTAACTGGTGATGTAACATACACTGACTGGAAGTTTAAGGATTCTAATGCAAGTGATACAACTAAGTCACAATGGGATGCTTACACTCCAGCAGCTATCTCAGGTTACACAGCTGATCCTGCTAGCGTTGCTGCAAAAGCAGTAAGTGTAGATACTGGCAATGTAGAAATTACCATTATCTACAAGCCAATTGGTGGCGGTGGTGATGATCAGCCAGAAGGTCCAGATACTCCACCTGCAACTAACCCAGGTCCTACTGAACCAGGCAATGGCGGTCAACCAACTACTGCTCCAACAACTCCACCTGTTCCGGGTAAACCTGGCGACACGACTGGCAAGCCTAGCCTGCCAAATGTCCCAGGCACTACTCCAGGCATCAAGCCTAAACCTGAATTGAAGCCAATTAAGCCGATCAAGACAGTTAAGAAGAGTAAAATCACTACGAAAGTTCAAGCTGAAGACACAGTTCGCAAGAATGCTCCAGCTAAGCCAAACAATGTCACGGACAATGCTCCGCTTCATATGGATCAAGCTGCCGCTCCGAAGGGCGCAAATGTTGCCAATGTTAAGAAGAATGCTTTACCACAAACTGGTGAAAAGCATGAAGAAAACAGCATGGGTTGGTTAGGAAGCTTACTCGCAAGTCTAGGCCTCTTCAGCCTAATCGGTGCTAAGAAACGTAAAAAGAGAGACGCCGAATAATCATCTTTCCTAACGAAAGCTCCAGGAAACTGGGGCTTTTGTTTTACCCAAAAAAGAAAAAATAGCCTCATCGCGGTGACGGCGGGCGAGGCATGGTAGAATAGTAGTAAGAGAATTTGAAAAGGATTGATGAGAATGGTCAAAAGAAAATATCCAGAAGGCAAGCCAATGCTTGGTGTTGGCGTCCTCAATGATTTAAGTCCGAAGAATAACGATTTTGTCATTAAAATCAGAAGCTTGATTAATGCTAATCCTGAAGTCGTGGCTAACCCTGATGTCATGAAGTTCTTGAAGCTGGCTTTGTTCAGAACTAGTTCCGGCGAACCAGTGACTGAAGTTGCCAAGGCATTGGATGATGAATTGTCAGGTTACTTGTTGAAGAACCACTTCAAGGCTTCAGTTGGCGTAAGAAAATTACAAGAAGAATTAAAATTCTACACTGAGGTTTTGTAGTCAGTGCGGTATTGGTAAATACGACTTCCAAAAGTTTTGCTTCTGGAAGTTTTTTAGTGGAAAAGCTTGCAAATTCAGAGTGGAAAAGTTTGCAAATTCAGAGTGGAAAAATGTTAAAATTGAAAGTGCAAATTATGAATTTAGCAGTTGAAAGGGAACGTTATGGACTACGAAAAAAGAATCATTGATCAGCCTCTAGCTGAAAACCTACAAGAATTGCCAGCAATTTTGATTGAAGGTGCTAAAGCAGTAGGTAAAACTGAAACGGCCTCACGATTGGCTAAGACCATGATGAGTTTAGATAATCCCCAGATCAAGATGCTTTTACGTAATAACCCTGAGGCAATTTTGAGTGCTAAGAAACCTGTTTTGATTGATGAATGGCAGCTTGAACCTAATTTATGGTCCTATGTTCGTCATCAAGTTGATGCTGGCTTATCTGCCGGTAGTGTCTTATTTACTGGGAGTAGTGTGCGTGTGAACTCTCGGATTCATAGCGGAGCTGGTCGGATTATTCGAATGAAGATGCGGCCATATTCTGTTCAAGAGCGAAAAATGTCAGATAGCTTTATCTCTGTAGATAAGTTACTAAATGATCCAAGTTATCAAGCTGGCGGAATTAGCACTAAGAAGTTGGATAATTATTTAGATGAAGTTTTCCGTTCAGGATTTCCTGGAATTAGGAATCGTTCTTCTAAAGCAAGAGAATTACTCATTCGAGACTATGTGAATAATATTATTCAACATGATTTTGAAGAAAATGGATTTACAGCCAGGGAACCAGAAACTTTACGCTCATGGATGCGCGCATATGCGGCAGCAATTGGGACAACTACTAGTTATAAAAAGATAATCGATACTGCTATGGCAAATAATGAAAAATCTCCGAGTCGTCCAACTGCTGATTTTTATCGGGATGCGTTAGAAATTTTATACGTAATTGATGATGTTCCATCTTTTATTGGCATGGGTAAACTCTTTCCCGCTTTAACTAAAGCACCCAAGCACTTCATGCTGGATCCGGCGATTGCTATGAGTCTGTTAGACGTAACTAAGGAACAATTAACTGATTTTGATGTTGATAAGCATGTTGGTAAGATTAACAGCGATTTGATTGGTCAATTGATGGAGAGCCTCGTTTACCAAAGTTTGATTGTTTATGCAGACGCCCTAGATGCGCATCTATATCATTTCAGAGACAGCAAGGGTCGGCATGAAATTGACTTTATTTTACAAAAAGGTCGTAAGTTAGTGCTTTTTGAAGTGAAGACTAATCCGAATGTGAAGGATAGTTATGTCAGACATCTGAATTGGTTCGAAGAGCTGGCTGGCGAAGAATATCAAATTAGTAAAGTGCTATTAAATACAGGTCAAGTGGCCTATCAAAGACAAGAAGATAAGGTGCAAGTTGTACCGATTGCGATGTTGGGGTTATAAAAATACCGCATCTGTTCCGAAAAAGAGCAAGTGCGGTTTTTTAATTTTTGTCATATATAATTGACATTATTACCTAAAATGTAGTATCTTTAACTCAAACAAATGTCACATATAATTGATAAAATGAGAGGATCTCTATGTTAGAAGTAAAACAGCTTAACAAAAGTTTCGGGACCCAACAAGTCCTGTTTGACGTTAATCTCACCGCCCATCCAGGTCGAATTCTGGGCCTTATCGGAAAAAACGGCTCAGGGAAGACCACGTTATTTCACAGCATTCTTAAGTTCGTCAGCTACACCGGTGAAATCACCATTGCTGGGCATCCCTTTAATGAGCAGGACTACAACCAGATCGGCTACTTACCTGAAGAACGCAGTCTGATGCCCAAGGAAACGATCCAGCAACAGGTGCAATTCTTAGCCAGCCTGAAGGGGATGTCACCTAAGGCAATTAACGCTGCCTTGCCTGATTGGATGGACCGCTTAGGAGTTAAAGGCGTGCTGAGTGACAAAATTAAAAGTCTCTCCAAAGGTAACCAACAAAAAGTACAAATGATTGCGACCTTGATTCACCAACCAAAGTTAATCATCTTAGATGAACCTTTCAGTGGGCTGGATCCGGTGAATGTGGAAATCATGAAGTCCGTGATTTTGCAGCAAAAGTGGCAAGGAGCCACCATTATTTTTTCCGATCATGACATGCGCAATGTGGAAGAATTATGTGACGATGTCGTGATGATTAATGACGGCCGCATCGTCCTCAATGGTCCTGTGAATGACATTCGGCAAGAGTTCGGCTTAACCCGGCTTTATGTCAGAGTCGACAAGTCAGCTGATGACTTAGCCCAACTGCCTGGGGTGACTGAAGTTAGCCAATTAAATGACGGCAAGTTCAAGCTGATACTATCTGATGCTAAATTTGGTCGCGCAATTTTTGAGCAATTAAGCCAAGGACAATATCTCCAGACTTTTGACCAGGAACCACCAACTCTCAATGAAATTTTTAAGATGAAAGCAGGTGCCAGCCATGAATAAGACCCTTTTAGTTGCTAAAGAAACCTACCGCCGAGAAGTAAAGAGCTGGTCCTACTTGGCGATGGTTATCGGACCGTTTATCTTTTTGGCAATTTCCTTTTTAGTCGGCTATTTCACCAGTAGCAGTAGTAGTGACACAGATTATGTTGGCGTCGTCACCCAAGTCAAGGAACTTAAGCCCGCCTTTAAAGACAGTGATGATTTTGAAAATTATGCTAGTCTCGCCAAAGCTAAGCAGGCGTTAAAGAATGACGACATTGACGGCTATGTGGAAATTAAAGAGGATGACGGCCAGCTGCAAGCTGATTATCATGCTTCTGAAAAGTTAGATGATGAAGTAAAAGCTAAACTGTTGCAAAAATTGCAAGGGATCCAGCAAGTAGTTAATCTCCAGCAAGCTAAGTTAACTGAGGCGCAACAAGCGGCTTTGCAGATTAAGCCGGTTTTCCATGAAAAAGTCATCAAAGAAAAGGCGAGCGGCGAAGTTAAGACTGATTCACCGCAATACTTGGCCTTTTTCGCTTTAATTATTATCTTGTACATGCTGATCATGACTTATACCCAAGTCACCGCACAGGATATTGCAACCGAAAAAGGAACGAAAATTATGGAAATGATTTTCTCCAGTATGCCGGGTAAAACTTACTTTGACGGCAAAATCATCGGTATCATTGGTGAAATCATTACCCAAGTAGTGATTTATGCCCTGGGTGGGGTAGCCTTTTACTTGGCGGCACCACAGTTGCCAGGAATCGGGGACGCTTTTAAAGAATTAAAGCCAGTTATTGACCAGGTTTTAGCAGGTTTCTTATCTTGGAGCTTAGTCTTTGCAGTCTTAGGTTTAATTCTTTACGTAGTTTGCGCGGCCTTTTGTGGAGCTCTTGCTTCTAAGCCGGAAGACGCCAACAAGGCTGTGCAGCCAGTATCTTATTTAGCGATTATTGGCTTCTTTGCGGCGATGTTTTTACAAAATTCACCAACTAGTCTGGCTTCACGGATTTTGTCATATGTCCCATTCTTTTCTTCATATGTCATGCCCCTCAGAGTGATCAACGGGAATGCCACTAATCTTGAAGCTGCAATCTCAGCTGTAATTTTACTGGCCTTCTTAGCAGCGCTAATGATCCTAATTAGAAGTATTTATCCAAACTTGATTTTACAGACAGATGATCGCGGCTTGGTAAATAACTTCAAGCGGGCATTGAAGAGTAAATAGGGGGATGAAAGAATGAAGAAAAAAGTTTTACGCTTTCTGGGCTGTTTTCTCATTAGTTTGATCGGGACTTGGCTTATTTTGACTTTGGGAATTTTGGCTAAAGTGGGCCCTGAGCGGCTAGTACGGTTGTTTACTAGTGAGAATTTACCGATTGTGATTGGCGTGTATTTGTTTGCTGGAGTGGTTTGCGGTTTGTGTTTAGGCGGCATGCTCTATTTCATTGTAAGAGAAATGAAGAGTAAATAACCATGAATCGAGTAAGAGAATACCGCAAAGCCCAGCACTTGTCACAGATGGCCCTGGCAGACAAGATTGGGGTAGCGCGGCAGACGATTAATTTGATTGAAAATGATAAGTATAACCCGTCGCTAGATTTATGTTTGAATTTAGCGCATGCCTTAGGGACAGATTTAAATAGTTTATTTTGGGATGGAGATGTTGATAATGAAGAAAAATAAAGAAAATTGGCTAGATCGGTACATGAAGTTTTGGTACGGAATTTCGGGTCCGCTTGATGAATACCGGCAAGCTAAGATCGATCATATTGGTAATCGCGCCTTTTTCATCGCTTTTCTCTCATTGACAACGCTATTCATTATTTCATCAATCTTGTTTGCAAATTTTGGAGCAGTTGTAGCTTATCGAGTTTTACTGGCAGAAAGTTTCCTGATCATCATTGTGATCGACTTCTATGTGATGCGGGAGACGAGGAAGTTCAAGTTAACTGAGAATGAAGTATCGGCTAAGGATTATCCGCAGGCTAGGAAAAATGCCATCAAACGAGGGCTGCTGTCTGGAGTTTTGTTTGGTGTGTTGATGTTTTTGTTTGAATTTTTGACTAACATTCACATGGATAGTTTTGAATTATGGCTAAATCTGTTGATTGCCGGTGTTGGTGGCGCGCTCTTCTTTGGTGCTTTTGCGGCAGCAATGTATGTTTCGCGGATTAAAGTTGTAAAGGATGACGAGTAAATAAATAGCCTGAGCTTTAACTTGGGCTGTTTTATTGCAAAAAATTGATAAAATATTTATTTGCAAATATTAATTATTGAATTACAATAATTAATAAAGAAAGGTGATCATCTTTAGGAGGGGAAAGATATGAAAAAGTTTATGTTAAACCTGATTACGGTTTGTGCTTGGATTTATCAAGTTTTGATTGTAGTTGATCTCGTTGGAATAGTTATTTTTGGCGTTTTAGGTGGTATTGCTTTTAGTCAACCTGGTATTAAAAAAGAAGTTTTTAGTCAATTTAAGATTGCAAATCCTAATTTCGGTTTGATCGTATTGATTCTAGCGATTTTCTTTGTAGTTTTAGCTATTACGCAATTTTTTATTTGTGGTTATGTGAAGAAAATCATCAAACATATTAAGCAAGATATTTACTTTGATAAGCAAAATTTGGCATTACTCAAGAAAATGTTGATTGCAATTGGGATTTACACAGTTGCGAATATCTTGATGTTTATCACCTTTAGCTTTGTGAAGGCAGACTTTAATTCAATTGCTAAAGTAACAGATCAAAGCTTCATCTATCCCTTCAATCTGACGTCCGGTCTAACATACCTAGCAACTTTCTATGTAATTTACTTAGTCTTCAAATCTGGGTTAAAATTACAAGATGACTCCAATTCAATTATTTAAGAGGAAGATGATAGTAGATGATTGAAGTAACCTTAGATTTTATGCTGCTTAAGCGGAAAATGTCATCCAAAGAATTAGCTCAGCGGATCGGCATTACCCAAGCTAACTTATCAATTTTAAAAACCGGAAAAGCTCACGGCGTGCGCTTTGAGACCTTAAATAAGATCTGTAAAGAATTAGATTGCCAACCTGGTGACTTACTGCAGTATAAACCTGATAACGAAGATGATGAAAAATAGTCGTCGTTTTCACAGAATGCGGCTCAAATGAGAGTGAGCCGTATTTTTTGTACCAAAAATTACCAAATCGGACCCGAAAACGACCGAATTTGACACTTTTGTCCATTGCGGCAATAAGTCTTTTATAATGAAAATGTTTACCAAAACTATTGACTTTTTGGCTAATCCATATTAGTGTATTAAGTGAATAATACAGTATAACCAAAGGAGGGATGACACATGTTGATCATCAAAATTTTATTCATTACTTTAATCAGCTTCTTACTGGTTTGCAACCTGGCCGCTGGACTTAAGACTTTAACTACGCACCGTGAAAAGTGGTTCGTCTATGAAGGTCAAGGCATGACTTTCGCGCAAGCCTTCGTCAGATATTTGGTCAAGTGTGTCAGCTTTGGTCAAACATCTTTACAAGAGTTAGTGGGGGATAGATAAGATGCTTTATTTGCTTTACATTTTGCTAGGAATTATCATCATCTTAGTGGTTGATTGCGCTGTCACAGCTTTTTTGGCCATTCATGATATCTTCAAGTATCAAGCGGCCGATCAGTTAACTTTTGCGCAAGCCTTTAAGAAATATTTTGCTAAAAACAATAATTTACCAACACATTGGTCAGATATTTTCAATTGGGAATAGGTGATTATGATGAAAAGTAGCTGGAAAGTCATCGTTTATCCGTTAGTTTGTTTCTTCTCATTAATTCTTTCGCTCGTGATGCTGGCAAAGCTTGCTGGTAATATCGACATTTTCTTAGTTAGTGGCAACTTACAGGATAAATTTTATTTCCTATCCATTGTCGTGTACATTCTGTTAATTGTTGGTGGCGGTTATGCCTTAACCAGATCGCAAAGTTCGCTCGCCTTAATCATTGGCCTGTTGATCTTCGTCTTTTCGATCTTTTATCTCTTAACCACCAATTCCAACTTCACCTTATTGATTTATTATTTCCTGTACGCCTTAGCGGTAGCGGGATTTAGCATGAATCAGATTATTGAGCAGTCTTAATTGACTGCTTTTTTGTTTTTGACCACGATAATTCTGTAATAGAGCATGCTAATAACCTATTTAGCATCAATTCGATTACTTATGAATTATTTTGCATAAAAATGAATATTTTTGACGAAAAGTGATTGCTTTTGACGGCGAAAGCGAATACAATATTGCTTGAGGTGAGAAAAATGCTGACCGAGCAACGTCAAAGCATAATCGAAAATTATGTGAATCAACACGGTCTCTGCCGCGTCGCAGAGCTATGCAAATTAACCAAAACTTCAGAGTCAACCATTCGGCGCGATTTAATCCAAATGGAAGCTGAAGGCACCGTCAAGCGTGTGCATGGTGGCGCTCGTTCAGTTAAAAACTTTTCTCGCGATGTGTCACAGCATATTCGCTTCAATCTGAATCACGAAGCCAAGCTCAAGATTGCCCGTTATGCGGCGCAGCACTTTGTCCATGATGGTGACGATATCTTTATCGATGCCGGAACGACAACTTATGAGATGGTGCCGTTCTTAGCAGAGGTGGCGAATCTCACCATTGTGACGAACGGGGTTGAAACCGCGCTTTGCGGCCTGAATCATGGGATCGATACCATTTTGATTGGCGGCAAGCTCAAGGACAACACCCACGCTGCAGTGGGACCGCATGCTTTAGAGCAGATCAAGAGCATGAACTTCTCAGCTAGTTTTATCGGGGCTAATGGCTTAGACAAGGATGGCAAGTTAACTACTCCTGATACCCAAGAAGCTGCCGTGAAAAGCGCCGAGATCAGTCAAGCTGCACAGGCCTATGTCTTAGTTGATCCAACTAAGATCGGCGAGCAAGCTTTCGCTGTTTTCGGTAATAGCCAAGAAGTTACTGTGATCACGAATAAATTAACCAAACGTCAAAAACAGGCACTACCTGCCGGGATAAAAATAAAGGAGGCAACAGAATGATTTATACTGTCACTGTTAACCCAGCGCTTGACTATGTCATGCAACTGGAAAAAGTTAATGCTGGTGAAGTTAACAGAACCAAGAATTATTCATTTTTAGCTGGGGGAAAAGGAATTAACGTTTCCCAAATTCTTAACCAATTAGATGTCGATAACACTGCTTGGGGCTTTGTTGGTGGCTTTACTGGTAAGGAATTGATCCGTCAATTGAACCAAAAGCGCATTGTCAGTGACTTTGTGACGATTTCAGATGTGACTCGGGTGAACGTTAAGATTCACGCCCAAAAGGAAACTGAAATTAACGCTGCTGGTTCCCACATTACTGACCAAGAAATCGCTGCTTTCAAGGATCGCTTAAACGACCTTAAGGAAGGCGACATCGTTGTGATGAGCGGTTCTTTAACTCCAGACTTGCCAACTAACTTCTACCAACAATTATTGCCAACTATTAAAGAAGCTGGCGCTGAATTTGTTGTGGATACTACTGGTCAAGCTTTGCTTGATACTTTGGAATACAAGCCATTAGTCATCAAGCCTAACCACCACGAATTGGCTGACTTGTTCCACACAACTTTTGACTCAAGCGATGTCATGCTTGAATATGCACAAAAGTTGCTTGACAAGGGTGCTCAAAACGTCATGGTTTCCATGGCGGGTGAAGGTGGCTTCCTCTTAACTAAGGACCACGTCTACCACGCTAAGGGTGCTGTTGGTACTGCTGTTAACTCAGTTGGTGCTGGGGACTCAATGATCGCCGGCTTTGTTGGAACTTACTTCAAGACTCACGATCCTGCAGAAAGCTTCAGAATCGGCATGGCTTGTGGTGGTGCAACTGCCTTCACTGAAGATATTGCGGTGAAGAGTCAAATCGAAGCTGTTCTTCCACAAATTAAGGTTGAACAAATCTCTTAATTTTCTGACAGAAAGGATATAAGGTAAATGAGAATCAAGGATATCTTAAGCCCTGAATCCATGATCATGGAACTCAAGGCCACTAATAAAGAAGATGCCATTAAAGAAATGGCTGACCTTGAAGTTAAGACGGGCATCGTTAATAACGAAGACGAATTTATCAAGTCAATCTGGGCTCGTGAAAAGGAATCAACCACTGGTATCGGTGGCGGAATTGCGATGCCTCACGCTCGTAACGAATACATTAACAAGGCAAGAGTATTATTTGCTAAAAGTAAGGAAGGAATTGACTACGACTCACTTGATGGTCAACCAGTTCACTTATTCTTCATGATCACTGCTCCAGCTGGTGCTGATAATACTCACCTTCAAGCTTTAGCTAAGCTTTCAGGTTTATTAGTTAACCCTGATTTAGTTGAAAAGTTGAAGCAAGCTACTACTCCAGATGAAGTGATTAAGTTCTTCACTGACGCTGAAGCTGCTAAGGATGCCCAAGACAAGGCTGACGAAGAAAAGCGGAAGGCTGCAGCTGCTAAGAAGGCCGCTAGTGAAAACAAAGATGATGAAAAGCCATTAATCGTTGGGGTTACTGCATGTATCAACGGGATTGCCCACACTTACATGGCTGAACAAGCTTTAATCGATGCTGGTAAGAAGCGCGGAATCGAAGTTAGAATTGAAACTAACGGTTCTGAAGGGGTTAAGCACCAATTAACTCCAGACGAAATTAAGCGTGCCAAGGGTGTCATCATTGCTTCAGATAAGAAAGTTGACATGCCACGGTTTGATGGTAAGGAATTAACTAATCACCCAGTTGTTGACGGGATTAACAAGCCAGATGAATTGATCGATACGATCATGAACAACAAGGCTGATATTTACCACGCAAGTGCTGCTGACAAGGAAGAAAGTTCAGCAAACACTTCTGGCGGCGGTGTCTGGCATTCAATCTACCAAAACTTGATGAACGGGATTAGCCACATGCTTCCATTCGTTATTGGTGGTGGTATCTTAATGGCCATTTCCTTCATCGTGGAAAACTATGCCGGTGGTGCTAAGTCTCCAGCCTTCATCTTCTTGAACTCAGCTGGTAACTTGGCCTTCGCCTTCATGGTGCCAATCTTAGCTGCTTACATCGCTGAATCAATCGGTGATTTGCCAGCTTTGATGCCAGGTTTAGTTGGTGGTTACATGGCTGCGATCGTTAACGGCACCAATGGTTTAACCGTTAACGTCCAAGCTCATGCCACTTCTCCAGCCGGCTTCCTTGGCGGTATTGCCGCAGGTTTCATTGCCGGTTACATGATGGTTGGTCTTAAGAAATTATTTGCTAAACTTCCTAAGTCTGTTGAAGGGATGAAGCCAATGCTCCTTTACCCAATCTTGGGTCTGCTCTTCATCGCCCTCATCATGTACTTCATCATCAACCCAATCTTCAGTACCATTAACATGCTAGTTACCCACTTCTTAAACGGCATGGGTACTGCAAACTTGGCAGTATTAACCACGATCTTGGCTGGTATGATGGCCATCGATATGGGTGGCCCTTTCAACAAGGCTGCTTACGTCTTTGCTTCAGGTGCCTTTGCTAACGATCCAAGTTCAGCTACTGCTCAAGTTATGATGGCTGCCGTTATGGTAGGTGGGATGGTTCCACCATTTGCTACTGCCATTGGTACTGCCTTCTTCAAGAACAAGTTTAACGCTGAAGAACGTCGGGCCGGTGTTTCTAACTGGATCCTTGGCTTCTCCTTCATTACTGAAGGTGCCATCCCATTTGCTGCCGGTGACCCAGGTCACGTTATTCCTTCATGTGTGATCGGTTCAGCTGTTGGTGGACTCTTAGTTGGTTTATGGCATATTCAAGTTCCTGCACCTCACGGTGGTCTTTGGGTATCTCCACTTGCCAACCACATCTTGCTTTACTTCTTGGCCACCATTATCGGTTCTATTGTTGCCGGTGTGATCCTTAGTCTTTGGAAGAAGCCAGTTAACGAAAAGTAAAGAAATTATAAAGAAAAATAATAATGGATGTTATATATTAATTAGGCCTGTACATTTAGCCTAAAATGCTATAATATATAAATATCTTGATGAATCTCTACTTAGATCAAGATACTCTGTTATGTTTTGCGTCACCGTTAGGTGGCGTTTTTTGATGCTCAAATTACGGTATAATAGAGACCAGAAACTACATAGACAGGTGAAGCTCATGAATGAAGAAATTATCCGCATAACGCGCGCACTTAATCATCCCATTCGCATTCAAATTCTTTATTACTTAAATGATCATCAAGAAAGCAGCGTGAACAATTTGGTTGACCAATTCGATGTCAGTCAACCAGCCATTTCACGCCATTTACATATTTTGGAAGAGGCTCGACTAGTTAAAAGCCGCCGCGTCAAGCAAGCCCGCTATTATTACTTGTTTGATAACCACATCATTAAGATCTTAGATGTCTTACGTGAACACGCTAAAGGTGAATTTTAGTTTGACAAGCATATAAAAATATGTTTATATAATGATGTAATTCTAGAAAAGGCATTTAAATAAAATTCAGCACATTTTATTATTTTAAACAATTCTTATAATTCGTAAGTATGATTGATAGCACCAAGTCTCAGCGACTCTGGTGCTATTTGTCTGTCCTAAAAAGATTGACAGAATGGGCTTTTTGACCTATCCTAGTTTTTAATTAGAAAAAAAACTGAATTTTCTAATTTAGATGCTAAATTTAAACGGAGGATTTTTTAATGCCAAAATTTAAAACTAGAATTACAAAACCGATTTTTATTGTGAGCTTACTAGGATTGATTATGCTGCTAGTTTCAGCATGTGCAAATAAGCCTACTAAGCAAACAGGAAAAATCTCAGTGGTCACAACTACTAATGTTTATGCCGATATCGCTAAAAATGTGGTCGGTAAATATGGTACTGCCACTGCGATTATCACTAATGCCAATACTGATCCCCATGACTTTGAACCAACCACTGCGGACGCTAAGAAGTTGGCTAACGCTAATATCGTGGTGGCTAACGGCTTAGGTTATGACAGCTGGATGAATAAGTTAGCTAGCTCTGTCAGCAAGAAGCCTGTCTTAGTTGGGGAAGACTTAATGGGACTTAAGAAGGGCGATAACCCTCATATTTGGTACAATTTAACTATGCCAACTAAGTATGTTGATTATTTAGTGAAGCGTTTGTCCAAGTTAGATAAGAAGCATGCTGCTTACTTTAAGGCTAATGGTGAAAAGTACTTAGCTAAGGTGGCTAAGATTAAGGCTTTAGCCAAAGAAGCTGACGGCCAAAAGAGCAAGCCTGTCTTTGTCAGTGAACCAGTCTTTGATTATGCTTTGCAAGAAGCCGGCTACAAGATTGGTGACAAGGACTTTGAAGAAGCAATTGAAAATGGGACTGATCCAAGTCCAAAAATGATTAACCAAATGATTAATGAGATTAAGGCCAAGAAGATTGCTTTCTTTGTTAATAACACGCAAGCCAGCAGTTCAACCGTGAAGAATTTTGTGAAGCAAGCTAAGGCGGAAAAGATTCCAGTCCTAAATGTCCGCGAAACTATTCCTAACGGTGTTACTTACTTACAATGGATGAGAGCAAACTACCAAAAATTAGCTGAAATGAAATAAATACTAAAAGGGGAAGTTGAATGATTTTAGACGTCAAAGACCTCACGATGAGGTTTGATACCAAGACGGTCTTTCAAGATTTGAACTTTAGCTTAAAGGAAGGTTCAATGACGGCTCTTTTAGGACCTAATGGAACCGGGAAGACGACGTTAATTAATATCTTGATGAAATTATTAGTGCCCACTAGTGGCAGTTTTAAATTCGGAGATCAAGTGCGCTTAGGCTACGTGCCGCAGTTTAGAAATATTGATGCAGAATACCCACTTTCGATTAAGTCCTTTATCGGCTTGAATGCACCGTTAATTAAGACCAGCAAGATTAAAGCTCAGATTAAGCATGAACTTGAAGAAACGCACTTGCTTGAGATTCAAAATACGCGCATGGGGGAAGCTTCTGGTGGGCAGAAGCAGCGCGCCTATTTAGCTCAAGCCTTGCTGGACCATCCCAATATGATTATTTTGGATGAGGCAACGGCCAGTCTTGATCCAGTTGCCAAAGAAGACTTGATGAAGTTAATCCAGCACTTGAACAAGGAACACGGGATGACAGTTTTATTCGTCACCCACGATGTCCCGCTGGCTAGAAAGTACATGGATGAGTACTTGTATTTGAACCATCAGACCATTAAACAGGGGAAGATGAGTGAATTTGAGGGGGATTACGAATAATGTTTCAATATGAATTTATGCGTTACGCCTTCTTAGCTAGTACCTTTATTGCGATTACCTGTGGTGTAGTTGGCGTCTACGTAGTAGCGCGTAGTTTTAGCTTTTTGGCCCACACTTTGTCAGAAATTGGTTTTGCTGGTGCTGCTTTTGCGGTTTTCTTAGGAATTGCACCGTTATGGGGGATGCTCTTGTTCACCTTACTTGGTTCAATTAGTGTTGGTGAACTTTCCATGCACAGTGACCAGAAGGAAAGTGCGATCAGTGCCATCTCAGCGCTCTTTATTGGGCTCGGTGTGCTCTTTTTAGCCATTTCAGGATCAAATAGTCGTTATGCCACCAATATCCTCTTCGGGAGCATTATTGGGGTTGATCGGCAAGGCGTAATTCAACTGGTAATTTTATCGATTATCGTCTTGCTCTTAATTTTCTTAGTGCAGGGACAATTGAACTTTGATTCCTTTGATCACATTGGGGCAGTCGCTCATGGGATTAAAACTGGCTTGATCGGCGTGATCTTCTTAGTGGCCTTGGCCATGTCAGTTTCCATTGGGTCACAAATTGTCGGTTCATTGTTAGTCTTTATTCTGCTAACGCTGCCGTCATCGACGGCTCGCTATTTAGGACGGACGATTCCGTCGATGATTGCGTGGTCAGTTGGCATTGCCTTAATTGGTGTCTGGGCCGGACTTTACTTCGGCTTTTTAACTAATTGGCCCGTAACCTTCTTTATTTCATTAATTGAAGTGGTCATTTATTTGATTGCCTACTTCGTCCATGTGGTTAGACATAAGCTGTAAAAATTATTATTCACAAAGTAAGAGTTAGGAAGAAGAATCCTAACTCTTTTTTTCTATGAATAGATAGTTTTGATGATTCATTTTCATAACTTTGTGAAAGTGAAATTTGATACAAGCTTTATTGCAGCAACACTAATTTTAATATTTCACTATCTTTTGTAAGCGATTTTAGATATACTTGGAATTGAGAACTACGAGAATGGGGGAATTGAAATGTGGACTAACTTTCTACTAGCCTTAATTCCAATTGTCTGGCTTATTTTCGCATTGGCAATTATTAAAATGCCGGCCGCAAAAGCCTGTGTCATTGGATTACTATTGACGATTATTCTAGCGATCTTTGCCTTTAAGTTGCCGTTAATTGATACCTTAACGGGAACTCTAGAAGGGGCCTTAATGGGGATCTGGCCGATTGTTTATGTCATTGTTGCTGCCTTATTTACTTACAATGTCAGTAATGAATCAGGCGGGATTAAAATTATTCAAGATGTTTTGTCATCAATTACGACTGATCAACGCATCTTGGTGTTGATCATTGCTTGGGGCTTTGGCGGGTTCTTAGAAGCCATTGCCGGCTTTGGAACTGCTGTGGCGATTCCAGCTGGGATTTTAATTGCTTTTGGCATCGAACCAATTAAAGCCTCGGTGATTTGTTTAATTGCCAACACCACACCAACCGCATTTGGGGCAATCGGTCTGCCTGTCATTACTTTAAGTGACGTGACCGGCTTACCTGTTAACCACTTGTCCTTTATTGTGACCTTGCAGCTGGCTTTATTAATTATCATTATTCCGTTTATTTTAGTTGGTTTAACGGATGGCAGTTTTAAAGCCCTCAAGGGTGTTTTCTGGATTACGTTGTTATCTGGTGTGGCTTTTGCCTTACCACAAATCTCCGTGGCTAAGCTAGTTGGTCCAGAATTACCAGCTATTGTTGGGGTGATCTGCTGTATCGCCGTGACGGTGGTAATGGCCAAAATGATGAATAAAAAGCAAGACGCCGCAACGGCAGAACCGGAAGTTAAACATCATACTGCTGGTGAATTCTTGCGGGCTAGCTCACCATTTATTTTGGTCTTCTTCTTCGTAATCTTAGCTTCATCACTTTTTCCAGGTTTACACCAAATGTTAGCGAAAGTGACGACTGCTTTCCCAGTTTATACCGGTAGCGGGGCAGAATTATTTAAGATTAACTGGTTATCTTCACCAGGGACTTTGATTTTAATTGCCACTATCATTGGTGGTTTTATTCAAAAGATGAGTTTTGCCCACATGATGCAAATTTTATGGCAGACCATTAAGGGCATCTGGAAGACGGCAATTACGATCTGTTCTATCGTGGCTTTAGCCAAAGTAATGGGTTATGCCGGGATGACGGCTGCCTTAGCGACTGCTTTAGTTAAAGTCATGGGGCCAGTTTACCCAATCATTGCGCCATTAATTGGGGCACTAGGGACCTTTATCACTGGCTCAGACACTTCAGCCAACGTCTTATTCGGTAACTTACAATTATCAGCAGCTAAGGATTTAGCGGTGAATAAGTACTGGTTAGTTGGCTCTAACATGGTCGGAGCAACCGCCGGTAAGATGATTTCACCGCAAAGTATCGCTGTTGCTTCAGCTGCCATTGGTCAGGAAGGTTCTGAAGCGACAATTTTGAAGCAAGTGATGAAATGGTGCCTCTTGTACCTAGTTGTTATTTGCCTCATGCTATATGCCATGGGCTTTATCGCTGGATTTTTATAAATTGGTCTAGAAATGGCACTATACGTTATTTAATAATAATTGAACAGTTATTGCTGGTAAATGAAACCACTTTCAACTATGATAGAGATTGAGCTCGATTAAATAGAAAAAGGGAGAAATTTAAAAATGACTTATTATTACAATGGTTTTCCACAAAGTGAACGTGATCAAAAACTTAATATGGTCAATGTGGATGATTTAGAGGAAAAAGTTAAGCAAATTATGCCAGAAGGTGCATATTACTACATCGCTTCTGGTTCAGAAAATGAATGGACTTGGCGGAACAACACCGCAGCCTTTAATCACTACCAAATTGTGCCACGGGCATTGACTGACATGTCAGATCCTCAAACTGACACTGAGTTCTTCGGGATGAAACTGAAGACGCCAGTAATGATCTCACCAATCGCTTGTCACGGAATTGCTCATAAGGATGCCGAAGTTGCTACCCAAAAGGGTGCTGCAGCTGCTGGTGCTTTATTCTCATCAAGTACTTACGCTAACAAGAGTGTTGAAGATATTGCGGCTGCTGCTCCAGATGCACCAAGATTCTTCCAATTGTACTTAAGTAAAGACTGGAACTTCAACAAGATGGTCTTTGATGCGATTAAGAAGGCTGGCTACAAGGGTATTTTCTTAACCGTTGATGCCTTGGTATCAGGTTACCGTGAAGCTAACTTAAGAACTAACTTTACTTACCCAGTTCCATTGGACTTCTTCACTCGTTACATGGGTGCTAAGGGTGAAGGGCAAAGTGTTGCTCAAATGTACGCTGCTTCTGCTCAAAAGATTGGTCCAGAAGACGTAAGAAGAATTAAGGAAGAAACTGGCTTACCAGTTATCGTTAAGGGTGTAATGTGTGCTGAAGATGCCTTCAAGGCAATCGGCGCCGGCGCTGACGGTGTTTATGTCACTAACCACGGTGGTCGTGAAGTTGATGGTGCGCCAGCAACTATCGATGTTTTGCCAGAAATTGCTAAGGCCGTTGATCACCGCGTACCAATTATCTTCGATTCTGGTGTTCGTCGTGGTTCACACGTCTTCAAGGCTTTGGCACTTGGTGCTGATATGGTTGGGATTGGTCGTCCATACCTTTACGGTTTAGCTCTTGGTGGTGCTAAGGGTGTTGAATCAGTTATTGAACAATACAACAAGGAATTGAAGATCGATATGCAATTAACTGGCTGCAAGACCATTGAAGATGTTAAGCATGCTAAGATTGATCACATCCCTTATACTGCAGATAACTTGAAGTCAAACACTGATCCTTCAAGAATGAAACCATATCCTAAGACTGAAGAAAACCAAATTAAGGGTAGTGCTGATGCTACCTCAGGTGCTTCTCACCACTAATTTGGTAATAATCCGTAATATCCGCTGACATTGAATACAGAAAAAGACTGGGGAAATTTTTCCCAGTCTTTTTTTACGCTATTAATATTGATTTTCTAAATCTGTGCGATTAAATTCACGGTATGGTTTAATTGGGTGATACTTTGAAACCCGGTAGGCATAAGCAACAATCGTTGGCTTATAACCAATCGCAATTGCCAAAGCCGGCTCCATCTTGCCATGATGTTCATGAGTAGTTAAACCATAGAAAGTACCGTTACCAGCACCAGCAGTCCAACCGTTAACATTCAACCATTGGATTCCGTTCCGGTTAAAGATCGTAGCGTTACCCCAATTCATGGTTTGATCAATGATGAAGTGATATTTCTTGTAGTTAGCTGCATATTTACTAGTAATTGCCGTGTCAGCTTGAAATAGTCGCAAGCCATTAACGTGATGTTTACCAATTCTAACTTTGTAGTGGCGGTAGGTCTTTTGCCCAAGTATTGAACTACCTTGATAACGCCATTTGCCCCGCATGTTAGTCGGAGTAATTACTGTACCAATTTTGCCGTATTTGGATGAGGCTTGCGTGCTTTGAGGGGTGGCAATCATGAAGCAACTGCAAGCGATCATCGCAAGTAAGATTGCGCCTAATCTCTTCTTCATATTTTTACCTCCAAGTATTTTTCTACCTTTACCTCTATTTAACAATGTTTAGGCCTAAAATAAAAGGATTTTACAATAAAAAAACTGCTTCTACACAGAAGCAGTTCGATTGATGTGAGAAATTTTACTTTCCTTTTATGTTATATATTTTGTGGCTAATTAAGTCAACCGCTTTTTTGTTTATTTAGCGATTAATTCTTCCAATTCATTCAAGCGCTTTTCAAAAGTCTTGAAGGCATCTTCTAAGTAGTCAGGCTTAGTCATATCCACGCCAGCCCGCTTCATAATTTCTGTTGGGTAATCACTTGAACCAGACTTAAGGTAGCCAATGTAGGCATCTCTTTCTGCTTCAGTGCCGTGAACGACTTTGTTAGCTAAAGCAGTAGCGGCCGCAAAACCAGTAGCGTATTGGTAAACGTAGAAGTTGTAGTAGAAGTGCGGAATTCTCGACCATTCCTTGGCAATATCGCCACCTGGTTCAACGCTATCGCCATAGTAACGTTGGTTTAAGTCGCCATAGAACTTGTCTAAGCTGTCGGCGGTTAATGGTTCACCCTGAGCGTCAGCTTCATGCACAAATTGTTCAAATTCCGCAAATTGCGTTTGTCTAAATAAGGTCCCCTTGAAGGAATCAAGGTAGTAGTTTAAGACAAAGGCCCGAGTCTTGGGATCAGTGATGTGATCTAAGAAGTACTCAGTTAAAATGTTTTCGTTGGTCGTTGAAGCAATTTCGGCGACAAAGATTGGGTAATCACCGTAAACATAAGGTTGAGTGTGTCTAGTGTACCAAGAGTGAACGGAGTGACCAGTCTCATGAACCAAAGTGTAAAGGGAGTCAATGTTGTTTTCCCAGTTCAACAATTCGTAAGGATCAGTATCGTAAGCCCCACCAGAGTAGGCGCCAGTGACCTTGTTCTTGTTTTCAACGGGATCGATCACCCGGTTATTGAAAATGTAGTCAACATGCTTTAAGTAGTCTTCACCTAGTGGTGCTAAGGCCTTCTTAGCTTCAGCTTTAGCTTCTTCGAAATTGTAGGAAAGAGCTGGCTTACCGGTTAAAGGCACATACATGTCCCACATTTGGAGGTCTTTTAAGCCTAAGATCTTTTTACGTAAAGCCACATAACGGTGCAGTAAGTCTAAGTGGCTGTTAACTTCCTTTAATAAGGTGTCATATACGACACTTGGGACACCGTTATCAGCTAAAGCTGCATCCCTAGCTGAGTCATACTTGTGGACTCTGGCGTTGAAGTTATGAGATTTAACTACTCCAGATAAAGTCGAAGCTAGTGAATTTTCAAATTGACCATAGGCTGCATATATCACATCAAAGGCGTTCTTGCGGACGCGGCGGTCTTGAGATTGGATCAAAAGTGAGTAAAGCCCATCAGATAATTGCACCATTTCGCCGTTTTCATCTTGAACATAGCCGTATTCCATATCGGAATTGGTTAAGACGTTAAAGGTGCTTTCAGAAACGCCAAGCGCATCCCCAGCATCGGCAATGATCTTTTCTTCAGCGGCAGGTAAGGTGTGGGGACGCTTACTGGTGATTTGATCAAGCCAGTGGGCATAATCCTTCAGGCGGGGTTCTTCGTCTTTAAAAGCAGCTAATTTCTCCTCAGGGATGCTGAGAATTTCTGGATTAATAAAAGCCGTGGCAGCGCTGAATTGACTAGCTAAACTTTGCACCTTAGCGACGTAGCCCAAATAGTGGGAGTCAGAAGTATCAACGTCGCTGGACATCGTGGCATAGACATAAACATTTTCTAAGCGGCGCTTAACGGCTAAGATGGTCGTTAAACCTTCATAGAGGTCCTTACCTGACTTACTTAACTTGCCCTTTAAATTGGCTAAGTCAGTTAGATCATTCTTAACTTGATCATAAGCTTGTTCCCAGGCTTGATCGTCTTTAAAAATACGGGTTAAATCCCAGGTTAATTCTTCTGGAACTTCGTTTCGGTTTGGAATTGCCATAAATTTTCTCCTTTTTCTACTTGATATAGCCTAATAATAAGGGCAAAATAAGAAAAATACAAAAAATAAATTATTTTTAAATTTTTTCTGCTTTATTTTATTGTGGTTAAAAAAGTGATACAAATAAGCTTGTATGAATTTGCGAAGGGAAACGAGATATAGCATGGATCAAAACTCCAATCGACGGATGCGTCGGCGTTCATCTTTGAACTTGCACCGCAATCGCGCTTTCGTAGCGCCAGAACCAAAAGCTCCTAAAGGAAATCTGCTTGTGCGCCTCTTAGGCTTAGCAGCAGTTTTACTAGTGAGCTTTTCTTTAGCATGGGCTGCGCACATGTATTTCACCGTGCATAACGCAATTGATAGTGCGAGCGGGAATAATAGTGCTACCTCCGGGCGAATTGCGGCCAGACAACCGATTTCGGTCTTAATTCTAGGGGTGGACCAGGGACTAGAAGGTCGACATGATCAAGGTAATTCGGATACGATGATTTTAGCAACCGCCAACCCGGGTAAAAAGAGTGCCACAATGACCTCAATTCCGCGGGATACTTTAGCCGATATTCGTGATGATCCGGGTAATAAATACTTTATGTTCCGGATCAATTCAGCTTATGAAGTTGGTGGTAATAAGACAGCGGTCAAGACCGTGTCCGGCTTATTAAATGTGCCAATTCATTATTATGTGGAAGTTAACATGAAAGCCCTCAAGAGCTTAGTTAATGCCGTGGGTGGGGTTGACGTACAAGTGCCGTTTGACTTCTCCTATGACTGGTGTGATTTCCACAAAGGTAAGCAGCACTTGAATGGCCGGCATGCGGTCGCTTATGTCCGGATGCGGAAAGAAGACCCACGTGGAGACTACGGCCGTCAGCTGCGGCAGCGGCAGGTAATTCAAGCCGTTGTAGATAAGGCCATGTCAGTCAACACGCTTTCTAACTACCGTAAGTTGGTGACAATCTTCAATAAATATGTCAAAACCAACCTGACCTTTAATGATATGTTTGCCTTAGCCATGTCATATCGCGGTTGTATGGATAATCTAAAGAGTGGTTATATTCAAGGCCACGATGCCTGGATTAATGGGTCATCAATTCAAGTTGCTTCAACTAAGGAATTACAGAAGATTTCTAACCGCATTCGTAAGAATTTAGATTTACCAACTGAGACCTTGCAGAATGAAGAAGTGCGGCAAAACCGCTTGAATACGGAAAACAATCATGTGGACTGGAAGAATCCTGATGCCTTTACCAATTATCAGATCTTTGAGCTCAATCAGGATCGTCCGGAAAGTAAGACTGCTAATCAGAATAATTCAACTACTAATAGTAGTCAGTCTTCTTCAAGCAAGAAGAGTTGGTTTAATATTTTTAATAAATAATAAGTGGTCAAAAACTTCTCGAATAGATTATGTAAAAAGAACTTGGGCAAACCAGGTTCTTTTTTTGTAAAATAAATTAAAAGAGAAAGGATGAAGAGCATGCAGGGAACGATTGTTAATACCTTAGCCTTATTAATTGGCACGACGATTGGTTGTTTTTTGAAAAAAGGCATTAAGAAGAAATACGAAGACGTCCTCTATACCGCCATGGGCTTAGCGGCGCTAGGAATAGGCCTTGAAAACGTTGTTAATAATTTACCTAAAAGTAAATATCCCGTCTTGTTCATCGTCAGTTTAACGATTGGTGTGGTTGTCGGGACTTGGCTCAATATTGACGGTCATTTCAACCACTTAGTTGATAAGATGGGACAATCCGAAATTGGCAAGGGGCTGGCAACTGAAATCTTGCTCTGCTGCATTGGTGCTTTATCAATTGTTGGACCTGTCATGGCCGCGGTTAAAGGGGACTATACCATGCTTTATACTAATGCCACGCTCGACTTTGTTACCTCAATGGTCTTTGGCGCCAGCTTTGGTTGGGCCATGTTGTTGGTTGCCCCCGTGCTATTTTGCTGGCAAGGGATGATCTACTTAGTGGCTAAATTCTTATCAGCTAGCTTCTTTAGTGGTCCGTTAATTACAGAGATTTCCATTATTGGCGGCTTTTTAATTGCCTGCACGGGCTTTTCTTTATTAAAAATCCGTGATTTAAAGGCCTTAAATTTTTTACCAGCATTACTAGTTCCCATTATCTTTTTTATCGTTTTACCGTTATTCAATGGCGTTTTATAAAGAAAAATAAATAACGAACTAAAAAAATTAATTTTTTTGCAAATTTTTTTAGTTCGTTTTTTTCTTGTTTAAATTTACTAAAAGCTATGTTCTGTATATAAAACAACTCGTCAGAGCCTGATAAATAGTATAATAGAAGTATAGTCTTACCGTAAGATAAGATAACATTGTTGAAAGCGCATTATTGATCACTTGAAAGTTTTGAATTTTAGCTCTACACTAAGAATGTAATTAAATAATGCATGTTGTTTTAGGACAAAGAAAGCTTTTATAAGTGGGAGAACTTTCTTTTTGGAGGCGTGAACGATGAATATTGTTAGTTTAGCGCGGTTCCAATTTGCTATGACAACGATTTTTCACTTTTTCTTTGTACCATTCTCAATTGGTACAGTCTTTGTTGTCGCAATTATGGAATCGATTTATGTTCATACGGGTAATGCCGATTATAAGAAGATGGCGAAGTTCTGGGGCAATGTCTTTTTGCTTAGCTTTGCTGTTGGTGTTGTAACCGGTCTTATCCAGGAATTCCAGTTTGGGATGAACTGGTCAGATTATTCAAGATTTATGGGGGACATTTTCGGTGCACCACTAGCATTTGAAGCCTTGCTCTCATTCTTTATTGAATCAACCTTTATCGGTTTGTGGATGTTCACTTGGAAGAAAGTGGGCAAGAAACTCCACTTGTTCTTTGTCTGGATGGTTGTCTTTGGGACTTTGACGTCAGCTCTTTGGATTTTGACGGCTAACTCCTTCATGCAACACCCAGTTGGCTTCAAGGTTGAAGGCGGCCGTGCCGTGATGGTTAACTTCGGTGCCTTACTTGCTAACCAACAATTAATGTACGAGTATTCACACGTTGTAATTGGTGCTTTGCTTACTGGTTCATTAATCTTTGCTGGTTTAACTGCCTTTCAACTTCTTAAGAAACGTGAGATTTCTGAAGCTGACAAGCGCATTTACCACAAGAGTATGCGTCTTAGCCTTTGGTTAGTACTTCTCTTTGCCTGCCTCAACATCTTTGCTGGTGACTTGCAAATGAGATACTTGATCAAGGAACAACCAATGAAGTTTGCTGCAACAGAAGCTGTTATGAAGACGACTGGCGACAAGGCTCCTTGGACGGTTGTAGGATATGTTGATCCTAAGACTCATGAATTAAAAGGAAATATTGATATTCCTGATGTGTTAAGTATTCTTTCTTACCACAAGACAACTGGTTCAGTTAAAGGGATGGCCGAATTGAACCAAGAATTTAAGAAGAAGTTTGGTACTAAGATTGATGGTCAAAAGATGGACTACTATGTACCAGTTAATACTTTGTTCTGGTCATTCAGATTAATGTGTGGTTTCGGCGCTTTAGCTGCCTTAGTTGCCCTTGTCGGATTGATTATGACCCGTAAAGGTAAGGAATCACTATACCAACACCGTTGGTGCTTATGGGTCATTGGCTTAATGACCTTCTCACCATTCATTATGAACACTGCTGGTTGGCTTATTACCGAACTTGGGAGAGACCCATGGACTGTTTACGGTCAATACATCATTGCCCAAAGTGTTTCACCAAATGTTTCAGTAGCTTCGCTACTCACATCTAACATTGTCTACTTCTGCTTGTTTACCTTCTTGGCAATTGTCTTAATTGCTTTGGTAGTTCGCTTCTTGCGTAACGATCCAGAAGAATTTGCTGCAAAAGACGAAGTGCAAAAGAAGACAATGGATCCATTTGCAAAGGGGGCCTTCTAAATGTCAGTCTTGCAAATACTATGGTTTATTTTAATCGGCGTTTTATTTAGTGGCTTCTTCTTCCTTGATGGGTTTGACTACGGGGTCGGCATGGCAGTTGAGACCTTAGCTCATGACGAAAAAGAAAAGAGCCAAGTAATCGCTACAATCGGGCCAGTTTGGGATGGTAACGAAGTTTGGTTAATCACCGCTGGTGGTGCCATGTTTGCTTCATTCCCATACTGGTACGCATCACTATTTTCAGGTTACTACTTGATCTTGCTACTCATCTTAGTTGGTTTGATTATTCGTGGGGTTTCATTTGAATTCCGTAAGGAAAGTGCTCCGCGCCACAAGCGTTTCTGGGATGTAGCTTTAGCACTTGGTAGTTTCATCGCACCATTTTTCTTAGGGGTAATGTTTATCTCTATGATTAAAGGGATGCCAATTGACGCACATGGTAACATGTCTGCACAATTCTTTGACTACTTCAACTGGTTCTCAGTTGTTGGTGGTATTGCCTTGACCTTGTTAACTTACTTACATGGTTTGAACTACATTTCTTTGAAGACAGTTGGTCCAATTCATGACCGGGCACGTAACTATGCCAACGCCCTTTACTGGGTCTTATATGTTGGTGAAGTTATCTTTGCCTTACTCTTATTGTTTCAAACCGACTTCATTAAGGTTCACCCATTCTTGACTTTGCTTTGCTTAGTCTTGATTGTTGGCTTCTCTGTTGCTGCTCATGTATCCAGCTTTAAGGGCCGGGAAGGCTATGCTTTTACCTTTAGTGGTTTAACCTTAATTTCACTAGTTGCTTTGATCTTCTGTGGTTTATTCCCACGGGTAATGATTTCATCAATTAGTAGTAAGTATGATTTGTTTATTCAAAGCGCATCATCATCAAATTACACTTTGGTAGTGATGACTATCGCCACTGTAATTTTAGTACCTTGCGTTTTGGCTTATACCATTTGGACATACTGGATCTTCCGCAAGAGAATCGAAATGCCTGCAATTGGGGAAGGATATTAGAGAATGATTGATCGACACCTTTTTGAACTTGCTGGTGCCAATGCAATTACAAGAAGACTTGCAGTACTTGAGGTTCTGCAAGCCTTTTTGATTATTGGGCAAGCGCTATCACTAAGTGCAGTATTAACTAAATTATGGCAGGGTCATGCCATTGATTGGTTATTGTTGCTTTCTTTCGCGCTTTGCTTTGCTGGTCGACAAGGGCTCGACTGGCTTAGAGGTATCTGGCTAGATAAATATTCTGGACAAGTGACTGAAGAATTACGCCAAAAATTATTGACTAAGGTCTTCAATGAAGGCCAAGCTTTAGTGCAAAAGCAGGGGACTGGTAGTTTAATTACCATGGCCTTAGACGGAATTGATGAAGTTCGTAACTACATCAAGTTAGTCTTTAGTAAAGTCTTGACGATGATGGCCGTACCCGTCTTTGTCTTTGTCTGCATGCTCTTTTTGAATTGGCAATCAGCTTTAATCTTGCTGGTCATGTACCCGTTAATTGTCTTATTCATGATTATTTTGGGTTATGCGGCCCAAGCAAGAGCCGAAGCGCAGTTTGGTAACTTCCAGCGTTTGTCCAATAACTTTATTGATTCCTTGCGCGGAATTGATACTTTGAAGTATTTTGGCTTAAGTAAACGTTATGCCAAGAGTATTTTTAAAACGAGTGAAAACTTCCGCAAGAAGACCATGTCTGTCTTGAAAGTGGCAATGCTGTCAACTTTTGCTTTGGACTTTTTCACTACCCTTTCGATTGCGATTGTGGCAGTCTACTTAGGTTTTGGCTTGATGAATGGCACGGTGCAATTATTCCCGGCCTTGGGGATTTTGATTTTAGCACCAGAATACTTCTTACCAATTCGGAACTTTGCCAATGACTTCCACGCAACGCTGAACGGGAAGAATGCCTTTCACCGCATTAATGATTTACTCAAGATGCCAAAGGAAAAGGCAGCCGAGATCGATTTAACTAGTTGGCAAGCAGACGATGAATTAGAGCTGAAGGACCTTAACTTTGAATATGCCGATGGTCCTGAAATTGGTCCAGTTTCGGTCAAAGTTAAAGGTTACCAAAAGATCGGAATTGTCGGCATGAGTGGTTCTGGTAAATCAACCTTGATTAACCTCTTAGCTGGCTTCTTAACGCCAAATGCGGAGCAAATTAGGGTGCAAGGCCACACGGCGGACACGATGAACATCCCAGCTTGGCACAAGCAATTAATTTATATTCCGCAACATCCATATGTCTTTACGGCGACTTTGCGGGAAAATATTGCCTTTTATACGCCAGAAGCTAGCGAAGCAGAAATCAAAGAAGCCATTCACGTGGTTGGACTTGACGACTTGTTAGCTGAATTGCCTAAGGGCTTAGACACCATGATTGGTCAAGGTAAGCGGGTCTTGTCAGGTGGACAAGTGCAAAGAATTGCCTTAGCCCGGGCCTTCTTAGACCAAGAACGGCGGGTCATGATCTTCGATGAACCAACGGCTCACCTGGATATTGAAACAGAAATTGACTTAAAAGAGCGGATGTTACCACTAATGGAAAAGCACTTAGTCTTGTTTGCGACCCACCGTTTGCACTGGCTCAGACAAATGGATTATATCTTGGTCATGGACCACGGTAAGTTAGTGGAACAAGGAACCTTTGATGATTTAACGAAGAAAAATGGTTACTTCGTCAAGTTAACCCAAGAAATGCGAGGTGAAAGCGATGCTCGATAGAATTCCAATTATTCATTCTTTAAAACATGATCACTGGGTGAAGCCCTTTTTACAGCGGTATCGTAAAACCTTAATTTTAGCGATCTTTCTTGGAATCTTAACCTTTATCTGTGGTGGGGGCTTGATGTTCTGTGCTGGTTACTTGATCAGCCGGGCAGCAACCCACCCAGCCAACATTTTGCTAATTTATGTGCCCATTGTTTTAACGAGAGCCTTTGGGATCTTCCGACCAGCAGTGCGCTATTTTGAACGGTTAGTTAGTCACAACTGGGTCTTGAAAATGACTTCTAAGTTCCGGCAAAAGCTCTATGATTCTTTGGAACAAGATGCCGTGTTCTTCAATAGTAAGTATCAGTTAGGGGACATTTTGGGCCTCTTGTCTGATGATGTTAGTCACATTCAGAACTTATACTTACGGACGATTTTCCCAATGATGGTGGCCTGGGGCCTGTATGCTATTATCGTGGTCGGCGTCGGGATTCTGTCACCACTGATGGGTTTATGGCTCTTACTTGTCTTTTTCTTGATGATTTTTGCCATTCCATTTTGGTCAGTGATCATTAATGGCGCGCGCCAAGCTTATCAAAAAGAATTACAGGATGAGCTTTACACTGATTTGACTGATAATGTCCTTGGTGTCACCGACTGGGTCCTTTCTGGTCGCGGGCAAGAATACTTAGACTTGCACGTTAATAGTCAGAAGAAGTTAGTGGAAGTCCGGAAAAAGATGAACCAATTTGGCCGCTTACGTGACTTTTGCTTACAATTATTGTTCTTGTTAATCATCGTTAGTATTGTCATCTGGGCTGCCGGAAAGTTTGGTGGTCACTTTGGTCCGTTAACGAACTGGATTGCCGCCTTTGTTTTAACTCTTTTCCCATTAAACGAAGCTTGGGCACAATTACCAGCCGCAGCACAAGAGACGAATGTTTACCAAAAGTCCTTGGTCCGTTTAAATAATTTACCTGAACCAAGTACTGAGAAAAATCCTGAAATTGCGCTTAAAGCGCCTTATGAATTAAAATTAACTGATGTGCACTACACTTACCCGAAGACTACAAAAGAGATCTTGCGGGGGGTAAATTTAACGATTAAGCCAGGTGAAAAGTTAGCCATCTTAGGCCGCAGTGGGGCCGGAAAGAGTACTTTAGCTGCTTTACTGCGGGGTGACCGCCAACCTAATGAGGGTAGCGTCTTATTAAACGGCATTCCAACCGCCAAGTTTGGGGACCAAATCACCAAGTACTTCAGCGTCATTAACCAAACGCCATACTTGTTCAATACCACGATTGCTAACAACTTACGCTTCGGGAATGAAGAAGCCACTGACGAGCAATTATGGGATGTTTTGCGCCGAGTGGGGTTAGATGAAATGGTTTCTAACTTGCCTCAAGGCCTAGAGACGAAGGTTGATGAAGCCGGACTGCGTTTTTCAGGTGGGGAACGGCATCGTCTAGCCTTAGCGCGGGTACTGCTCAAGAATACGCCAATTGTCTTACTTGATGAACCAACCGTTGGCCTTGACCCCATTACTGAGCAAGCAGTGATCAACACCTTCTTAACCCAACTGCAGGATAAGACCCTAATTTGGATTACCCACCACTTGCAAGGGGTTGAGCGCATGGATCAAGTGGTCTTTATCGAAAACGGGCAAGTGTCAATGCAAGGCAGTCCCCAAGAATTATGGGAGACTGAAGCTCGCTATCGTCAATTAAAGAAAGCAGATGAAGGACTTGAGTAAATGTCATTAACTAACAAATTCTCTGAAGAAGAAGTCAACGCCCTCTTTAGCCGGGTGGCACCTAAATATGATGTGATGAATAATTTCGTCAGTTTAGGCGTGCAAAATATCTGGCGCCAGCGCTTTATACATCAATTAAAGTTAACGCCCCAGTCTACTTGCCTGGACTTGTGCTGCGGGACGGCCGATTCGACTATTGCCTTAGCTAAGCGGGTTAAGCTGGCCGTCGGGCTCGACTTCAATGCCGACATGCTTAAGCTGGCGCAAAAGAAAATTAAGCAAAAGAACTTGCAACCAAAGATCAGATTAGTGCAAGGGGATGCGATGAAGCCGCCGTTTGCACCCAATACCTTTGACTGCATTACCATTTGCTTTGGCTTGCGCAATGTGCCTGATGCTGGTAAAACTCTGCAGGCGGCTTATCGGCTGTTAAAACCAGGTGGGCAAATGGCAATTTTGGAAATGTCACAACCTACACAGCCACTAATTAAAAAAGCTTGGCGTGGTTACTTCAAGCTGTTCCCATATTTTGCCAAGTTAACTAAGGCCCATGTCGGCGACTACCAATATCTGTCCAAGACCAGTCAGGCCTTTCTAACCGCTGAGCAATTAAAAAAGCTCCTGGAGTCTTCTGGCTTCACCCAAGTAAAGGTGACGCCGTTAACTCTAGGAGTAGGTGCGATTCATATTGGCTTGAAGCCATTAGATGCGCCGAGTAAGTAATTGATCGGTCATTTTAATTAAGATTGTACGGGCTGAGCTTTCCGGCAGCGTCATTAAGGCTGCGATCGCTTGGTCCGTATATTTTTTAGCTAATTGTCGACTCTTGTCGATGGCGGAGCTGTTCAGAATAATCGTTTGCACAGCTTTAATGTCATCCTTGGTCATTTCCCGCTTTTTAGCAAGTAAGGGCACTAATTTTTCATTAGCTGCCTCATCTTGCAAAGCCACTAAGAGTGGTAAAGAGTAAACCCCAGTCACTAAATCTTCTAAGACGGGTTTATTTAATTTGGTCCCACCGGTATAATCAAGGATGTCATCAATAATCTGAAAGGCGATACCGATATTTTCGCCAAAACTGGCCAAAGCGCTGATGCGGTCGGCACTTGCGCCACTGAAAAAGGCTCCTTCTTCGGCAGCCAGCTTGAATAAAGCTGCCGTTTTACCTTTTACATCGGCTAAATAATCATTGAAAGTTTGCTTCATGTTAAAGCGTTCATCCATCTGCCCTAGTTCACCATTCAGGACGGCATGCATGGTTTGAGCGTTTTTAACTAGGTATTGATGATTGTCAGTGGCTTTAAGCATCAGGTCAAAGAAGTGGGTGAAGAGTAAATCACCGGCGTAGACCGCGATATCTTTGCCAAAGCGGGCTTGAATACTGATCTTGCCGCGGCGCCTGTCAGAGTCATCGATAATGTCGTCATGGATTAAGGTGGCCATGTGCAAAACTTCAATCGAACTAGCTAATTGGATAATGGTAGTTGAAGTTTCCTTTTCGGGCATACTTGCTTTACCAGCCAAAATTAACATACTTGGCCGCAGGTACTTGCCGCCATTATCAGCCATTGCTAGCAGCGCATTTTGTAAGTCGGCATAGGAAGTTTGAATCGTGTCCATAATACATTGATTGACTTTTTTTAGTTGTTTGCTAATTAAAGGATATTGATGCCACGGTTGAAATGTTTTCATTATTAAATAAGTCTTTCTATAAATTTTTTGTAACTTTGAAAGGAAGTTAAGTAAATGTCCTTGAGTGTCTTTTTAGAATTAATTGAAATTAAGGCTAAGACGGCCAGCGTCATTCCCTTCTTACTAGGGATGTGCTTTAGTCAGTATTATTTCCACCAGCTTAATTTAGGCCTGGCCATTGTCTTCTTTATCGCCATGTTCTTGTTCAACATGGTAGTAGATATGTTTGATAATTATAGCGATTATTATCACGCTGATAGTGCTAGTTATCAACAGCAGACCAACATCATCGGCCGCGAGCATATCTCACCTAAGCTGGTTTTAACCTTGATCATTAGCTTCACCGTTGTTTCAGCTTTATTAGGCTTGTGGCTGGTAACGAAAGCCGGCTTGCCAGTTCTTTGGATGGGAATTTTCTGTTTTGTCATTGGCTATTTATATTCATTTGGTCCGCATCCGATTTCTAGTTTACCCCTAGGTGAACTAGCTTCTGGCTTCACCATGGGCTTTATGATTGTCCTGCTGAGCGTTTATATCAACGCCTACCAAGTCATGACTTGGGACTGGGGGACGCTGGGTCGAATCTTCCTCGTTGCCTTAGCCGATGAATTGTGGATTTCCAACTTGATGCTGGCTAATAACTTGTGTGATGCCCAAGAAGATGAGGACAACCACCGGACGACCATTATTCACTTTATTGGTAAAAAAGCGGGCCTCATTGACTTTGCCGTCAAGAACGTTTTAGCCTTTACCATCATTTTAATCTTACCATTTTTAGGCCTAGCACCTAAAACAGTTTGGTTAACATTTTTAATTGTACCGTTCGTTTACAAGCAGAACAAGATTTTATTCAAGAAGCAAGTTAAGACCGAAACCTTTAGTACCGGGGTTAAGATCCTATTGGTGGGTTCGGTCACGCAACTAGTAACCTTCTTTATTGGAATGTTGTTTTAGAAAGTGAAAAAAGTGAATTTCAGAAGAAATTCACTTTTTTTCTTCTTTTCTGCTCTTTTTCAAGCTAAGATAGGAAGTAAGTATTTTTTAGAAAGGGAAAATCAATGAAAAAACAGTCACTTTTTCCAGTCATTTACGGCCTCATTTCGGCTTTGATTTCCTTTATTGCTGTCTTCTTCGTCTGTGTGCGGAGCTTCCGGCTGCAATTGCCAAGCAGTATTTTAATTGCCGGCATTTTAGCCATCTTTTTCTTTGGGCTGTCATATTTCCGCGGACATGCTAGCGTCGAGATCAAGCGCATTACTGCGAAGTATCAATTAACTGACCAAGATTTGGCGCAAATTACCGGATTGAAGGCTAGTGATTTTCCCATTTATCATAATCAGTTGCAGCTAATTTTGCCTAAGCGTTACTGGCCCAGAATTTTAGATGCTTTACAAAAATATGAACAACAGCGCGAACAAGTAGAAAAGTAATGAGGATGTGAAAAGAATTTGAGTTTACTGACGGTTAAGGATTTAAGTCAAAGCTTTATTGATAAGACTCTGTATGAAGATGCCAGTTTTGTCTTAAATAAAGAAGATCACATGGGGGTTACTGGTCAAAACGGGGTGGGTAAGTCTACCTTGATCAAGATTTTGACTGGTGAAATTATCCCTGATGATGGACAAGTTAAGTGGCAAAATAAGGTCGATGTCGGCTATCTCGACCAGTACGCCAAGCTGGTGCCAGGGGTGACAATTCGCGGCTTTTTGCGGACCGCTTTTGATCACTTATACCAAAAAGAAAAGGAATTAAATGAGCTCTACACCAAATACGCGGAAAACGGCGATGAGGTCTTACTGGAAAAAGCCGGTAAGGTGCAGACTTATCTGGAAGAAAATAATTTCTATGATCTTGATACGGAAATTGAACGCGTAGCTTCAGGACTGGGGTTAGCTGAATTGGGCTTTGATCATGATGTGTCCAAGCTTTCTGGGGGTCAACGCTCCAAGATTATTTTGGCTAAGTTGCTCTTGCAAAATCCTGATGTCTTAGTCCTGGACGAGCCGACTAACTACCTCGATGTTTCCCACATTGATTGGTTAGTAGACTACTTAAATGACTTTGATGGCGCCTTTATCGTCGTTAGTCACGACTATGACTTTTTAGGCCGGATCACTAATTGCATTATTGATATCGACTTTGGGACCATCACCCGTTATACCGGGACTTTAAAGCAGGCGATGCGGCAAAAAGCCGCTAACCGCGAAACTTACTTGAAGGCTTATGCTAACCAACAACGCAAGATCGCGAAGACGGAAGCTTATATTCGCAAGAATAAGGCTGGTACGCGAGCTAAAAGTGCTAAGTCACGGCAAAAGCAGTTGGATAAGATGGATATTTTGAATCCACCGAAGAACAACCGTAAAGTCCACTTTGAATTTCCTTATGTGGCTACGGCCTCGAACTTACTCTTGCAGACGCAGGACTTGGTCATTGGTTACGATCAGGCTTTGGTGAAGTCAGCTTTTAACTTCTCTGTTGGTGGGGATGAAAAAGTCGCCATTACGGGTTTTAACGGAATCGGGAAGACGACGCTTCTGAAGACCTTACTGGGTCAATTAAAGCCGATCTATGGCTCCTTTGAATTATCCGTCACGGCTAAACTGGCCTACTTCAAGCAGGATTTAACTTGGCCTAACGGCAACATGACCCCGCTGCAGTATTTGCAAGAAGAGTTTGAACGCAAGAAGCCTAAGGAATTGCGACAAGCTTTAGCGAGAATGGGCTTAACGGCGCAACAAGCCATGAGTCCGTTAAAGGAATTGTCCGGGGGTGAACAGGAAAAAGTTAAGTTAGCTAAGATGCAATTTGAGCCAGCTAACTTGCTCTTCCTGGATGAACCAACTAACCATCTCGATAACGATACTAAGGATGCTTTAAGAAAAGCGATCGTTAACTTCCCAGGTGGAGTCATTATTGTTTCCCACGAAAGAGACTTCTTCCGTGGCGATTGGGTTGATAAGACCATTGATTTGGAAAAACTCAATGCTTAACTAATAGGTAAAAATTATGTCTAATCAACAGGATGCCAAATTTTACCAAGAGGTACTTGATATTTGTTTAAATGCCGGCCGGCTGATGATTGAAGGCGGTAGTGAAATGTACCGGGTCGAAGATACCATGTTGCGCATTGCGAAAAATGCCGGGGTGGAAGATCCGCGGGTATTTGCGACGCCCACTTGTGTCTTCATGAGTTTAGATGGCGGGGATTTGTCACAGATGAAGCAAATTCGCGACCGGAACATTAACTTGGAATTAGTCGATCGGGTTAACGAATTATCACGGCAATTTGCGGTGAAGAAAATCTCTTTATCTGAATTAAGACAAAAAATTATTGATGTAGCAACAGCCACGCCAACTTTTCCCTTGTGGCTGCAAGTCTTAGGGGCGGCTGCTTTAAGTGCTACCTTGATGGTCTTGTTCATGGATGACTATGATTGGGTCGATTTTCCCGCCGCAGCAGTAGTTGGAGCAGTCGGCTACTTAGCTTATGTCTACTTCAAACGTTTCACCAATGTCCGCTTTTTGTCTGAGCTAGTTGCGGCCATGGTCATGGGATTAGTGACAGTGGGGATTACTCACATTTTTCCAGCTATGATCACCGATAATATCTTAGTCGGAGCTTTGATGACTTTGGTTCCAGGCTTAGCTTTAACTAACGCCTTGCGGGACTTGTTCATGGGCGATTTGTTGTCTGGAGTTGTCCGTTTGTTTGAAGCCACCTTAACTGCCTTAGCGCTAGGTGGTGGGGGCGCAATTGTGATTAAGTTTTTGGGGGCCTGAAGATGCCATTTTGGTTAGAAATAATTATCAATATTGCCTTTTCTTACATTGCTTCGGTGGGCTTCGCCTTAACCATTAATGTCCCGCACCGCGCCTTGAACTTAGCTGGGATTAGCGGCATTGTTGGTTGGATGGTCTATTGGTTTGCGGCTCGTGCCGGGATGGGGCGAATGCTGTCCAACTTGATGGGAGCTTTTATCATCGGCATTTTAGGGCTAATTTTTGCCCGAATTAAGAAGTGTCCTGTGACTGTCTTTAACATTCCAGCTTTAGTGCCACTTGTGCCAGGCGTACCCGCTTATCAAGCAGTGCGTGCCCTAGTTAATGGCGAAGTTTTCAAAGGGGAAGCAGCCATTTTGCGCGTAGCGATAGTGACGTGTGCCATTGCCTTGGGGATTTTGTTATCAACGATGATTACCGAAATGTTTTACCGAACTAAAAAATTTTACAAAGCCAGAAAGAATAAGTTATAATACTGGCTGACGAGTCGATAAAACAACGCGAGATGCGTATATTTTGAGATAGAGGACATCTGACTTGAATGTCAAAGCACGGGAAGTGCCGATGTTGGGCAACTCTTGATGTGAACAAGACGTCCCACCGATATTTTTTAATATGGGCCTTGAGTTAGAAGAGCGAACCTTTCCATGGGTTTGCTCTTTTTTCTTCATCAAATTCGTAGTCATTACTGGTTATTCGTAGTCAAATTAGGTAAAATGACTAAGAAAGAATGTTCGATGACGAAGAAAGAAGGGAAAATCGTGAAGCAATTTGATTATCAAACTTTAAATCACTTAGCGTTGAACAGTGAAATTGTAAAGAAGTTAACGACCATTTATCAATTGCGTGGTGAAACTAGTAGTTATGCAATTGATTATCATGAAGAATTACAAAAGTTAGTAGAAGTTGCGAAGATTCAAAGTACTGATGCTTCCAATCGAATAGAAGGGATTTTTACTTCTGATTCACGGTTAAATAAAATCATGTCGGATAAGGTTGAACCTCATAATCGTGACGAGAAGGAAATTGCTGGTTATCGTGATGTCTTGAGCTTGATTCACGAGAATTCTCAGTACATGCCGATTTCAACGAGGACAATTTTAGGGATGCACAATATCTTGTTTAAATATTCTGGTGACAGTTGGGGCGGTAAGTTTAAAGATATTAATAATAAAATTATTGCTAAGTATGCAGATGACCATGAAGAAATTAGGTTTAATCCACCGGAAGCTTTTTTAGTACCAGATTTAATTGATCAATTATGCAACAGCTATAATCAAGCAGTTAAAGATGAGAAATTTTCGCCGTCAATACTGTCAGCGGCTTTTGTCTTCGATTTTGTCTCGATTCACCCTTTTCGTGATGGCAATGGTAGAATGTCTAGATTATTAATGTTGCTGACGATGTATCAACTTGGCTTTGAAGTTGGGAAGTATATTAGTCTGGAAAAAATTATCGAAAATAGTAAAGAGAGTTATTATGAGGCCTTAGCTGCTAGTTCACAGGGATGGAATGATAATCAAAATTCTTATACTGCCTTTGTTGATTATTATCTAGGCGTAATTGTAAAAGCGTATCGTGATTTAATTGAGCGCATGGGGTTAGTTCATAATCAAACGCATAAATTAGCGGCAGATAAGTTAATTTTGAAGGTTTTGCAGCAACAGTTGAAGCCGTTGTCGCGTGCAGAATTAGTTGAATTAATTCCGCGTTATAGTCAAACGACAATTCAGCGTAATCTAAAAAAGTTACGTGATGAGAATAAAATAAAAATTGTTGGTGCAGGTAAAAATACTAAATACGTTCTTAGTCATTAGCATCTTATTCTTAGTCATTTTACCCAATTTGACGAAGAAAGAATGTTCGATGACAAAGAAAGAAAAACACTCAGTGAAACACTTGTGCGTAGGAAAATAATCAGTTATAATATAGACAACAGGAATAAATCCTAATGAGTGGTCGGCTCATCAATAATCTGATACTTAATTCAGGACATAAGGGCCTGACGGGTCGCGAGGACCAAAACTAAACTCGATACTGATTCAGGACGTAAGGGCCTGACGGGTGGCAGACACCAAAACTAAACCGACCGTAATGAGTTCACATATAACGTGTGAACTCATTTTTTTTGGAGAGAATGATGAGTAACAAAATATATTATCGAAAACTAAAACGAAAAGAATATGCAGCAATACGACGTAGTATAAGCAATATTTATCGTGCTGCTGCGATACAACTTTTCTTAATAAAACAATTACGTTTTATACTAGAAACACTTCAATTTCTGTAATTGCTAATAATACTAATTTTATGCATTTGTGTGGAATTTATTATCTAAGAGGCAGTAGTCACTTTTTTGAAGATGCAAGAGACGAAAAGATTGATTTAAGAAAAGTATTAGTCAAAAAAAGACGGTACTACTTTTCAGAAATTACAGGTTTTAAGTTCTTTTCCTGATTTAATAAGCAAAAATGTCCGTTTAACCAATAAAGGCAGATCTCTACTGCTAGATTATGACTATGCGTTAAGAACACGTCGACAAGTTTTAGCTTTAACCTTAATTGATCGGGATGACCGTTTTCATGCAATTCCACAATCATTGCTGAATTTACATAAAATGAAAAAGTTTGCACAAGGTGAACCAGTAATCAAGATTGAATCTAAGAAGTTTAATTCAAATGAAGTTGAAGTACTCTTTGACAGATCTCGAAATTAAAAAAATACGCAAAAATAGCACAAGCAAAAAGCCCTAAAGGTGCATAGTTGAGCACTTTTAGAGCTTCTTTTTATCTAAAACTATCAACCACTTACTTCACATAAATCGCTTGCTTGCCTTGCTGATTATAACTATCCTGCAAGCCGCGCCACGAAACCGCCTTATTCTTGGCCCCATACGGATCATTGACGTAAATGACGCCCTTGTCCTTATTGTAGCCAGTAATCACACAAGCATGTGAAGAGGGCGTCACATGAACTTCACCTTCATCAGTATCCCAGGTTTGCATATCACTAACCTTGGTAAAACTCAAAGTCGTAATAATCATCACGGGATGGCCATCAGAGACCAGGTGCATAATTTGAATAAAATCGCGCCCACTGGCATTCTCAGCCCGCTTCGTGTATTGCCTTGCTAAATGATAGAGGGGTTGATTATAAACGCACCAGCCGCCATTTTGCTGGCTCATTGACCCGACAAAGCCCAAGTTAGGGTTGCCGCGCTTGCCATCAGCTGTTGTCAAAGGCTGGTGAACAATTTTTTCTGCCAGTTCGTTAGGTGTCACCTTGATCTGGTAGTAGTTCGGGAGCATCGCCAGCGAAGTGACTTCACAGCCGTTAGGTAAATCCGGAAATTGATTAAACAAAGGCACATTTAGCTTCTGCTTCGGCTTCAAAGTCATTTCCGCAATCTGGTCATTGCTTTGACTAAGTTGATCTTCAATGTGGCGCCAGTTGATGACCAGCAACAAAAGAATTATTAATAAGATGATGAAGAGCGAAGAAAGGGTGAACTTGAGCCGCATTTTTTTCTTCTGCCGTAATTGTGTTCTAGTATCCATGAGAACAATTAAAGCATGTTTTCGTGGAAAAAGAAAATTGTATTTCTTGCTTGAATCAGTTACAGTTAGATAGAGATAAAGAAAATTAGTTTACGAGGAAAATTTGTTTTGAAAATCAACTTACAAGATTTAACCGAAAAAATCGAAAACCAAGATTATCTTCAAGACCTAGAAACAGTTAAATACGGCGACATTAGTAAATCAAAAACTAAACTTAAAGGCTACGCCGAAAAGATGATTAAGGAAACGGTCACTGGCATTAAGCACAATTCACTGGTGCAAGTGCAACTCGCCGTGGCTGGCCAACGTCCCGTAACTTTTGCCTTGGAGACGAATATTATCAACTTGCCTTACAGCAATTATAAGAAGGTGGCTAACTTCTTTGATGAAGGACCAGAATATCCGGTCAATGTGTATTTTGAAACCATCTCCGATTACATTAACGTGTCCAAGTTCAGAATCGATGAATTAGCTAAAGATAGCGAACTCGTTGCCGATCCTGATAAATATGTGGATTTGTTAACAGATGCCATGGTGGAAAAGCTCAAAGTCGTGCGCGAGTACCAAAAGCCGGAGCCTAAGCCAGCTGCCAAGAAGACCACCACTAAAACTACCAAAAAGAAATCCACAGCAAAAAAGCGGACAACAAAGAAAAAATAGTTAAAAAACACAAAAAAAGTAACAGCTTGTACACAGATGTGTATAAAGCTGTTACTTTTTGTTTTCCACTTATTTATTTTCGTGGAACTTAGTCAAAGTGTTAGCGTTGGAGTAGAAGAAGAAGTCTTCAAAGTTGGCGCTCTTGATTAACCCTTTTTGGATAGTTTCACTCAAACTATCAGTATCTTCTGGATACGGGGTTGGATAACCCAAGTTCATGAAGTTCTTATTGATCGTGTAGTGGAAGTAATGCTTAGCATCATCAGTTGAACCAAGCTTACCGTAGAGTTTATCAATGTGCTTTTCCATCACTGGGGCAATTTCTTTAATAAAATCATTCGTCCAAGTTTCAAAGTTCTTCTGCTCATCGGCCGGCTTGTCAGCTGTTTCCAAACGGAACTTAACTCCAGGATACATGGCGTTAAAAGAAGTACTGCGGACAGCTAATTTTAATAACTCTGCACTTCTTACCAACTTACCCTGTCCGAACAAATAAGTTGGACCGTAGAAGCCAATGTGGTAGAAGGCCATTTCCGTGAAGGAAAGGACAATCTTCTTTTGCCAAGCAGCGCCGTTTTCATAAATGTCGATTAACTTGTGGGCTAAGGTTTGTAATTCGTCTTGGTCATTAGCCCAATCAAAGTAAGAGTTAATCTTCAGCGGATTAGCTAAGGCTTGAATTAAGTTTGAGTAACCCTTGTTGGCAATTGATTCCAAATAGTTCAAAGCATTGAACACAGAATACTCTTGTGGCGTAACCGCATCTTTTTTAACTGCGCTGTCACCAATCTTCACTTGGATGGTTGACATAAAAGCTAGAGAAGCTAAAGCCTTCAAGAAGGCATCTTGGATCTCAGGCGACAATTGTTTAAAATCTGGTTTATCTTCACTAACTGGAATCCGTTCAGGTTCCCAAATAAAGTCGTTTAAACGTGACCAAGCTGAGTAATCAACTCGATTTGGAATCTTGTTCCAGTTAATTGCTTCAAATTTTTCAGTCATTTTTACCTATAATCACTCAAAAAGCTAATATTTCCGCGTAATTCCTTCGGCTTCTCAACTTTTCTAGTAGTCGTTTCACCAGCGGAAAGTTGCTTAACAATCTTACGGACATTTTGGACGTCTTTCTCCGTACCACTAAATTCCAAGAGGTATAGTATCGGAACGTTCAAAGTAACCGAGATTTTCTTGGCGGTTTGTGCAAACAAATCGTTGAAGTTTCGGTTACCACAGCCACTCAGTCCTATTAACAGTTTCTTATTATCTTTGTAATTCAGGAAGTCAACAAGTGAATCCATCATGAAATCCTGGTAGGAAGGCGTAATCAAAATAAATTTTTCCTTCATGTCGTACTGTGGAAACTCATCGGTAATTTCATGAGCTTCAAGGCCAGTTTTCACGCCGAACTTTTTCGTTTGTCCTGTAATTGAATAAAATGCTATAGCTACCATAATCTTACCTAATATATCTGTCATGCGACAATTACATTGCACACTTTCTAGTATATATCTAAGTATTCAAAAAAGTGCGCTTTTCACTTATAATTAATTTAATAGGAGGAATTGCCATGAGTTGGAACTTACTAGGCGTTTTACTATGGGTAGTCATTATTTTGTACTTGGTCTTTATTGTGCAAAATATTCGCCGGCGCCGGATTAAGATGATCATTAAGCAGCATAAGCGGTTCACTTGGATGAATTTTGGCATTGATTTGGCCGAAATTGTCATCTTTATCGTGGCCCTGGTGGGGATGTTCAACCTCTGCGTGTGGGACAATCCAGACCTCGAAGATAATAGTCGGATTAGCGCTAATATTAAGTATGAACCCTTGGTGATGAATACGGGGACGGGTAATTCTAGTTATGTCACGGTGAGCTCAGCGAAAAAGAAGATGGGCTCGCAGACTTATACTTACTACCGGCCAGGCTCGAAGACGACGGTGTCGGGCAATGATGCGTCCATTGTTTACGGCGAGCATCCTAGTGATGTCAATGCGGCTCGGATTCCTTACCAGAAGAAAAAGTTGAAAGCCATGGATCAAAAATATCAACGCGCCTATGTCGCCATCTACACCGCCAGATATAAGAAAAACTGGCAAAATGGCTTGGGGATGCACGCTGGGAGATTGGCCACTAAATATTATTTAATTAGAGTTCCTGATCAAAGTTTCATTAAGCAAGTTAAATAAAAAGAGTTGAGCAAAGGCTCAACTCTTTTTCTGTTTCATCTGAATTAACAAATTTCCTTCGACAAAGGCCAAGATGAAGCTGGCCGTTAAGAAGTCCATCACGTTACCGGAGAAGAAGGCTGCGGCTAACATGAAGATTACGGCTGCTAAGAGCGAGGAATTCAAGTAGGTGCGTAGTTTTTTACTAGTTAGCCACTTATAAACGCCGTACAGCATGAAGACGACATAAGGGCCGATGAAGAGCACCATCCCGATCCAGCCCAAGGAGTAGATCTGGGAGGTAAAGTCCCGCTCTAGGTTAAAAATATTGGTCTCCCGCGTGTAAGAAATGCCGAGGAACTTATCTAACTTGTTGTTGTTAGTGGCCACCACCCGGTTTAACATTTCTTGTTCCAAGTGGCGGTTCTGCATCCGAGTTTGTCCATCTTCGCGCATCACACCGAGCCAGAATTCGGGGTCATATTGGTACGGATAGGACTTGAAGACAAACTTTTTGTTCAAGGCATAAGCTTGGTAATTTTCTTTAATAAAATTACGTAAAAATTCTTTCCGTTTGGCGCCATGGTATTTCTTTAGGCCCGCGTTTAACTCTTGATTTTCTTTCGTTAAATCATGATCAGACTGCTGAGCCAAGTAAATTTCGTAATTGTAACGTTGAATGGCTGGGCCAAAGGGTAAGATTCCGCAAGCCGCAATTTCAATGATCAGGGCCGTTAATAGGGCCTTCAAGTTCTTCTTGATGTTTTGGAATAAGAAGCGGTGCACTAAGTAAAGTAAAATCCCAATAATAATGCCGCCGAGTAAACCGATCGCTGCCACTTTGGTTCCTAACTCAATCATGGCTAGGGCCTGCACGCTGGTTAAGGTCACGATCTGCCAATTATAGTGGCTGAACAAGTAGTAGAGCATGAGCGGTAGCAACATGAACAGAACTGCCGAAACCATGTTAGAGAAGTTGAAAAAGCCCTTTGAGGCCATGTGAGAATAGCCGATGTTAGGGTTGAAAAACCATTCAAAGATGTTGGCGGAAATAAAGCCCGTCTCGTAGGAACGTAAAGAAATGACGAACAAGTTGGTAACCACGATCGTGCCGGAGAACAGCCCAGAGATGGTCATGATCACTTGCCGTAATTGCTTTTGGTTAAATTCCAATTCTTTGACAAAGTAAATCACCAGCAGGGGCAAGACCATCCGCACTAAGTAGAACAATTCGCTAACTGTGGAATAGTTGTAGTCATTGGGATTAACGCGGTTGAAGTCTTTAACATGCCACAAGTGCAAGAGCGAATAGATGACTAATAAGGCAATATAGGCAATCAGCCACTTGTCCCGGCCGAGCTTTTGCCAGTTTTGTTTCTGACTGAAATACAAGCCGAAGATCACCAGCATGGCTAAGATCCGGATAATGGTTGGCAAGGTGAAAGGCAAGACTTCCGCTAACTTGCCGTTATAGAACCAGTACAGGTCTAAGAAGGGCTGAATGAGAATAAACCAAAATAAAATGGTGCGTGTTTTTTCTTTCATAAATAACTCCCTAAAAATCTCGTTTCTCAATTTTAGGCAAAAAAATAGCAGGGATGCAAGTCCCTACTAAAATTTAACGTATTATTTTTTACTACTCTTTTTCTTAGTCTCGGTTTTCTTTTCTGTATCCTTCATGCGTTCAACCTTAACTTCATTAGTAGCAGCAGTCTTACTGTTCTTAGCAGCCTTACCTGGCTTTAAGTTCTTGAAGTTAACAACGATCTTATTGTTTAAATCGCTAATGGCGGTTTCGTCAACGGGATCATAAGAAGTAATCGCTAAGAGAGCGGAATTTTCGTAAATCTTTTCAACTTTGCCTTGGAATGGCTTTTTCAATTCTTCTTCGGATTTACCTGTAAGAATGGCGCCCAATTTAACACTTGATTTTTTCATTGACTCGGTCTTCCTTCCCATTTTTAATTCGTTCTTTTACAATAGTAGAATACTATTATAAAAATTGTATTTTTACAAGGGAAGTAACCTCCATAATGAAGAAAATTATTTTAATTGCTGGTCCAAGTGGGGCGGGCAAGACGACAATTTCTAATTATTTACAAAAAAAATACGGCATTCCGCGGGTCATTACGCACACCACGCGGCCGATGCGAGCAGGCGAAGTTGATGGAAAAAGTTACTATTTTGAAACAGATGAGAGCTTTGCTAACTTGCACTTTTTCGAACATGTAAAATACGGCCCTCACCAGTATGGCTCTAGTAAAGAAGCTTTAGACAAGGCCTGGCAAGAAAGTGACCTCGTTTCCTTAATTGTTGAGATTAACGGCGTGAAGTCATATTTGGAACAATTAGGTTCAGAAGTGTACTTTCTTTACATTACAACTTCGACCAGGGATGAATTACGTGAACGTTTAATTGCCCGCGGGGATGATGTGAAAAGTGTCAACGAACGCTTATCTGGCGCGCAATTGAACGACTTGCCAAGTGACTTAAAACCAGCAGCCCATATTTTAATTAATGATTCTTGGGAAAAAACAACTAAGGCGCTAGATGCGATTGTAGCAAGGCTTCAAGGCAAATGATTACTAAATATTTCACTCCTTGTATTCTTTCTTAACGTGATGGTAGTTCTTTTGAAACATTCGTGTAACATTCAGCCGGTATTATATAAATCGTTGATTGATACAAAAGCAATTTGTTATCACAGAAATAAGAAAATTAAGAACAGAAATCAAGGAGAGAAATAATTTTGAGTTTTAAACGTAATTTAGTTAAGTTCGCAGCAGTTTTATTAGTCTTTTTAACTGGGGTTTCCGCAATTAACATCCCAACTACTAACAACACTGTTCAAGCCGCTGAAAATGATTCCAAAGACGACAAACGTGACGCAATCGTTAAGCTTGCTAAGAAGCAAGTAGGTAAGGGTTACGTTTACGGCGCTACTGGTCCTTCAGCCTTTGACTGCTCAGGCTTAGTTCAATACGTTTACAAGAACGCTGCCGACACTACTTTACCAAGAACTACTTACGCACAAGTTAATGTTGGTAAGAGTGTTTCAATGAAGAAGCTTAAGAAGGGTGACCTTTTATTCTGGGGTTCTGCTAGTGCTCCTTACCACGTAGGTATTTACGTTGGTAACAACCAATACGTTCACGCCGCAACTCCAGGCCAAGGCGTTATCAAGCAAACCTTAAGTGGTTACTTCTACCCATCAGCAGCTAAGCGTGTTTTATAAGATTGAGTCTGAAACTGAATAACAACTAAATAACAACTAAATAACAACTAAATAACAATTGAATAAAACTCTTAATTAAATCCCAAATAAGAAAAAGCTCTAAAACAACCGTTTTAGGGCTTTTTTACATGCAGGCAACGAAATTGTAACAAAAATGTAACATTGACGGAGTATTATAGAAAACGTAAACATTTATAAGTTTTTATTAAGCATAACAGCAAGAATGAATGTAGCTAGTTAAATATTTTCGCTACCAAATAAAAAAGACATACTTTCGGGAGAACACATTTTGAAGATTAAGAGTAATTTTGTAAAAGCAACCGCTGCGGCGGCTTTGACCATTGTCGGTGTTTCCGCAGTTAATGCAGCAACTAGTGGTACGACTAACCATGTCCAAGCTGCAACCATGCAAGTGAAGATCAACTACGTTCCTCACTACGGCATTAACATCTGGGACAACTACAATGGTGGTCACTTCACTGGTAATCGTGCTCAACACGGTACTACTTGGAACGTTATCCAAACTGCCGTTGATAAGAAGGGCCAAACTTGGTATGAAATTGGTGAAGGCCAATGGATTATGGCTAAGTACACGGTTAAGGCTAACTCTCCTAAGGCTGCTAAGGTCAAGAAGGCTAAGACTAACAAGAAGTCAGTGCAAGCAACTGGCGATGCCGCAGGGATTATTGCTTTAGCCAAGGCTGAAGCAGGTAAAAATTATGTTTGGGGTGCTGAAGGTCCAGACAGCTTTGACTGCTCAGGCTTAGTTCAATATGTTTTCTCACAAGCTGCCGGTGTTAACTTACCTCGAACTACTTATGCACAAGTTAAATCAGGAACTTCAGTGTCAATGGATAATCTTCAACCAGGTGACTTATTGTTCTGGGGTTCTGCAACTGCTCCATATCACGTAGGTATTTACCTTGGCAATAACAAATACATTCATGCAGCTACTCCTAAACAAGGTGTAGTAGTTCAAACTTTAAGTTCATACTTCTACCCATCAGTTGCTAAACGTGTGCTTAATTAATTAACAATTAACAGAAATATCTAAGAAAAATAACTGAGAAGAAAGTTCTTGGTTATTTTTTTGCCGTTTAGAATTAAGCTATCAAAGAGCATTTTGCTAAACAGTATGAATTATATTTGAAAAATTCAAGATTTGTAATACAACTGTAATGATTTTTCCGCTAGAATAGATTCTGTATAGGAGGCGCTAACGTTGTTAGTCGCTGTTTTCGCTACCAAAAGGGGAAAGACATATGAACTATAAATTTTTTAAACTAGGAGCAGCGGCGGCCATCACTGTTACTGGGATGAGTACTATTTCTAATGCCAAGCTTGTTGCTGCTTCCACCTCTAAAACGGCTATTAAACGTGTAAAAATTAACTATTTGCCAGGCAAAGGTATTAAAATTTGGACTAGCTACGAAAAAGGGCGGTTCATGGGTTTTCGTGCTAAAGCCGGTACAGAATGGAATGTTGTGAAAACTGCCCTTGATAAGAGTGGCAAGCTCTGGTACATGGTAGGCGATAATGAATGGATTCAAGCTCGCTATACTATTGATGTTGGAACTGAAAATGCTGGTAAAACTGCAAATGTAGATACTAAGAGTAAAAAGTCGAAGCTTGCAACTTTAACAAGTAAGGCTAAGCTTAAAGCAGTAAAGCTTACGTCTAGTCAAAAGAAAAAAACAGCTACCGCTGCTAAAAAAGAGAAAATTATTAAAGCGAAGCAAATTGTTGCTCAGACTTTGAATAAGGCAGCTAAGAAAAATACTGCCCAAAAAGCCAAAACAATTGCTAATGCCGCTAAAAAAGAAGTAGGCAAGTCTTATGTTTGGGGTGCTGAAGGGCCAAACAGTTTTGATTGTTCGGGTTTAGTGCAATATGTTTATCAAAAAGCTGGTGTAACTTTGCCGCGAACTACTTATGATCAAGTCAAGATGGGACAGAGTGTGTCAATGAGCAGCTTACAACCAGGAGATTTGCTATTTTGGGGGTCAACTACGGCTCCATACCATGTAGCTGTATATATTGGCAATAATCAGTATGTCAATGCAGCAACACCAGATCAAGGAGTAATTTTACAACAGTTAAGCTCATATTATTATCCAACAGTAGCTAAGAGAGTGATCTAGTGATTCTGGAATAGCGGATGTAAAAATCTGAGAAAAATATTTTTCTCAGATTTTTTTGCTAGCCAATTTTATTCTTATTAGCAACTTAAATATGCCTTAAAAGGTTAACACTGTAGCATTATTTACTTATCTGTTTCTTGGTCAAAACACTCTTTTCGCGGAATAATCTAAAAGAATAAGAATACCAATTACCAATTTTTACTTGATATTTGTGAGTATTGATGAGTTTAGTCTTACCTGGAGTGAAGGATAAGCTAGTTGCATACCCATCACTGTAAAAGCAAGTTAAGGAATTTTGCACATCTTGAGCGCGGTACCTTTTATTTGTAGTTAAATCAGTGATATAAATTTTTGGCACAGTCGTAAATTGGGAGTAGGCAAAATATGCAGACCAACGGGTTTTATTTGTAAGTAATTCATAAGGAAAGACCGTTTTACTTGGAAAAGTAACGATTTTCTTTGCTGGTTGGCGCAAAATATCATCAGCAAAAACGCCGTTTTCCACAGAGTATAAGATATTGTTATCTTTACCATATGCTGCTCCAATCCCCATATGTGTGGCTTTAGCTGATAAAAGCAAAGCTCGGTGTCCCGTATTGGTTGGACCTGCCAAATTATTAGTATCTTGCAATAAATCAGTCACAATCTGACCAGCAGTAGCCGAAAAATTTGTATCTAAAAAGTTGATATTTCCTAAAGTCGCACTTTCGGCAGTATACCAATCAGTTTTTGAAATATAGATTGGGCGCCTGTATCCTAATAGTCCATGTGCCTTTAAGTTAATAGCTGCGTTGACTGCTGCTAGGCTCGCTGCGCCAAGCTGAGCATCGAAATTATCTTTTGCAAAATTATTTTCAGTAGGTAAGCCACAAAGTTGGCGGTAATAGTTAATGAAGGCCATACTAGTTGAAATATAATGTACCTCTAGCAATCCAGGATGAAATGGTCTACTGAAATTAGGTGGAGTCTGATACAGGTTGTCTTTGCTATAAACGATCAGGCTTAGTTTGTGGTACTGTTTTTGAAAAGATCGCACCTGTGTAGCTTCGCTTTTAGAATACTTTGCGGCACAAACAGGTTGGGTACTTAATCGCATTATGAAAGTAAGCACACTAATAGCAGTTAGCAAGAATAATTTTTGGTTTAATTTCATGATAGTCCTTATCTAATATAGTTTTTAAACTTTGCCTGATCAGCAGGTGCAATATTAGCAGTTAGGTAAATACAGTCATCGTGGTAATCTTTTTTGGTTATGTGGGCATGCTCATATAAATAAGCTAATAAATCTCCCGCATCAAGTGGTAATTTCAAGTTAAAGGATTTGTAACTGGCAAATACGCGTTTAGTAATTAAATCTGCTAAGACTTTGATTGATTGGGAATCGGTAGCAGAATACAGGATATCATTCCCTTCAATTTCTGGGTATTGGCGCTCAGTTTTGTCAGCTTTATTATAAGCTGTGATCATTGGAATGTCTTTAACACCTATTTCCTTTAGAACATTTTGAGTAGTTCGAATCATTTGAATCATATTTGGATCGGCTGCGTCTACTACGTTAATAAGAAGATCAGCATCTTTAGCTTCTTGTAAGGTTGCTTTAAAGGATTCAACCAGATTGTGAGGTAATTTAGAAATAAAACCGACGGTATCAGAAAGAATAAAGCTGAAATTATTTTTCATCTCAATTCGACGTACACTTGTATCAAGTGTGGCAAAGAGCATATTTTTGACAAAAACTTGCTTTTCGTCACTTTGCTTGTTAAATACTTGCAATAACCCATTCATCGTGGTGGATTTACCTGCATTGGTATAGCCAACTAAAGCAACTTTGGGTAGGCGGCTTTGATTACGGCGACTAGCTTTGATTTCTTCTTGGCTGGCGACAGCTTTCAGTTCTTTCTTAATGGCAGAGATTTGTTTGCCGATGGTTCGCCGGTTCAATTCTAGTTTGGATTCACCAGCTCCACGATTAGCAAATCCTCCACCGGTAGAACCACCATTGCCTCGCTGCTGGTCTAAGGTGTTTTCGGAAGGGTGCAGACGAGGTAATTCATATTGCAATCGTGCTAACTCAACTTGCAATTTAGCTTTCTTAGTACGTGCTCGATTAGAAAAAATTTCTAGAATTAATTCTGTTCGATCAATGATGCGCAATTTTGTTAATTTTTCTAAATTGCGAATTTGTACAGGTGTTAACTCATCATTAAGAACTAAAACTTTGGCTTTTAAGCCGTGAGCCATTGCTTTAATTTCGTTAATTTTTCCGAGTCCGAAGTAAGTGCCGACAACAATATTTTCAGCATTTTGGCGAGCCTGGCCGACAACTTCCATGTTGTTTGCTTCAGTTAAGTTTACTAGTTCTGCCATATAATAGTCAAAGTTAGGATCTTTTAAGTTGACTCCAGCAATAAATGCTTTAGTTTTGGGTATTTGGTTATTAATCATAATCCACCTGCTTTCACTTAGTATGTATTATTAATTGTATTACATCTACAATTTAAAAAGCATTTTTTACGATAAAATGTAAAAAAGTAAGGAGTATTTAAGATCTGAAAGGGCTTTTTCATCGGCTTACTTCTGTAAAACTAAGCTATATTGTTATATAATAGATCGGACTGAGTAAATTAATTTTTTTGGGGGGATCGTATGGTAGAAGAAAATAATCAAAATAAAGTCCAGCACCATCGACGTCACCATCATAAACATCATCACCGAAATAAATTTTGGCGGATCTTTTGGATTGTGATTGCAGTTATAGTCGTTGCTGGAATTTTTGTTTGCGGCATGATTTATAAAAATCTCCGCGATACTACCGACAACATGTATACCCCGGTTGCTAAGCAAACAAAGAGTAACCGTGGTCGTAATTTAGATAATTTATTGAACGAAAAAAAGCCAATTAACATTTTATTATTAGGGGTAGATACAGGCGCAATGGGCCGTCGCTGGAAAGGGAGAACTGACACAATGATGATGTTGGCAATTAATCCTAAGGATAATACCACGACCATTGTGTCGGTTCCACGTGATTCAGCTGTAATTTTCCCAGATTTTAAATCATATGGTGTAACTAAGATCAATTCGGCGTACACTCTTGGCGGCGTCAGTGAGACTATTAAGACGCTTGATAAGTATTATAGTGTTCCAATTGATGGCTACATTATGATCAACATGGGTGGTCTTGAGAAGGCAATTAATCAAGTTGGAGGAATTGATGTAACTTCGCCATTAACCTTTGATAACATGGGGCATCACTTCGTTGCAGGCAGGACCTATCACTTAGATGGACGAGGTGCTTTAGCATTTGCTCAACTTCGTCATGGAGATCCTCGGCAAGATTATGGCCGTCAAGATCGTGATCGGCGTGTAGTAATGGCTCTTCTTAAGAAGTCTGTTTCACCAGCCACCCTTCTTAATTCGAAGTTCTTAACTTCGATTTCTAACGAAATGCAAACTGACTTGACTATGAATCAAATGTACAAGATTGGAATGGATTATCGTAGAGCTACTAATCAAGTTAGTCCTGATCATGCACAGGGTGTAAGTAAGATGACCAACAACGTTAAGTTTGGCAATATGGAAATTGAAGTAATTAGTAGGCGAGAGCGTCAACGTGTATCTGATAAGTTAAGACAAGCCCTTGAAGTGCCCAAGACTACTGTGATCAAAGACGATTCTGGCTACAATATGAATTAGGAAGAGTATTAATGGAAAAACAAGAAAATAATACGAATACGATCGATTTAATACAACTTTTGAGAATCTGCCGCAAACATATTTGGGCATTGATTATTTGGAGTGTTGGGTTAGCAGCTGTAGGGTTTGCTGTTTCAAATTTTATTATGCCAGCTAAGTACACTTCGTCTGCTCAATTATTAGTTAACCAAAAGGCAAACAAGAATGACCCTAATGCGGCTTATACAACGCAGCAAGCTAATATGCAATTAGTTACCACATATAAGGATATTGTAACTAGCCATGTCATTTTGAAGGAAGCTTCTGATCGATTAGCTAATCCAGTTGTAGTAGTTAAAAAAGCGCAGCCAGCCAAATATCGCTACACTAATGACGGCCGTAGAAGATTAGTGAGAGCTGCTCAGCCTGCTATTGTTGAAAGAAGTGGTAGATCATATATTGTATCTCCAGGCCAATTGGCTAAGCAGGTTTCTGTTTCAACCCAGCAACAATCACAGGTATTCTCAATTAGTGCAACAACTAATACGCCTGACAAGGCAATGGTTGAAGCTAACGCAGTTGCTAGAGTATTTAGAGATAGAATTCCAAGCATTATGAATGTTAACAATGTGACGATTGTAGCTCCTGCTACAACTGGTGTACAATCATCGCCTAACGTTAAATTATTTACTTTAGCAGGATTTATTCTTGGTTTAGTATTATCATTTGCTGTAATTTTGATTCGGGAAATGGCAGATACTACTGTTCGGGACGATGAATTTTTGGAAAAAGAGATTGGCTTAATCAATTTAGGGCAAATTGTTCACTTCCACGTAGCTTCATCATTCAAAATTGCTAAAAATAAAGATAAGGAAAAGCCTGCCCGCAAGAGACGTAGGGTTTAGGAGAGGAGAAGCACATGGCATTATTTAGAAAAAAGCGTGGTACTACTGAAACCATGAAAAAAGGTGCTAAATTGATCACTGTGGCTGATCCTCAAAGCCCTGTTTCGGAGCAATTTAGAACTGTCAGAACTAACATTAATTTTATGGCTGTTGACCATGATATTAAGACACTCGCATTTACTTCTGCCAATGTTAGTGAAGGTAAGTCAACTGTTACTGCAAATGTTGCGATTACCTATGCGCAATCTGGTGTTAAGACTTTGCTGATTGATGGCGATCTTCGTCGACCAACTTTGCATAGTACTTTCAATGTTCGCAACAATCGTGGGCTTACTACTGTGCTAACTTCTGAATCTAAGGAAATCAACTTGGAAGATATTATTGAAGAAAGTGGAATTGAAAATCTTTCCATTCTTACTTCTGGACCAATTCCGCCAAACCCAGCTGAATTAATTGGCTCACATCGCATGAGAACTTTCATTGATTTAGTTAAAACACATTACGACTTGGTAATCATCGACTTGGCTCCTGTTCTTGAAGTTTCTGATACACAAGAGTTAGCTAGTCATCTTGATGGGGTTGTACTTGTAGTTCGTCAAGCTAAAACCCAAAAGCCAGCTATTAAACGTGCTGTTGATATGCTCAAGTTTGCTAAAGTACGTATTTTAGGATATGTAATGAATGATATATCTTCTGAAAATGCTGGTTATGGCTATGGTTATGGCTATGGTTATGGCTATGGCTATGGTTATGGCTACGGTGAGACAAGTAATAAGAAAAGTTTACTTTCGAGGTTTAAGAAGTAATGACTTTAGTTGATATTCACTGTCATATTTTGCCGGGAATTGATGATGGTTCAAAAGACTGGCAAACATCGATAAAATTGGCGCAAGATGCTGTAGCAGATGGAATAACTCATGCTGTAGTCACACCGCATACTTTGAATGGTCGCTACCTTAACCATAAAGACGATGTTATTTATCTCACTGAGAATTTCCAAGAAATGCTTGATGATGCCAATATTCCATTAACCATTTTTCCAGGACAAGAAGTACGGATTTCGGGTGATTTACCTAAGGCATTAGATGAAGATGACATTCTCTTTTTAGATGAAGATGGACAATATATGTTGTTGGAATTTCCGAGTGATGATGTTCCGGCTTATGCTAAGGAGATGATCTTTAGTATTATGCGTCGAGGGATTACGCCAATTATTGTTCATCCAGAACGAAATAGTCGGATATTAAAGGAGCCAACTATCTTGCAGGGCTTGATTGAGCAGGGATGCTTAGTACAAATTACCGCCAGTTCATATGTTGGCAGTTTTGGTAAAGAAATAGAGGAAATGAGCAGAAGATTTATTGAAGCAGGACAATGTGCTTGCTTTGCATCGGATGCACATGATTTGCCAAAGCGTCAATATGAATATAGTGAAGCATTACAAAAATTGAGCAATGAATTTGGGAGTGTCAAGGCTCAAGAATTTCGTGATAATGCGCAGGCAATTGTTAATGGTGACAATGTACAACTTGATTGGCGGCCATTAAAGAAAAAGAAGAAGTTTTGGTTGTTTTAGGAGTAAAATAATACAACCGATATATGGGAAAAACTTATGATGGAGTAGTAGAATGATTGATAAAGAATTAAATGAGAATATTAATACTCATTGTGTATATTCTTTTTTTAAAAGAATTACAGATGTAGTTATTAGTTCTATTGCGCTAATAGTATTGTCTCCACTTATTCTAATTTTATCAATTATAATATTTTTTCAAGATGGGCATAATCCTTTTTATAAGCAAGTAAGAATTGGAAAAGATGGCCAACCTTTTGGGATGTTTAAGTTTAGGTCAATGGTTTATCAAGCAGATAAAATTTTGCAAAGTAATCCTAAATTATATAAAAAATATGTAGATAATGGCTTTAAATTGCCTGAAGGTGAAGATCCTAGAATTACTAAAATTGGAGCTTTTATTAGAAAAACGTCGTTAGATGAGATACCTCAATTTTTAAATATCATATTGGGGGAAATGACCTTAGTAGGACCACGTCCTATTATAAAAAAAGAAATGGTTGAATATGGTAATAGAATTAATGAGTTCTTATCAGTGAAACCAGGCGCATTAGGTTTGTGGCAAGCAAGTGGCCGCGCTAATATTGGTTATCCAGAACGTTGTGATATTGAATTGCGCTATATTGAACATGCTTCTTTTTGGTATGACACCAAGATTTTCTTTGCATGTTGCATAAGTATTTTAAAGAAAGACGGAGCTTTTTAAGAATTTCCTATTTGGAAGGTTAAGTGATTAAGATAAAAACTGTAATAATGATTGCTGCGCATAAAAGATTTCCAATGCCTAAATCTGAGGGGTATTTACCAGTACTAGTTGGAGCAATTAAAAATTATAAGCCCGGAATAGAATATCAAAGAGATGACGAGGGTGAAAACATCTCATCTAAAAATCCAAATTACAATGAACTTACTGCTGTTTATTGGGCTTGGAAAAATTTAAAAGATGTTGGTGCGATTGGATTAGTTCATTATCGTCGTCTCTTTTTTGATTCTAAACCGTATAAGTTAAATAATGTCATTAGCATTGATAAAGTTGAAAAATTACTATCAAAGTATGATGTAATTCTTCCTAAGAAACGGAATTATTACATTGAAAGTAACTATTCACATTATATACACGCTCATTATCAAGAGCCACTAGATAAAACGCGTGACGTAATTAAAGCTGACTATCCCCAATACTTAGTTAAATATGATCAAGTAATGAAAAGACGAAAAGCTCATATGTTTAATATGTTTATTATGAAGCGGGATGTTTTTGAGTCGTATTGCAGTTTCATGTTTGGAGTACTAGGTAAATTAGAACAGCAAGTTGATCTAACAGGGTATTCAGTTCAAGAGCAGAGAGTCTATGGTTATATTTCAGAACTCTTGATGGATGTTTGGCTTGAAACTAATGCCTTTAAGTACACTGAACTTAAGTGGGGGCAATTAGGCGGTAAGAATAATGTTAAGAAAGCTATTTCTCTTGTTAAAAGAAAAATAGGGATTAAGACGAAGACGCATTTTAAATAAACTATGAAAAAAAATAGTACAGAACCAGTAATTTCCATTATTATTCCGATATACAATGTAGAAAAATACTTGAAAAGATGCTTAGATTCAGTAGAAAAACAAATTTATACTAATCTTGAAATTATTTTGATCAACGATGGCTCTACCGATGATTCTCTTGTAATCGCAGAAGAATATGCTAAAAAAGATAGTAGAATCAAAATCTTCTCGGAAACAAATCATGGTTTGTCGGCAGCCAGAAATCTGGGATTAAAACATGTTACAGGCGAATATATAACTTTTATAGATTCTGATGATTATGTTTCAAATGATTATGTTTCATATTTGTATAGTTTGTTAGAAAAGAGCAATTTTACTGCGTCTATGTCAATTTGTTCTTTGATGAATGTTTATGAAGATAGCGGAAAAGAAATAAATACTGGAAACAATAAAGAATATACTTTGCCTGGTAAAGAATGTATCAAAATGATGTGTTATCACGATTTGGTTGATACGTGTGCTTATGCTAAATTAGGCTCAAAAGAGTTATATAACGATTTTGAATTTCCTGAAGGAAAAGTGTTTGAGGATATTGGGACTACTTATCAATTATTTGAAAAAGCGAATAAGGTTGAGTGTGGTTTTAAACCTAAATATTTTTATAATATCAGAAGTAATTCTATTACTACCCAAAAATTTACTACCCAAAAGTTAGACTTATTGGAAATGACCGATAAAATGGCAGATGATGTAGTTCAAAAATATCCAGATCTTAAAAAAGCAGTATTGCGTAGACGTATTTATGCTAGATTCAGTACTTTAAATCAAACATTTACAAGTAAAGGTACAGTTAAGATTAAAGAGATAAGAAATGAATTAATTAAATTTATTCAAAAGAATCATAAAGAACTTTTTTTTGATAAGAATGTACCTAAAAGGGATAAGGTTGCATATTTAAGTTTATGTATGGGGTTCAACTTTTATAAAAGTAGTTGGAACTTGTATAGCAAAATTGTAAAATAGAGGGATTTTATAATGAAGATTGCTTTAGTATTGGACGGCTTACAAGTTGGAGGAGTAGAACGAGTATGTTTAGACTACTGTAAATTATTATTAGATTTAGACTATCAAGTAACCATCTTCAATTTAAGACCCAATTTTAACGCGTTAGAAAAAGAAGTCCCTGAAGGTGTAAAAATAGTTCACATTCCATTCTCTATTTGGTTTACACCAGAAAGATATACTAAATTGGTAAAATGGAATTTTATGTATAAACTAATTTATATTTTTGCGTATATTATTTTTTCATGCATAGATATAGTTTATAAAGCGTATTGCAAATTACGATATAAAGAATGTCGTGAAAATTTTGATTTTGCAGTTTCTTTTTCTAGTCATTTTAATGATCTAACGTTTGTTGCAGATCATTTTATAAAAGCTAAAAACACAGTTTCTTGGTCACATGGAGCTATATATAGCTATCTATTAATGTCAGATGGATTTATTAATCTTTATAATAAGATAAAGAATATTGTGGTTTTAGTTGATGATGCTCAAGAAGAAGTACTTTCTTATAATCAGAATTTACACTTAAATATTTATAAATTATATAATCCATCTTTTGTTAAAAGTCGTCCAGTGGATAATGGTAAGGTTGAAAAGTTAAAAAGAAAATATGGAAAATTTATACTGATGGTTTCCCGATTTAAATATCCACATAAAGATCAACCAACCGTAATCAAAGCATTTAATGATTTGATTACTAATTATAAGTTAGATACTAATTTAGTCTTTATTGGTGATGGACCAGATAAAGAAAAGTCTGAAAAAATAGCTGATAATTTGAGTCCTGATATTAGAAAAAGGATTCATTTTTTAGGCACAAAATTAGATGTACAAAACTATTATTCTGCAGCATATATATTAGTTCATGCTAGTGTTGCCGGAGAAGGTCTACCTACCATAATGATAGAGGCGATGAACTATCGAATTCCAGAAGTAGTTACGGATTCGAAAACTGGTCCAAGAGAAATTTTAGGTGATAATCAATATGGCCTTTTGTGCAAAGTTCAAGATCCAAAAGACATGAGTGAGAAATTATTTGAGTTGTTCTCTGACAAAAAACTGTATGAACATTATCAATGTATTGAAGGAGAAAGAGTAAAAGATTTTTCACCTAAAGCTATTGAAGAAAAATTAGATTATATTCTTAAAGACATAAATAAACATGGAGATCAAGCTAAATGAGAATAATTAGTTGTGCCAGTTATTATGGTAGTGGGTCAAGTGCAATAACGGATCTTTTATCAGAGTACAACAATATCTATTCTTTTACTGATGAAGAATTTAGATTTGTTCAAGATCCAGATGGTATTTCAGATTTAGAATACAACTTAGTTCAAAATTTTAATAGGCACAATTCGGGACGGGCTATTAAGCGATATAAGAAACTAGTAGATTTCTATTCAGGTAATATTTTTTCGCATAAATATGAAAAATATTTTCATGGTAAGTGGAAAAAAATGTCATATCAATATATCTCTGATTTAGTCGATTTTTCATATAAAGGCTCGTGGATGTATGACTATCTTGATAGAGGGGTTACATTTTATTATTTAACGCATTTACCTACCAAGCTTCTTCATGCAACTATTTGGAGAAAACAGCCAGAGCGATTTTTAAATTTACTATCAAATGAAATCACGTATTGTTCTCATCCTACAGAAAATAAATTTTTATCTCTAACTAGAAAATATATAGACGAGTTGTTTGGGTCTGCATCTAAAGGCTATTCTAATGTTGTAATTGACCAGATCGTACCATCAACAAATCTATCTAGATATCTACGATATTTTAATGATATTGATGTAATTATTGTAGATAGAGATCCAAGAGATATTTATTGTCTTGAAAAATATGTTTGGAAAGACGGTATGATACCTACGGATGTTGAAACTTTTTGTAAATGGTTTAAGTATACTCGGTATCAAAGAGAGAATGAAGTTAAGCAAAATAAACATGTTTATTTTGTGCAATTTGAGGATTTGATCTTTCATTATGAAGATACTGTAAAGCAAGTTGAGAAATCATTGTCTTTAAATTCTGAGGATCATAATGAAGTGAGAAAATATTTTAATCCTAAAGAATCTATAAAAAATACGCAAACATGGAAAAAGTTCAATTGTGATGCTACTGAAATAAAGTATATCGAACAAGAATTAGCAGATTATCTATATCATTTTTAAGCTGTAAAGAAAGGTGTAAAGATGCATAAAAAGATTGATGTTGTAATAGTTACCTATAATAGATTGGAGCTATTAAAAAAGTGCGTAAAGGCAATTTTAATGCAAACATATCCTGTGGAAAATATTTTTGTTATAGATAATAATAGCAGCGACAACACTTTACTATTTTTAAATAAAAAAGCTAAAGAAAATACTAAAATCGTTCCAGTTCATTTGACTCAAAATATTGGTGGTGCAGGTGGATTTTATACCGGTTTAAAGTGTTTTATTGAAAAAAGTAAATCAGATTTTGTTTGGATTATGGATGATGATACTATACCAACAGTTAATGCGCTAGAAAAATTGATATCAAAAACTTCTATAATTCAAAATTTTGGCTTTTTAAGTAGTAATGTAAAATGGCAAGATGGATCTCCTGCCGTAATGAATATTCCTGAACCAAATTTAAAGTGGAATGAATTAGCCGATAAAGGATTAATAAGAGTTAATTATGCTTCATTTGTAGCTATTTTATTTTCACGAAAAGTCATTTTAGAGCAAGGTTTACCAATAAAGGACTTTTTTATATGGGGTGATGATGTTGAATATACGAAACGAATAACGAATTCCGAAAAAAAAGGTTATATGGTAATTGATTCACTGGTTGAACATAAAATCAAACAAAATATTGCAACTGATATCATTGCAGAACAAGATGTTAATAGGATAAAAAGATATTATTACGCCAGGAGAAATACTATTTATACTATGAAGCATAGATATAATAAAAAAGAGTATTTTAAATGGTTAGTAACCAGCCTTATATTTGAGCCATTTAAAATATTGAAATTTTCAAAAGACAAAAAGCTTTTACGTTTAAAAGTTTCTCTTAAAGGAACTTTTGCTGGATTTTTCTTTAATCCTTCAATTTATGAATTTAGAAATAAATAAGTTTTAATGTAAATAGTAAAATAAAAAATATACATTAAGGTGCATTTTTTACTTTTTGATGTTGGATGAATCAAGATAATTTTATTATTAAAATGGTATAAGCAAATATGAAAGAAAAAAAATGGGAAGAAAAGATATATTTTGTTCTAATCTACGTAATAGCTATGGCTATAGTTGTAAATAATAGGGCTATTTGGTTGGCTAATCTCAGTATGACTAAAATTAGTATGTATGATTACCTAATTTTAGTTATTTGTTCAATTATATTTATAGTCTTATCTTTTATAAAACACAAAACTATAAATTTAAAAAGTACTTTACTTTTTAATTGGTTACTTATAATATATCTACTTACATACCTCATAATAACAAGAATAAATTTATCCTTAGGTATTCAATTAATAGTACTTATATCATTGTTTATTTGGATACTAGATTTTGATAACTCTAGAAGAATCCCATATATTCTTATTGCATATAAGAATATAATGATAATTATAGCAAGCGTTTCCTTATTGCTATGGCTATTTGGATCGATATTTGGAGTAATACATATGAATACTGTTTTTCCTTCTGCTTGGGGGACTACATATGGCAATTATATTTTAGTACCAAGTTTTCATAATATATATTTTGAAACTCAAAGAGTAGTCTTTCCATTTATAGGGGAAATAATACGCAATTCTGCTATTTTTACTGAAGCTCCAATGGCATCATTAAATTTCTCTATTGCCTTATTAGTAGAAATTTTAGATAGACATAGTGGTCGAATTAATAAGATTGTATTAGTTTTGGCCATATTAAGTACTTTTTCAACTACAGGATATATTTTCATAGTAATTTTGTTTATCCTGATCTTCTTCAAAAAAGATGCAGGTATAAATGTATATAAGCTAATTATCTCAATACCTGTATTAGTATTATTTATTTTAGTACTAGTCTATTTATTGAAACAAAAGTCAACTTATGGAGTTGAGTCAACAGCACTTAGAGTTGATGATTTTAGAGCAGGAATTTTAACTTGGTTACAGCATCCTATTTTAGGTAGCGGATTATCAAATACTACTTTTTTGGTAAAAAATATGGGAATGTGGAGGACAAATACTGGCTTTAGTAACTCTATTACTGAAATTTTGGCAGAAGGTGGAGTTTATTTAAGTTATTTATATTTTTACGCCTTTTTCAAAGGATTAAGTAATAGTATAAAAAATAAAAATAAAGAGTATAGCATTTTTGTTATTATGACATTTTATTTGTTTGTAACTACAATATTTACGTATCAATACATACTATTATTTCTTTTAGTATGGTTTAGAAGCAGTAGATTTTCTGTAGAGGAATATTAAATGTGTAAAATGAATTATTTAATAGTAGGCTCAGGCCTGTTCGGAACAGTATTTGCTCATGAAGCAGCTAAGGCAGGAAGCAAAGTAACAGTTATTGAAAAACGTGATCATATTGCGGGTAACATCTACACTAAAGAAGTAGATGGAATTCAAGTTCATGAATATGGTGCCCACATTTTCCATACTTCTAATAAAAAAGTTTGGGATTATGTGCAACAATTCGCTGAATTCAACCGATATACCAACAGTCCAGTAGCTAATTACAAGGGACAAATGTATAACTTACCTTTCAATATGAATACTTTCAATGAAATGTGGGGCGTAAGAACTCCGCAAGAAGCAGTGGCTAAGATCAATGAACAACGTCAAGAGATGGCTGGTAAAGAGCCCAAGAATTTGGAAGAACAAGCTATTTCTTTGATTGGTAGAGATATCTATGAAAAGTTGATTAAAGGCTATACTGAGAAGCAATGGGGCAGACCATGTACTGAACTGCCAGCTTTCATCATTAAGCGACTTCCAGTTCGATTAATTTATGATAATAACTATTTCAATGATGATTACCAAGGCATTCCAATTGGTGGTTATACCAAGATGGTAGAAAAGATGTTGGATCATCCTAACATTACTGTGAAGTTAAATACTGATTTCTTTGATAAGAAAGACGAGTATCTGAAGAACTACGATAAGGTAGTTTACACAGGAATGATTGATAAGTTCTTCGATTATAAATTAGGCGAACTGGAATATCGTTCACTTCGGTTTGAAACTGAAGAAAAGAAGGTTGGTAATTACCAAGGAAATGCGGTGATCAATTATACTGATGCAGAAACTCCATATACGCGGGTAATTGAACACAAGCATTTTGAATTTGGCAAAGGTGATAAGGATAAGACGATAATTACCCGAGAATATCCAGCTGATTGGCACCGCGGGGATGAACCTTATTACCCAGTAAATAATGATCGTAATAATCAACTTTATGCGAAATATGCAGAATTAGCTAAGAAGCAAGATAAGTTGATTTTTGGCGGTCGGCTTGGTCAATACAAGTACTACAATATGGATCAAGTTATTGAAGCAGCATTAGATGCTGTAAATACTGAATTTGGTGATTGAACTTTATGAGGGTTATTCGAAATTATCTTTATAACGTAGGCTATCAAGTTTTAGCAATAATTGTTCCATTGATTACCTCAGCATATGTTAGTCGTGTTTTACGACCAGAAGGTGTTGGAGCAAATGCCTTTACTAATTCAATTATTCAATATTTTATTTTGATTGCTAGTATGGGGATTGGCTATTATGGTAATCGCCAGATAGCTTATGTGCGAGAAAATCGTCAAAAGATGGCGAAAACCTTTTGGGAAATTCAAATAGTGAAAACAATCATGACCTTAATTGCATTTATTGCATTTGAGATTTTTATGATGTTTTATACACGTCAACCAGAATATATGTGGGCTCAGTCAATTAACTTAGTGGCTGTTGCTTTTGATATCTCTTGGTTTTATGAAGGAATAGAAGACTTTAAAGTTATAGTTTTAAAGAATTCCTTTGTAAAGATAGTTTCAATGATTGCTATTTTTCTTTTAATTAAGAATCCAAATGATGTAACTTTATATATTATTGTTCTTGCAGTTTCGACCTTATTAGGTAATTTGACATTATGGCCTAATATAAGAAAAGATTTGCCAAGAGTTCGTGCTAAAGCGCTTAATCCTTGGCCTCACTTTTGGCCAATGATTGAATTGTTTATTCCACAAATAGCTACTCAAATCTACGTACAATTGAATAAAACAATGCTTGGCGGAATGGTTAGTGAAACTGCATCAGGTTATTATCAATATTCTGATAACTTAGTCAAATTAATTTTAGCTTTAGTGACTGCTACAGGAACAGTGATGTTGCCACACGTTGCTAACGCGGTTAGTCAAGGATCGATGACGCGAGTTAACCAGATGCTCTATAAGTCATTTGATTTTGTCTCAGCTTTAGCATATCCAATGATGTTTGGGATTGCAGCTGTATCATTAACACTGGCTCCTAAGTATTATGGCCCAGGCTATGAGCCCGTTGGTCCGGCAATGATGATTGAATCAATTGTTATACTGATGATTGCTTGGAGTAATGCAATTGGTGTTCAATATTTGTTACCACTTAATCGAGTTAAACAATTTACAGCTTCAGTAACTACGGGGGCAATTGTAAATGTCATCTTGAATATCCCATTAATTCATTTCTGGGGATTAGATGGGGCGATGTGGTCTACTGTAATATCTGAATGTTCAGTAACCTTGTATCAATTGATTGTTGTAAGACATTTATTGAGCTTTAAAGCGTTGTTCCATGGATCTTGGAAATATTTCATTTCAGGATTAATAATGTTTTTTGTTGTCTTTTGGATGAATAGCAACATGAAAGATTCTTGGTTGATGATGGGAGTAGAAGTCATAGTTGGAGTTCTTGTTTATGCCGTGCTTGTGCTCTTATTAAGAGCTCCTATTGTTTTTGAAGCAAGAAATTTGATTATTGAAAAAATAAAGAAATAAAAAGGTGTATATGAAAAAGAGAGCTTCAAATTTTGAATTATTAAGAATTATTAGTATGTTTTTAATTGTTTTAGGTCATGTTACCTGGCAAACAAAATTTAATTATAATGATATGTCACTTTTTCATAAGCTATCTATTCAAGGATTGTGGATGGGTGGTGAGTTAGGAGTATGGTGTTTTACTCTCATTTCCGCATATTTTTTAAGTGGATCAAGTTTTAAATTTAATTCCTTAAAGAAAGTTTGGGGATTAACTCTGTTTTATTCTATAACAATTTCTTTGATACTCTTTAAGTTCAGACTTGCACCATTAAGGATTTCTAGTTTATTATTGTCTTTCTTTCCTGTAATTACTGGAAATTATTGGTATGTTTCTGCATATATCGGAATTTATATTTTAGTTCCTTACTTAAATATATTGATAAATAAATTGAATAAGCATGATTATCAAAAATTCCTCTTGATATTATTTGGTATATTTTCTTTGTTACAATATTTAAAGAATATTACTGTAATTACCAATAATAATTCTATTGTTGATTTGATCTATATTTATTTTGTTGGTGGATACATTAGAAAGTATTCAAAAGATTTTACAAGTACAAGGCGAAAGCTATACTTTGTATCTTTTTTAGGAGCAGTAATTGTGATGCTAATATCTATTACTGTACTTGATATTTTAAAACCTGATAAATGGGCAATGTTTTTAACTACGACAAGTCCATTTCAAGTTATAGCAGGTATTTCCTTATTTTTGATTTTTAAAAACATGGTTGTTAAATATAGTCCAATGATTAATAGTGTTGCAGCTTCAACGTTTGCAGTATATTTAATACATTGTCAGGCAGTATTCTTACCAATATTATGGGACAAATTAGTTCAAGCACAACGATTTGAAAATGTTTCGTATACTATTTTCATAGAGATATTAATAGCAATAATCATCTATATATCTGCGACTATGATTGATTATGTGAGACGGAGCATCTTTTTATTAGTGAATAAGTACTTTGTAACTAAAAAATATGATTAAAAGTATTAATCAAATAAGTCAGAGAAGCATTGCGCAGATTAGCAATTACTCATTAGGAAAAGTAAATCAATTAGTTAACCAATTAAAAAGGGAAGAATATATAACTTCTGATAGTGGTTTAACTTCAAAAGGCAAAAAGTACGTCAATTCTCATCATCCCCAACAAGCAACCATACTTGCTGCTGGATATGGTCTTCGATAGGAATGATATATTTTTATTGATTGATAGAAAATCGCAAAATTTATTTCAATCAAAGTATACTTTAAACTTTTTTCAAATATATATGGTTGATCCTAGAAACTGTCAAATCTTTTGTGTAAATAGATCTTTCTCGTAAATTGATTTTTTAATTAATCATTTATTCAAAATAGGATTCTAGAGTGTCTTGTACTTGACCAAAGCCTTTATGAATTCGCTTGAAATATCGATCATTATAGCTCATTGCTTGTATTCCAATAAAAGTATCTAATGACTGTTCATTTGGAAACTCTGCTTTAGGTTTGGCTTTGCGCTTAACAACATTATTAAAGGATTCAATCATGTTAGTTGAATAGATTGAACTTCTGATCTGTTTCGGATAGTTATAGAAAACTAGCAGATCCGCTTCAATGTCTTTTACATTCTGAATTACATGCTTGTAAGCTTTCTGCCACTTACTATAAAAGCTATGTAAGACTGTTATACGTTATACCTTCTTGCTTGTAAGACTGTTGATGGACTTGCTTAAAATCGTTCATAATTGCCTCACGGTCTGCTACACGTACTTTAGCGCAGATATTACGCATTACGTGAATCAAACAGCGCTGGAAGTGAGCTTTAGGATAAGTTTGCATTAGTGCAGTTTTCATACCCACAACACCATCTAATAAAAATAATTCAACTTGTTTAAGACCTCTGCTTTTCATGCTTTTAAGCAGCTCTGTCCAGACTTCAATATTTTCGCTAGGAGCTATGCAATAATCGATCACTTCTTTGTGACCGTTGGGCTTGATACCAATGGCGATATATACTGCTTCTCGTTCATAAGTTTCTCGACGCAACGGTATATACGTTGCATCAAGATAAACACAAAAGAACTTATCGCTCAGCTTACGCTTGTGATAAGCCTCAACTTTAGGAATCATTTGCTTAGAGATATTAGACACTTGAGCTGGACTGTAATGACTACCATACATTTTCTCGATTAAATCAGCTAATTCTCTAGTGGTTACACCCTTAGAATAAAGTTTTATAACCATATCTTCTAAGAGATCAGTATGTTGTTTATAGTCTGGCAGAGTGTGTTGATGAAACATACCATTGCGATCTCGTGGCACTTGTACCTCAATTGATCCAAACTGGGTATCAATTTTACGGAAATACGCACATTTCTAGAATTACCAGTATTCCAGCCGTTTCCGGCATAAGGATCATAGCCTAAAAAGGCAGTCAGTTCAGATTCTAACAAGTCATTAACAGCTTGTTGGATTTCATGACGAAGCAAATCATTAATTTTATCTTGATTGAATAGAGCTTGAGATATATTTTTGGTAAAATCATTCATGAAGGAGTTCTTCTTTCTGTATGTGTTTTTTTGTTCAAACCAATCATACGAGAAAGGAACTCCTTTTTCTAATGTTTTAAGAAATTAATTTAAGGAATTATTCATCCTTACACAAACTATTTTACGGTCTCAAGATCACTTTTAATATACTCATTCATTACCTTTTTATACCTTTTAAAAAAACTAAAAACTACATCGCAATTATATCATAATAATTTTGTTGATAGATTTATTAATAATGATAGCAAATTATTAAGTCTAATAATTATCTTGTATTTAGGCTGAATGTCATATTATAATGTTCATATAATTGAAAAAGTAAGCAGAAGTGAACAATGGATATAGATAAACTCTCAGTTTTAAAATTAATTCCAAAAAATCAAATAAGTCAGAGAAGCATTGCGCAGATTAGCAATTACTCATTAGGAAAAGTAAATCAATTAGTTAACCAATTAAAAAGGGAAGAATATATAACTTCTGATAGTGGTTTAACTTCAAAAGGCAAAAAGTACGTCAATTCTCATCATCCCCAACAAGCAACCATACTTGCTGCTGGATATGGTCTTCGAATGGTGCCGATTAATACAGAAGAACCAAAAGGTCTATTAGAAGTCCATGGTGAACCGTTAATTGAGCGCATTATTAAACAGCTCCATGAAGTAGGTATTACTGATATCAAAATAGTAGTAGGCTTTATGAAAGAACACTACGAATATTTGATTGATGAATACAATGTTGACCTAATTGTTAATCCATACTATGCAGCGCGAAATAATGTCTATTCATTATACTTAGCTAAAGATAGGTTGACTAACGGTTACATTATTCCATGTGATATTTGGTTTAAGAATAATCCTTTTTCAACATTAGAAGATCCATCATGGTATCTCTTCAGTGATAAGTTAACAGTTCATTCTCAATGGAGTATCTCTAAAAACTTCAAAGTTAGATACACTAAAGAACCTGGAAACAGAATGATCGGTATTGCTTACTTGAATAAAGCAGATGCTAAAGTTTTATCTAATCGTCTGACAGAAATGGTTCAAAATAAACATTTCGATTCTTTCTGGGAAGATGCCTTAGCTAATAAAAAACAATTTTTGATTAATGGTCGAGTTATTCCAAATACCGAGCATGCCGAAATTAATTCTTATGAAGAATTAATGGAGCTGGATTCACATTCTGATCACTTAAAGACAGAGACGATTCAAATTATTGAAAATACACTTAAGGTTGATAAAGCTAAGATTCATGATATTAAGACTCTGAAAAAGGGGATGACTAATCGGTCCTTTAGCTTTATGTGTCAAGGTAAACGATATATCATGCGAATTCCTGGTGAAGGTACCGAAAAGTTTATTGATCGTAGAGAAGAGTATGACGTTTATCAACAAATCAAGAATGAACCATACACAGAAACAGTTCTTTATTTAAATCCTGGTAATGGGTATAAATTGTCTGAGTTCTTAGAAGGGACTCGTAATAGTAATCCTCAAGATTGGCAAGATGTTACTGACAGCATGGTTTTATTACGAAAATTTCATCAAGAACAATATCAGGTAAAAAGAAGCTTTGACATTTGGAAGCAGATAGAATTTTACGAAAAACTTCGTGATGCTCCATCTGCTTATCGTGATTTTGCTTTGACTAAAGATAGTGTTTTGAAGTTAAAGCCCTTTATTAAGGAAAATATTCGTCAATGGTGTCTATGTCATATTGATGCTAATGCAGATAATTTCTTAGTTAATAAGGAAAGAAAAATATTTCTGATTGATTGGGAATATGCCGGGATGCAAGATTCAGATTTAGATATTGCCATGTACGCCATTTATGCTGGTTATGACAAGCATGATTTTGATAAACTAATTGATATTTATTATCAAGGAAAATACGATGAGGTTACGCGCTATAAGATTTATGCGTATGCAGCAGTTGGTGGATTACTCTGGAGCAATTGGTGTGAGTACAAGCAATCATTAGGACTAGATTTTGGTGAGTATTCAATTGCTCAATATCGATACGCCAAGGAATACAGTAAGTTAGTGAATAGATATTTGGAGAAGAAAAATGCCTAAGTTAGACAATGCAATTATCATGGCAGCAGGACTAGGAACGAGAATGAGACCCTTAACTAATGAAATTCCAAAACCTTTAGTTAAGGTCAAAGGAAAAAGAATGATCGAAACGATTATTCATGCTTTACACGAAAGTAGGATTGACGATATTACTGTAGTAACGGGGTATTTAGCAGAGAAGTTTGCCTTTTTATCAGAGAAATATCCTGGCTTGAAGCTAGTTAATAATCCTTATTATCAGCAATATAATAATCTTTCATCACTTTATGTGGCCAGACATGGACTCAAGAATACTGTAATTTTAGATGGAGATCAGTTGATTAATACCCCTCAAATACTATCTGCGGATTTTAAAAAGTCTGGTTATGCTGGATCATGGGTCAATCAATGGACCGATGAATGGATTATGCACTGTGATCAATCTGGTCATGTACTTTCTTGTGATCGGGATGGTGGTAAAGATGGTTACCGGCTCTATAGTGTCTCAAAGTGGACTGCTAAAGATAGTGCAAAATTAGGCCAATTGGTTGAGAGAGAATTTGAAGCTAAGAATTACGATATCTATTGGGATGATGTTCCTATGTTTAAATATTCCGATCAATTTAACTTGGTAGTACATCAAATTAATGTGAAAGATATTGTCGAAATTGATAGTTTAGATGAGTTAAAGCAAATTGATCCAGGCTATGAAAAAGTGGGAAAGTAGCCTATGTTCTCAAAAGCGAATTTAAAAAAGATTGACTGGCTATTAGTGGCAGTACCGATTATTGCAGTTGCAATCTTGAGTGGCTTTTTAATATATTCCCCTGAGCAGTCACAAAATATTCTAGGAAGTTGTCGAGGATTTTTAACTAGTAAGTTAACACCCTATTATTTGGGAATTGGCTTAATTTTCTTAGTCAGCACTTTGTTCCTAGGATTTACTAAATGGGGCAAAATAAAACTAGGAAGTAATGATGATAAGACGCAGTACAGCACATTAAAATGGGGTTTTATGATTTTTACTTCTACGATGTCAGCGGATATCATTTTCTATTCTCTATCAGAATGGATGATGTATGCGAAAGAGCCGCTGATTCAATCTTCTTTTGAACCATTAAACACTGCATTAACCTATTCCCTATTTCATTGGGGACCAATTGCTTGGTCCTTTTATATTATGCTTGCTGTTGTTTTTGGCTATATGATTTACGTGGCTAAGAATAATAAGCAGAAGTTTTCTGAAGCTTGTCGGCCATTACTTGGTAAGTTAACTGATGGTTGGATGGGCAAAGTAATTGATATCATTGCTATTTTTTCATTAATAGCTGCAACAGCTACGACCTTTTCAATGTCAATGCCACTATTAGCTGCAGCTGTAAAGACAATGACAGGTATTAGTGATACGAAAGTTTTAACAGTCAGCTTAATCATTTTAGTGGTTGCCATTTATTTGGCTGCCTCAGTGATCGGGATGAAAGCTATTTCTAGATTATCTGTAGTAGCTTTTAGCATGTTAGGATTACTATTACTCTTTGTTTTATTTGATAGTGGCAGTGCGGGTTTTATCATTGAATCTAGTGCTAAGTCGTTAGGAGATTTGGTAACTCATTTTATTCCTATGGCTGCAACTGTTGAAGATGTTCATTTTACACAGAACTGGACTGTTTATTATTGGGCCTACTGGATGATATGGTGTGTTGCAACTCCATTTTTTATTGGCAGTATTAGTAAGGGGAGAACTATTCGCACTGTCATTTTTGGCGGTTATTTCTGGGGCTTGCTTGGAACATTTTCGTCTTTCTTTATTCTGAGTAATTTTGGTATTTCTCGCCAAATTAGTGGTGCGCTTAATGCAGTGAAGCTGCTCAATTATGGTAGTAGTTATGCAGATGTAATTATTAAGTTGATAAAAACTTTGCCTGATTTTAAGATCGGTTTGATATTGCTAATTCTTGCAATGATTGGCCTATATTCAACTGTGTTTGATTCGATAACGATGGTGATTTCTAAATACTCATATAAGAGCCTGGCGTTATCTGAAGATCCAAGCAAATTAATGCGTAGCTTTTGGGCAATTGTTTTTGTTTTGTTACCAATGGCATTAATCCTAACGGATACGTCGTTTACCAATATTCAATCGGTTGCAATTATTACTGCATTTCCTACGGGTATTGTGATGTCGCTCATTGTTGTGAGTTTTTATTGTGAGATTTGGATGAGGAAAAACAAGTTTAAAATATAAATCTGAAAGTTGAAAGCACTAAAACGGGCCAGATTCCTTATGGGATCCGGCTTTGTTATGCCTAATTTAGTTTTTAGGCGGGCTCTTCTAACGCATTTTGAATACATTTGGGCAACATAGAAATAAAGT
>NZ_ML136880.1 GCF_004009905.1 Lactobacillus xujianguonis
ACCAGCTTCTAATGTGTTTTTGTTCTTAACATCAGACTACTGGTCTTTTTGTTTTGGAGTCAAGTCCTAAAATGGATTTGACTCTTTTTAATTTGTAACTAAGCGTCACCGCAAACTATTTTACACTTAGCTATTACAGAACTAATTCATAGTTTTACATTTTTGTGAAAAAGCAAACAAAAAAGCCCTCAAAGACTCTTCTCTCGGTCTTTGACGACTCTTTATTTTTTCTATTTTTTCAGACGCTTCCGCATCCCTGCCGGCGTCTCACCATAATATTCATTAAATTGCCGATAGAAATTGGCCCGACTTGAGTAGCCTAATGCCGTGATAATATCCTTAATCGGATCATTGCCGTTTACCACTAGCTCCTTGGCCCTTTCCATCTTCTGCTGGTTAAGATAACTGCTAAAGTTCTGTCCCAGCGTCCGTTTAACCAAGTTGGAGAAATAATTCATATTGAAGCCAAATTCTTCAGCGGCTTCTTGCAAAGTTACCGTTGCCAAATTCTCTTCAACATATCGCTCGAACTTATCTTGATTAAACTTCTTATCGCGCTTCTCGCTTATGATCTTGGCCCTTAGCGACATGACGAAGATTAATTTTAGCTGCGCCTTCACCAAGGCCTCACCAAAGACTTCATCAGCTAAGTATTCATGAATCACACGATCCATCATCCGGGCTGAATGCATTTCTTTCCCCGTCTTAAACCAGATAAAGTGCTGATTATTAAGTTGCTGATCCAGCTCCTTAATAATGCTCTGCTCGCGCTTATCTTCAGTATCAAAAGTTTCAAAATACTGTTCATAATCAAAATGTGCAAACTTCAACTTAGTTAAGATCGTTTTACGGCTATCATTTTTAACCGTGTACTGCTGATCTTCCGTCAAAAAACGATATTACCTGCTCTCAATGGCATGATGCGGTCTTCACTAGTTACCGTTGCGTTACCTTGGGAGACGAATAAGATCGTCGAAGCATCGTCTGCATATTGATATTCATCTGGATCGGTACTTTCAAGATATACCGAAAAAAGCTTAAAGCCGGAATTACCGGCAGTTAGTTCAAATTCTGTCTTGTCAGGAGGTTGCTGCTTGAGCAACTCGCTAAGATTAGTTATTAAATTTTCTGCCATGCCTTATATTTCTTTCTGTATTATCACACTTCAATTATAACTAAGCATGGCAAGCTTGTACTATGAAAGCTTAACCTTCTTTAAATAATTTTAATATTGAAAGCAGTCAAGACTATACTTTTTCTATCTTTTTCAGTTATTTTCTTATGATATTAATTAAAATTTTCTTATAAACAAAAAATAACTTAGCCTCAATTTTTGAATCTAAGTTATTTCAGTAATTATTTTTGAATTTCATCCCGCAACTTGATCATCGCTGGATAATTATTAGTAAACATCCCCGCAATATGATGAGCAAAATACTTCTTGGCTAATTCTGGATCATCCACTGTCCAGATGCGCTGCACGATTGCGTCGTCATCAAAATATTCGCCTGGATGAATCCCGGCAAAATGATTTTCCTCAATCAACTTACGCGGATTCATAACTTTTTGATCAACTAAGTAACAATATGTCCCTGTGGGATCCAATTCCTGACAATTCTTCAAAGTAACATAATCAAAGGAAGAAAAGATAATCGGATGAACGAATTGATATTGCTTAGCTAAGTCAAAGACAGTCTTTTCAATACCAGGATAATGCACAATGCTGGTCTTGAATTCTAAGTTAATTAACAAGTCATGGTTCTCTAATACGCCAAACAATTCCTTCAATTCTGGTACGGGCTCACCGTTAGCCAAATGGAGCTGGCGAATTTCTGCTAAAGTAAAATCTTTCACCCAGCCTTGGCCATCAGTCGTACGGTCAACTTTTTCATCATGCATCACAATGGGTACACTGTCTTTAGTCAGTTGAACGTCGAATTCAACTCCTTCTGCGCCGTGTTCAAGGGCATAACGAAAGCCTTCAAGGGAGTTTTCCGTAAACTTAGCAGGATACCCGCGGTGACCGAAAATTACTGTTTTCATTGTTTTAATCTCGATTCTTTATTTTACAAAGATTTTTATTAAGTAGTTTCATTCTACCGCAAAATGATTAGTGTAAAGGAGTTTATTTCCAATTGACACCCTATTACCCGTCACGTAAAATCAAATCAAGCTCAATGGCGACTAGCTACCGCTAGAGCTTAGTAACCTAGTGCTGATTTCACACCCCCAACATTCTGAGTTTACGGAGGTGATGGGGCATGCCAAATTGGATAGACTGGAGAGTGCGTCCACCAGGTGATTACTTGGGCGATTGCCATAAGTATTGTGCTAGGGGCGTTAGGCAAATTTGCTATCAACTTAGCGACAGCTTATGTGATAATCAAAAAAGCTAACCACAAGGGTTAGCCACACTACAGTCATTCTGAGTTACGATTGGGGTTAGCAAGTTGCAGTTGCTAATCCCTTTTCTTTTATCATTATAAGAAATCTAATTAAAAGCTGCAACTAAATTTATGCAAAAAGAAAAGCCTTAGCATTACTGCTAAGACTTGACCATGCCAATTGGGTTAGCTGGATTCGAACCAGCGCATGATGGTACCAAAAACCATTGCCTTACCACTTGGCTATAACCCATCCTTCGAACCTTTTACTTGTTAGTCCTAAGTTCTAGTTGAATGACTCACATCACTCAACATTTAATAGTATAGGGTAATTGCTTAGAATCGTCAATAAAAAATTCGAGAAAAGTTGAGAAATTTTTTAGTCCATCACAATTGGCCCTTGCACAGCCATGACATCTCTTACTAATTCATGAACTTGCTTGTCCTTGACAATGGCTTCACTGTCAGCAAGGTATTGCTTGAACCACTTGCTGGCTTGGTGTTTCTTATAAGCTTCATCGTTGGTGAAGACTTCGAAGAAGTACCATTCATTGCTGTTTTCTTTATTAGTGCCGCCCATCAAGAGTTCAACCCCAGGTTCTTGCGCCATTGACCGACGCATTTCCTTCTTTACGATTGCGGCAAAGTCATCGTTCTTACCGTCTTGCACTTCGACCTTAGCCAAGTGAATGATGAAGTTATTGGCATTTTCATCCAAGGCTTCCTTAGGTTTAGAAGTAATCCAAACTGGCTTTAAGTCGAAGGCCTTTCTGCTGTCAGCTAACTCATTAATTACTTGATCATAGTGGTCGAAGTAGTCAGCCATGCTGTGTTCTTCCCAAGCTTTAGGGTTACGGTAAAGTTCAACGATGTAGTTCTTTTCACCTTCCGCATCTTCATGCGCACTGGCAAAAAGCAAGGTGCCATTTTCAACTGGAATTGAGTTCTCTAATTCAGCTTCTTGTTCCTTGCGGAAAGCTGCGCGATCGTTTTTAGCAATATTTACTTCTGTAATTCGAAAAATTGGTTCATTATCCATTTTTAATGCCTCACACCTAATTAAATTACTCTACCCTCTCATTCTATATCTAATCACTAAAAAAGGAAGTTTCTTGCGAAAACTTCCTTTGTTTTTTATTTGAATTCTTGCCAATAATCCGCCAAATAATGCGTGGTTAAACTCTCAGGCTCTTTAACTAATTCGCGTGGCTCTCCTTCAGCCACGATCTGACCACCAGCCTTACCGCCGAGTGGTCCTAAATCTAAGATGTAATCGCAGTTAACAACTAAGTTCAGATCGTGCGTAATCGTGATAATAGTTGCGCCTTGATCAAGTAACTTTTGCATCACCGTGACTAAAACTTTAACATCTAAGGGATGCAGACCAATCGTTGGTTCATCAAAGACAAATAAGGTATCGTCTTGCTTATGCGTTAAGTGCGTCACTAATTTCAATCTCTGGGCTTCCCCACCGGACAAAGTTGGTGTACTTTCACCTAAGTGCAAGTAGTCCAACCCCACTTCTTTTAAGAGCTTTAACTCGCGTTCAATCTTTGGCACCTTCTTGAAGACGGGCAGAGCTTCATTAATATCCAAGTTCAAGATATCCACAATTGAATAGTCATGCCACTTCACTTGTTGAATCTTAGGATTGAAGCGCTCGCCGTGACAAGTGGGACAGGTCTGCTGCAGATCCGGTAAAAATTGAATATCCAGAGTGACAATTCCGGTTCCGCCACAGGTTGGACAAGCACCTTCCTTATTGTTGTAAGAGAAGTAACTTGGCGTATAATGCTTTTCTTTGGCTAAAGGTTGCCGGGCAAAGAGCTTACGCAAGTTATCCATGATGGAAGTGTAAGTGGCAACCGTTGAACGGGTACTTTTTCCAATTGGGCTGGCATCCACACTGACTACGTTATGCACAGGTGAATTAAATTGTTTAATCTGATCCGGTAATTTTTCATCCTTACTTTGTGCTTGAATAGCTGGAACTAGTGAATCAAGGATCAAACTAGTTTTACCAGCACCAGAAAAGCCGGTGACGGCGGTCATTTGGTTGACTGGAATTTGGGCATGTACATCTTGCAAATTAAAGCACTTATCCACCGTAAAAGTGATTGCCTGTGAATTAATTTTTGCAGCGGGAGTTCTCGCCATTAACTTGGCTTTGCCGTTTAAATATGGCGCAATCAATGAATGAGGGTTCTTAGCTAACTCACTTGGAGCGCCTTGAGCAATAATTTTCCCACCTTGTTCACCAGAACCGGGCCCAATTTCAATAATTTCATCAGCGGCACTAATGATATCCACATTATGATCAACAACTACTAGGGAGTTGCCTTGAGCAACGAGTTTACGCAAAATCTTAATCAAACCGTCAACGTTAGCGGGATGCAGACCAATCGATGGCTCATCGAGAACATAAAGCACACCAGTAGTTTCTGTTCTTAAGGTCCTTGCCAATTGAATTCTTTGTAATTCACCAGTGGATAAAGTATTGCCGGCCCGCTCCATCGTTAAGTAGTCCAGACCAAGATCTAACAACGGCTGCAAATTATTAATGAATTCATTGATCAGTGAAGAAGCCATCTTGTGCATTTCCGCAGGCAACTTGGCCAAGACTTCTTTACTGAAGGCAGGTAAGTCACCTAATTGCATGCGCTGAACTTGGTCAATGTTTTTACCATTAACTAACTGCTGAAGTAGCTCTGGCCGCAGACGGGTGCCATGACAAACTGAACAAGTAGAATAAATAAAGAATTCCGCGATTCGTTTTTGCGCCCGTTCACTCTTACTACTTTTGGCAGAACGAAGCACGGCTTGGTGGGCATTTTCATAAAGAGCATTGAAGTCATGGAAGACCCGTCCAGTTCCTGACAGAAAGTCCATCTTATATTTCTTTTCTGGACCATTGAGGACAAAATCTTTTTCTTTCTCTGTCAGATCCTTAAAGGGAATATCGATTCTAACCCCAGCATGTTGGGCGACGCTTGGCATAAAGTTTCTTCCTGGCAATGACCAAGAAGCAATGGCCCCATCTTCAATTGAAAGATTTTCATCTGCAATTAACTTATTCTCATCAAGTTGCCGCACCTTACCAGTACCACCACAGTTCTGGCAGGCACCATCAGAATTAAAGGCAAAGTCTTCGGCACTAGGAACGTAGAATTTTACACCACAGGTTGGACAAGTAATCTGCCCCATCTCAGCCCCAGACTTGGACATGGCTTCGGCGATAGCCAAGCTAGGCGCTACCCGGTGACCATTCGGACAAACAGGTGAACCAAGTCGCGAAAAAATTAGCCGTAAAACATTGAAAGTTTCAGTTGTAGTCCCAACGGTTGCCCGTTCATTAGGAACGCTAGGCCGCTGGCGCAAGGCTAGAGCTGACGGAATATGTTTAACACTGGTGACATCAGCTTGGGCACCTTGTTTAATCCTTCTTCTCATATAGGTAGAAAGTGCATCAAGGTAGCGCCGGGAACCTTCTTCATACAGAATCCCCATGGCTAGGGATGATTTTCCCGAACCGGATAATCCTGAAATTGCAACAAATTTATGCAAAGGAATATTCACATCGATATTTTTCAAATTGTGAACTTTGGCCCCTCTAACTTCAATTTGACTTGGTAATGCCATCCTTACATCCCTGTCCTTTCCTTTTACTTATTACTTATAGCATAAGCTAAAATGCTGTCTTTGGTTAAGCCCAGGCGCTCAATGTTGATGCCGATATTAAATTGCCACAAGTCATTCCCTAGCTCTAACTGATATCTTTGGGCATAATTTCGAATTGCGGCTAACCCTTTTTCGATGCCGTCCTCAGTATTTTCAACCTTCACGGCAACATAATCACAACTCTTTTGCGTAATTACCGGAATTCTAATCTGTTCGTCATACGATTTTTCCTTAATAATCCGAAAACCCGAATTAGCGTATTGTTTTGCCTTAGCTTGGGGCAAATCCGTCAAGAAACCTGATAGCATCTTATTAGTCATCAGACCCGCGCCCACTTCTTGATAGAACTTACTATAAGCACTGGCAATTTCTTCTTCAGAACAATCCGCTTCAAAGTCTGAACACCAGAATTCACGCTTGGGTAAGAAGCACTTCTTAGCAACATAGTAGTCCGTATCTTTTAACTCAGTATTGTCTGACTCTTTTTGCTTCAAGATAGTCAGAATCTGTTCCAAATTACGAATCCGTTGTTCCACTTTTTCACGTAAAGGAATCAACTTTTTATTCAAGGCATCGGAACTGTCATCACTGAGATAATCCTTGATCTCTTCAACTGATAAGCCCAAGTCCCGCAAGCCTAAAATAAAGCCAATTTGATAGAGTTGACTGTAACCATAATAGCGATAACCATTAGCCGCGATTTTTTGCGGGGTGAAGATACCTTTTTGATCATAGAAGATTAAGGTTCTTCGCGTTGTTCCGGCCATTTTGGCAAATTCAGAAATTGATAATAACTTTTCTGCTGGCATGGGAATTTCCTTTCTATTTTTTCTATATATAAAATAAACTGTAACCTGAGATTACAGTCAAGGAAAAACTTTGAAAGAAAATTTGTTCTGGATAAAATGTAATTAAGAGATGATTTTTTGAAGAAAACTTACTTATACACTTTTTTAGGGATTGCCATCAACGCTGCTGGTAATTCCTTAACGATTGTTACCAATCTAGGTTCATTATTGTGGCCCGCTTCTATCGTCAACATTATGCACGCCATGCATTGGAGCATGAGCTTATCGATCTTTACGGAAGGGATGATCGTAAGTTTCGCGACTATTCTGTTAGAGAAGCATCCCTCTTGGAAAATGTGGCTGGATGAATTAATTTTCCTAGTGCCCTATAGTTTGTTAATGCAGCTTTTTGCGACAGGCTACCGTACAGTCGGCATCGATCAACTGGCCTTTATGCCGCGACTTGCATTTGATCTATTAGGTTTTATCATTTCCTTTGCCGGGCTAGTCATGTATTCAGACTGTGCCTGGTGTTTTCACCCACATGACATTTTGTCCACGTGCTTAAAGACTAAGTGGAATCCCAAATTCATGAAATTATTTAACTTGATTATTCCGCTTTTGATTATCTTTGCCTTATTTTTCAAAAATCATACGATCTATGCCTTGCACGTGGGTACAATCATTGGCCTCCTTTTCCAAAATCGCATTTCAGAATTTTTTGAAATTGAATATAGCCGCTTATTGCGCATCTAAAAAAGACCTAGCTATCTTTTGGTTGATAACTAGGTCTTTTTCTTATTTCTTCATGTAAGCGCGAATTTCTTCTGGCGTGAAGTATTGACTGTAATCTGCTAAAACTTGTTCTAGGATAGCGTCTTCGGGAACACCGAATTTACGATAGCCTTGAATTGACTTTTGCAAGTTAGCCTTAGCAGCTTCTCTGCGTCCTTTTTCTAAGCCTTCTTTTCGACCTTCTTTGCGTCCCTCTCGTTCACCATATTGTTCACGTTCTAGTAATCTGGTTTCTAAATCCATAACAGTTTCCTAATTAAAACGCAACACACTAGGATCAAAGGACTTCGTATCTTTAATACCAGTGTAGAGCATCATTTCCAACAACTGTTCATTCATCTTAACAATCTTCTGCTCAGTTGCCTCTTGTCCATCTTTAAGCAATTCTGATAAAATCCCCCGACCAATCAAAACTGCATCAGCCCCTAAAGCTAAAGCCTTATAAGCATCATATCCGCTCATGAGAGATCCATCCGCAAAAATGGTCATCCCGCTGCCACGAAGAGCCTCTTTAATTTCTGGTAAAACCTTCAAAGGTGGCACACCAAAGGGAATCCGGCCATGGTGGTGAGAAACAACAATCGCCTTAGCCCCAGCATCTCTGGCCTTCACTGCATCCCTAACTGAAAGCACGCCTTTAGCGACAAATGGAATTTTCACTGAGTGCACATACTTCTGCAAGTCTTCAAAAGTAATTGGACCTAGCGGAATGCCGTCAACGACATCATACTTGCCATTGGTTCCAGGCACATGATCAATATCCATCCCCACGGCTACAGCACCTAATTTTTCAGCTAATTGCAATTCACCAATAATCTTCTCATGATCCGCAAACGGCTTAACAATCCTAACTGTATCACCGCCTTCTTGCACGATTTCATGGTATTCTTCGTTAGATTCCATCCCAATCCAATTGAGCACTTTGGCATTTTTAGCTGCCCGAGCTTTTTCTTGCATTGGCTTGCGGCTCTTATCGGATAAAACTTTATTTAAGTGTGACACTGCCGCTAAGGTCAACGGTGAAGCATACTTTCTGCCAAAAATTTCAGTTGTTAAATCTGGTTCAACCGCATCAATCACGCGCATTTCAACTAAAATATTATCCAGATATGCCCGGTTGTGGACATTAGCGTCATCGGCCTTTCCACTAGTGACCGGAATCATTCCTTTTGGACCTGGCCATGGACTTTTAACTTCTTCTTTTGTTTCTTCAATTAAAGAAGAAGCGGAACTAGCATCAACTTCTGAAGCACCGGTAACGGCATCGGTTTTGTGTTCGGTCATTTTTTCTCCTTTATTACTTAAAAATCACAATTAAGGTATAGGCAATCAGCGCAATAATCATGAATAATGAAATGAACGCTGACATGAAGGTTTCATCATCCCTATTTTTGACTAACGGCTGTACCTGCAATGGTACTGGAAAACCGGTTGGACACATAAAGTATAACAAAACCCCAATTCTAAAGGCTTGATTTTGCATCAAAGTTGGGAAGAAAAGAAAAAAGCCCGCAATAATAAGCCCGCAGCCAAGCAATCTGACTACTGCTAGTCTGAGCACTGGCTTGAGAAACTTACGCTCAAACTTCAGCTCATAACCAATCGTAAACAAGATAATTCCCATAATCGGTCCAACTGTTAATTTCATCGTATTCGTATAAATACTGCCAAATTGACTGGCCATTACTAAACGATGAAAGCCCGTTAAATTTGCGGCTAAGCCCAGCAAAACAGCAATCATAAACGAACTAGAAAAAATCTTTTTGGTTAAATTCCAAACGCCAATTTTTCCAGAAGTCTGCTTAGCAATAATTGCTGGCACTAAGCCAAAGTTAATCAAGATTCCGCCCACGTCAAAGGTCACAGTATTAATTGCATTGCTGGCACTAACTAGCGTTAAATACAATGGCAAGGCAACATTACCGCCTTCACTGGTCATCAACATAAATGATGAAATGTGAGCATACTTTTCACCAGTAAACTTAGTTAATTTTCGCGAAACCAAGTAAATAATGATCCAGCAAGCGTCAACGGAAAAAATATTAATCAGAAAATTAGACGTGATTTTGGCACCAACTAAAACATCATAAACCAGAAACGGAAATAAAATATTTAAAACTAAGTTTTTAGCTCCTTCATTTTGTTCATAGCTAATGAAATTCATTTTGCGTGATAAATAGCCTAAAAACAGCATGAAGAAGACTGGAAATAAGACCTCAAGTGCTTGCATTTCTTCCCTCCTTTTTATTCCATAAATCTAGAATAAAATGTCACCTAGGGTTACAGTCAAGCAATTGAACTTGCAGTAAGGAATTTATTTTTTGTAATCGATCCTAACTAATCCCTCAGGAATGCTTTCTAAAATATTGATACAATTACTTAGAAGTAAAAATTTAAGTTAGAAAGTGAAGCTATGAAAAAATTCAAAAAATTCCTGATCTGGTTAGTCGGCATTATTTTGGTGGTCTTAATTGCCGGAGCCGCTTACCTGCATTTTTCAGCCTACCAGCCAAGTACTGCTGCCAATCAAGCAGTAAAAGTAGCTGCAGAAGACAATCAAGAAACTTTTTTTAAAGCTAAACAGAATAAACTAACCGTAATTTTTTATCCTGGAGCGTTAGTTACACCCAATTCTTATGCGATCTGGGCTAAAAAAGTCGCCCAAGCTGGCTACACTGTTAAGATCGTGCATTTTCCATTGAATATGGCCTTCTTCAAAGTTAAAGCTGCTGACAAGGTGGTTAACAGCAATGAAAATTACGTCGTCGGCGGTCACTCCTTAGGTGGCGCGATGGCAGCGCGGTATGCCCATCAAAGCGACAATCCTCATTTGAAAGGAATCTTTTTCTTAGGAGCTTATCCTGATGAAAAAGGTCGCCTTGATCAGAAGAAGTTAGACGTTCTCTCCATTACTGCGAGCCGAGATGGCGTTCTAAATTGGTCAAAATATCGCCAAGGTAAGAAATATTTACCAAAAACAACTGAGTATTACCAAATTAAAGGTGGTAATCATGGTGGTTTTGGTTCTTATGGTCAACAAAAAGGTGACCGCAAGGCGACGATCAGTAACGGCAGGCAGCAAACGATCATTGCCAAGAAATTAATAGCTTGGCTTAGAAAAATCAAGTAAAAGAAAAACGCAAGACTATCCGAATCTTGCGTTTTTCTGTCGTATACAGTTATTTGTTCAAAAATCATTATAGCAGATCATCCTTAATTTATTGCAAATAAAGCCTCGACCTTTTAAGCCAAGTCATCCCCATTTGAAGCAATAACTTTCTTGTACCAGTAGAAGGAGTCCTTTGGCATCCGCTTTAAACTACCATTTCCGTCATCATCACGATCAACGTAAATAAAGCCATACCGCTTAGACATTTGTCCGGTACCAGCACTAACTAAGTCAATACAGCCCCAAGTAGTGTAACCAATTAAGTCTACGCCATCGTCAATGGCTTTTTGCATCGCTTCAACGTGCTGCTTCAAATAAGCAATCCGGTAATCATCATGAATCTTGCCGTCAGCTGCAATTTGATCAACTGCACCCAAGCCGTTTTCCACGACCATCATTGGGATTTCATAACGGTCATACATTACTTCAAGATAATATTGCAAACCATCTGGATCAGTTGCCCAGCCCCATTCAGAGTAATTCAAGTAAGGATTCTTGGCTCCCGCCGCAAAGTTACCACCAACTTTTTCCTTAACTTCATGCGTGGTAATTACATTACTCATGTAGTAAGAGAAGGTGTACATGTCGACCTTACCAGCAGCTAAATCTTTTAAGTCTTGCTCAGTAATGTCAAGGTGGACATTGTGTTCTTGCCATAAGCGCTTAGCAAATGTTGGATATTTTCCCTTGCATTGCACATCCCCACAATAGAAGATATTCTTTTCCCAAGCATGACGGTTAGCCAAAATATCCTTCGGATCCGGCGTCAATGGGTAATCAACAATGCCGCAGATCATGTTACCAACAACATAGTTAGGATCAATTTCATGTGCTAACTTAACTGCCCGTGCACTAGCGACGAACTGATAGTGCAATTTTTGGTAAGCGTGTTGATAAGCACTGTCTGCCTGCTCGTCACTAAACATATCTAAGAACATGACAGCAGTATTAATTTCGTTAAAGGTCAACCAATACTTAACTAACCCCTTGTATTCTTCAAACAAGGTCTTAGCGTACTTGACATACATATCGATCATTTTTCGATCTTGCCAGTCATGGTATTTTTCACTCAAGTACAAAGGATCTTCATAGTGAGAAATCGTCACTAAGGGCTCAATCCCGTATTTCTTACACTCTTCAAAGACCCGGCGATAAAAATCTAACCCCGCTTGGTTAGGCTGGTCCTCGTCACCTTTAGGAAAAATCCGGGTCCAAGCAATTGATAACCGGAAAGTCTTAAAGCCCATCTCTGCAAATAACTTGATGTCTTCTTTGTAATGATGGTAAAAATCAATGGCCACATGATTTGGGTAATATTCATTAGGATCAATTGCCCCAACTGCCCCTTCAGGTAAGCCCGCACCAGGAACACCAGGTGTTTTTTCCAATTTACCATTCAACTTATAAGTCAACATTCTTGGTGCTTTTAAGCTGCCGGCAGTCGTGATATCAGTCACAGATAGCCCCTTGCCGTCTACGTCATATGCACCTTCGATTTGGTTAGCAGCAGTGGCGCCACCCCATAGGAAGTTCTTTGGAAATGTCATATTTATCTCTCTTTTCTAGTGTAAGCAGTTACATTATCATTATAGCGTAATCTCTTTCTGGCAAAATTTAAAAATCTGCTAAAATCTATGCTTTTCTGCTTTTGCGTTCTCTATTCCAGAATTGTCGTGATCAGAAACAAAAAATAGCCTGGAATCCTTTCCAGACTATTCACTTCTTATCTAACATTTTCCGCAGGCCAAACATAGCCTTCAAACTTTGGTTGATCTTTTTCAAAAGTTAACTTCACAACACTAGCATTGCCAAAGCCGCCAAAATTCTTTTCACCTGTCGCATCTCGTACATATTGGGCCAGAATATCACCGTGGCCAACAACTAAGGCAGTTTGCTCATCAGACATTGCTCCTAGTACTTCCACAATCGCACGCTTCATGCGGCCAACGACTTCCTCATTAGGTTCCATCGTCGGATCTACCCGATCATCATGGTGGTTCCAAGGTAAAAGAAATTCGTCACGTCCTTCAAAAATACCATAACTCTTTTCTCTTAAATCCTTTAACCGAGTATAGTCCATTTTGTGGTCAGTAATAATTTCTAAAGTATCACTAGCCCGTTCTTGCGTTGATGAAAAAGCTAGGTCAAATTTGATTCCTTGCTCTTTAAAATAATCACGGGTTGCTTCAACTTGGCGAATTCCAGTCTCGTTCAATGGCGAATCACAACGACCTTGAACTTTATGGTAGAAATTAAAATAAGTTTGCCCATGGCGCACTAAATAAACTGTTTTTGTCATTTTTCCTCCGAAAGTTTTTCACTCTTATGGCCGAAAGCCTTGATTGTATTCCTTGTGGTTCACAATGTAAGTTGGCACACTGATATAGTGCATGGAATAGACATTACCGACCTTAGAAACGCTGAAACCAAAGTAGTTACTTTGACCATCCGTCTTTTTAGAACCTTGTGTGTTCAAAAGGTCTCCAGCATGTTCCCATTCACGATAATTACTGCGCGTCTTGCGGCCAGCTTCTCCTTGACCCACATAACCAAAGAGCATTTGCTTCAAGCCAAAGTAAATATTCTTCTTCATTGCCGTCATGGAAATTTTACCATTCTTAGCGCGATAGCCAGCCATGTCTTCAACATAATTATCATTTAAGTTTAAGCCATTAGCCTTGCAGGCACGAACAATTCCGGCTACATAGTGATCACCATTATTAATCCCGCGGCCATTTTGTGCATATTCCTTCGCAATGTCATTGGCTAACTTTTGCGTACCAGTACTTGCTTGCCAAGCTGGTAAGTTTAATTGACTGCGCACACCATTAATTAATCTTAAAGCATACGAAGTTAATTCTGCACTTTGACTACTAGTTAAATTAGCAAGATCAATCATTGTTTGATTGTCTTGACTACTTTCCGCATTCAAGCCCCGGCTGAAGCTATTTTGGTCCATTCCCTTCATGCAGGCAGTGATAAAACTGCTACTTGGCTTACCTTGATAAGCCTTCAACACAGCAGCCCGAGTGTAACCTTTTGGTAAAGTAATCTTAGCTGTCTGATATTTAGCTTTTTTAACCAGACTAGCATTCTTAGCCAACAGCCATTGAGAATTATTGCCAATCTTATAAGCTAAATACTTCTTTTTACCAACCTTTAAATGCTTTTGCTTACTAAAAGAATAAGTTCTCTTAGGGCTGGCATAAGTCTTGGCCTTTTTACCATTAGCCTTGTATAAGCGAACCTTCTTATTGCCCTTCACAACCACATAATTTTTCGTTGCTGCTTGGACAGTTGTAGGTTGAGCAGAATTAGTTAAGCTAGCCGTGCTAACCGCTAAAGTAACACCTGCTAACAGAGTAGCAATTATTTTTTTACAATGCATTTGGAACTCTCTTTCAAAATATTTTTAATCTAATTTAGAATATTCTACTAAAAAAAGACACCCCTAGTAAAGCATTTACTAAGAGTGTCTGATGAGTTGGAAACAATTATTATGAGTGTATTTTTTAGTACCAGCCGTTTGCTTGCCAGAAACTCTTAGCAGCAGTCCATGAACCGTAACGACTAGTTACGTAGTTATCAGCAGCCCTTTCTTGGTTAGCAGCTGAGTAGTCACCATTAAGGTAAGAAGCAGATAATTGGTATTTACCTACGTATTGACCGTTTCTTGCAGCGTATGAACCACCAGATTCTTGACCAGCAATCCATGCCTTAGCTGCAGCTTCTGAACCGGTAGCGTTTGAAGTATAGCTAGTTTGTGGTGCTTGAGAAACAGCTTGTGAAGATTGAGTTTGGGTTTGGGTTTGACTTTGTGTTTGTGCGGCAGCATTATTTTGGCTAGTAGTATTAACTACTGGTGCGTGATGTTTAACCACCTTAACCCATTGATTCTTACCTAAGTCGTACCACTTGTGACCATCTTTGTCGTAAGCAGTCTTGATAACTTTCCAAGAAGTATTTGCTTCTAAGACTTGACCAGTAGCAACTGGCTTTTTGTAGTTTTTGTAAACTTTAGTTGAAGTATAAACGTTGTAGACATCTGCGTCGTTTTTAACGACAGCAGCTTGTGCGTCATGATTAGTAGTGCCTAAAGCGGCAACACCTGCAACTGCGAATGCAGCAACTGCAATTGATTTAGTTAAGATAGATTTTACTTTCAAAAAAATTCTCTCCTTAAAATTATGAGTAATTTACATAAGGCGAAACTACCCATTTCGTCTGTCTTGTATTCAATTGACAGCTTCTATCTTACAGGGTGAAAATTTCAGAACGATAACAGAACCATCACTCCAATATTAAGAAATTGTCGCAAATGTTACAGTTGTATTACATAAGTAATATCTAATTTAAACTCAGCTTTTGTATAAGAATGTTGCTATATCAGGCTTTAATCTACTTTTGCATTTGTTAGTACACACGTTTGGCAAATACAACTGTGTCACATTGAAAATCATTTTTCCTTTTTCAGAAAAGTTTTGCGTTATTGCGTGTTAATCACTATAATTAGAGTGAAAATTCAGAAAGAAGGACAAAAGTATGAGTAAATACGTTGTTAAATTAAGCGAAGAAGACTTACAAATGATTAAGGATTGTCACTCAAAGAACCCTTCAATCATGAAGGCCGTTAACGAAGCTAAAAAAGAAGACTAATTGTTTTAACTATTAAAAAAGAGATTGGAATGATCATTACATTCCGATCTCTTTTTTCGTTTGCTTCATTAATTATGACGTTTCTTCATCCCTGCTAAACCAACTAAGGCTAAACTGTTAGCAATAGCTAAGCCTGTTAAAGCCAAAGTATCATTGTCACTTTCACCTGTTTGTGGCAATTGCGGAGCAGGATTGGCCAACTTTTCTTTAAGGGTAGTTTTAACGATCTGGTTAGCTTTTGGTTTGAAGTTTTCTTCAATAACTGGTGTCTTAACTTGCTTCACTGGCTTATCAGGATCGTCTGGTTCAGCTTGATCATGTGGTGCTACTGTTTCTTCATCTTCTGGTTCAGAAGCACTAGTTGGCTCGTCTGGTGTTTCTGGAGTTTCTGGATGTGGTGTCACGTTATCTTCTTCAACTGGAGTTGTAGGATCAGCTGGAGTAGTTGGTGTTTCTGGAGTTGGATCAGATGGTGGAGTTACTGGTTGTTCTGGCTTAGGTGCTGGGGTAGCATTTTTAGCAAAATGAACAGTAACAATCGTATTGCCATCTTCATGAGTAACGGCTGTTTCAGCAACATCCCCACTCTTTTGGTTAACGATATAGAAAATCTTGCCAGCAGTAGTTACGCCAGTAACGTGGTAGCCGTTAACGACTGGGGTTTTTACTTCATTGAAGTTACCCTTGTTCCAAGTATAATTGCTTAACTTGTTAGTCACCTTATCTCTTTGAGCATGGCCGGTAACTGTCACAGTTTGCGTTACACTCGTTGCAACTTTCTGTCCTTGGTCATCAACGTAGTTAACGACACGATTGATGGTCTTAGTAACTTGAGCATCTTCTAAGCCATGAATTAAGTGAACTTCAAATTTGTTACTACCATCTTTTTGATAAGTTTCCTTCCCATCTTGGAAGTCGTTAGAAACTAGTTCATAGCCTTGTTTTTCAAAATCACCAATTTTATCATCAGTTGTATAAGTGATTGGGTCACCAGCCTTGCCGCTAAAGTCGTCAGTTCTTAAGACTTTTTGATCAGTATCATCAATATAAGTGATGCCGCCATCAATGTGTTTAGCGTAAACGTAAGTTACTTGGTAAGTAAATAAAGTATACTTACCCTTTTCGGCACCTAAGGTTTTGACTAAATCATAGCCCTTAATATCCTTCGGCTTAGTTGACCAATCACCTTCAGGGTACTAATATTCCTTTTCATTGATGCCGTTGTTAGTTTGATCAGGATTATTTTTGTTAGCTTCCAATTTATCTTGTGGTGCTAACGAATTACCGTCTTCATCAACATAATTTACTAAAACCGGCATATTATGAATCAGATGGATATAAGTTCCATCATAGATGTAGTTATAAGGATCGCTATCAAGGATCTTGCCTGAAGTACCAGCATAAGTGAAGCCTTGTTTTTCATAGCGTTTAATCAAATCAGTTGAAGCTTGTTCAATATCTCTCCCATCAACTGTCTCCGTTGTATTCATGCCGTTTTTACCTGGTTTAGACTTCGACATGAACATCTCTGGCAAATTACTCCATGAAGTCGTTGAAAGTGCCATTCCTTCATTATTCTTATCATCAGAATCGGTAGCCTTCTTCATCACAACGGAATCTTCATTTGGCGTAACTTTCTTATATTTAAAAGTAATTACCGTTGGATTAGGATTGCCCTTAGTTTTAATCTCATCATCTTTAATTTGACCTTCAACTAACGGTGCAGAAACTAATTCATAACCTGGAATATTAATGGCTGCAGCTTCATATCTTGAAGCAATTGGTGCAGTCTGATCGCCATTTCTCCGCTTTTGACTTTCTGGTGTCAAATACTGGTTAGAAAAGATGGCATGGGCAATAACCTTACCATTTTCATCTTCATATCTAATGTAAGTATCGGATAACGGCGCATAGTGCAGAGTTAAATCAATATCTTTATCCCCAGTCATAATTGCGCCGCCAAATTGGGTTCTCTTAGGGAAATTTTTAACAATATCGTCGTAATTTAACAACTTAAAACCAGGTAAATCGTTATAGATGAATGGACGAGTTAAGGCTTCATAGGTATATCCATCTTGAGTAGTAGCCTGATGAGTCGTTCCAATTTCTTGACCATCTTTAAATTCACCGGAAATTGCATCAATGTATTCATAACGATTAGTTTGTCGGCTTAATTGGTAAACAGGCTTGCCAGTATAGTCGTTGATATACTTGATTGTTACCTTATGCGTATCTGCTTTTGGCGCTTCAGTCGTTGTTTGCTTTTCTTCAGTTGGCTTGGCAGCAGATTGAGCTTGAGTATTTTGTTGCTCACTTTGTTTTTCATTAGTAACTTCTTCTACCTTTGGATCAGCAGCATTTTCAGTTTCTTTAGTAGTTACTGCTTTTTGTTCTGCTAAACTAGCATCCTGATCATTCTGTTGGTCAGCTTGTTCTTGCTTATTTACTTCAACTACAACCTTAGCTAAATCCTTAGTTGAGGTAGTCTCAACATTTTTATCAGAAGCTTGAACAGTATCTGCTTGATTGCTGTCAACATCATTGCCAGCAACCGTATCAGCCTTAGCTTCATTGCCATTCAAAAAAGCCAAGCCGATTAAAACCGAAGCAGCACCGACAGTTAATTTTCTAATTGAGTAACGTTGAACCTTATTCTTAAACATCTCTATATCCTCACACTTTTTATACTCTACAGTTTATAAATATATAAATATTTCATTTCCTAGCAATTAAAAAATAACACTAGTTATTTTAAATAGCAAAAAAATTTAGGAAACTAAATTTCTTTTTTAATTTTCTTTGCGTAATAAGTCTTTCTTCAAATGGTTGAAATGCTTGGTATCACTGAACTTTAAGTCTGGGAAACTCTTAAGTAAACGCCGTTGGTTCCAAGACAAATGACGATGAGCCCGAATTTCATCCCAGTGTTTAATAACTTCACCATGCCAGTTATCTAAATCAACATGGGCATGCTTCAAGTGGGCATTAATGCGTTCATCCCACATTTTGGTGGTAGTATGGAATCTTTCGACACTGATAATCGTCAAGACTAAATCAGTTCCCATTACTAAGGTAATCATCACCGCTAACGCGCCATGCGTCTCCATCTCTTCCCAATTGATTACTCGCTGAATGAAGGGCTGAACAATTTTAACTAAAAAGACCACGCCAATCCCCCAGAAGAGCGAAATAATTGGGGCGACACGGCCTTGCAAATTGCCCCATAAGTGAGAGTAATCCCACAACTTCATATGAAAAACGTATTCTAAAAAAACACTGGCCACGTATTCAAAAATTGTGGCCACTACAATGCCGACTAAAAATAATAACAATAAATTATCCTGCACATCGTAGGTGCAAATCAAAATCGTGGTCACGGCAAAGCCATAAACTGGACAATATGGTCCAAATAAGAACCCCCGGTAATCATAATGATGGTCCTTAATTGAACAGTAGAAGGTTTCCCATAGCCAACCAACAACTGAATAGGTGAAAAATAAAACGATGATTTCTGATAGTGTGTATGGCATACTTTTCCCTCACATTCGTAAATCCCTTGTAAGTTCATTATAATGGAAGAAAAGAATTTAATGAGGAAAGACACCATGAAAAAATTCAACAAATTAATCACCAAATTTACCCGTTACTTGCAAATGTTACTGGTCATTGCGATGGGGCTGCTAGGAATCTTAATGATTCTACTTTTATTCAGAGAATTTGTCCCCTTAGTCCAAGAGTTTATGACTCATTCGATTTCCCACAGTAATTCAGCAATCCTAGACGAAATTATCGTCTTCTTTCTGTTCTTCGAATTTGCTTCGATGATTGTTGCTGCCTTGCGCCACAACGGTCACACTAGTCTCAACTTCTTGATGAGTTTAGGGGTCACTGCCCTAGTCAGAGGCTTAATCACCACCCACGGCAATCCGGAGAAGACTTTAATCGATGCCATTGCCATTTTGATCTTAATTATCGCCATTGTCGTCTTCAACAAAAATATGAAAGACAAGCTGATGTAATTACTCGGCAGAGGTTAATTTGATCCCGATGATGCCAATGATTAAGAAGGCAACAAAAATTAAGGGCTGCCAATTGAGATTTTCGTGAAAGCAAAAAATTCCAACGACAACCGCACCAACCGCTCCGATTCCGGTCCAGACGGGATAAGCGATGCTCAATGGCAAATGCTTAGTCGCAATGATTAATCCGGCAAAACTGGCAATCATCCCAATTACGGTTAAAACTGAAAACCATAGATTACTGAAGCCATTGCTTAACTTCATCATGGTTGACCAGAAGACCTCACATAAACCAGCAATTACTAAAAAAATCCACGACATTTGATTCATCCTTTCTGCTAAAGAAAAAAAGATAGTTAATACTTTCTTCTAAGACCTAACGAAAGTATCAGCTATCTTTTATTTTTCCCCGGTGGGAAATATCTAGTTTTTTCTGCTTTTATCTTAACAAATTAACTGAAAAATGCAATCTTATCAAAAAAGACCTGCACTAATACTCTAGGTTTCCCCTAGTGCTTAGTTACAGGTCCTTTTCTTAGTACTCTAATGCTGAATGCCAGGACTAGGGGTATCAATTCCAAATCCTTTACCATCAACGTTATCAGCTATTAAGTTATATTAGCATGTGCATTGCGTGTGCACTAACTAATCCAAGTTTTCATCATCTTTTCGTTAACATCACTTGTTACTCCTACATAAACTTTCATAAAAGTAGTAAGTGAATGCCCCATCCTTTCGGCTGCCCAAGGATAAGAAATTCCGGGCTTATTAGCCAAATTAGTACAAATAGTATGACGAAAACTATATAATGATAATTTATCTTTTCCTGAATCTATTTTTAAAGTTTTGCAAACCTTTTTTAGCATATCATTCATACCACTTTGCGAAATTGGATTTCCCATAGAAGTAGAACGATAATCTCTTAAATTCAGAAGTACAAGATCATATTTATTTTTTAAATTATGCTCCTTTAAAAATTGCGTTTGTCTAACTTTATACTTTTTAATAAAGTCAGCCAGTTCCCCAGAAATTGGCAAAACTGTTCTAGAAAATCCATGCGGTCTAGCTTTTAATGCTCCATTGAATCCATGTACATAATCCGACCATGAATCCGAAATTCTAAAAGTCCAAAACTTGCCATCTTTAACCAAATCAGTAAACTTTAAAGCTTGCACTTCCGCTGGACGCATTCCAGTTTCAGCTTCAATCCAAACCGCCAATTTAGCATTAGAATTATAAACGGTAGTTTTAGCTAAATCTGTTTGAACTTTGTCTTTAATTGCTTTAAGTTCATTATCTGTAAATAAATACTGCGATGGATTTACAGAAAACTCACTTTTTCTAAAGAAATGCTTTAAAGCATGTTCAGGAACTGGATTTTCTTTAATCACATTACTTACCAACAAGCTAAAAAAGTGATGCATATGAATCAATCTAGTCGAAATTACAGAATTTTTACTTACTGTAACTCCTCTATCTTTTACGAATTGATGCGCATATTTATTAACCACTGATCTAGTAATATCTTTAATTTTGGCCTTTTTAAAGTATTCTTTAAATGACTTTTCGGAATCCCTCCAAGCCTTTAAAGTCACCGGCGAAACAGTACTTGCTTTATCATCTACATACTTTTCAAAAGCATCAACAAATACCGTATTCTTCTCAGTAGGCTGAAAACCACTTTCATAATCTAACCACATTTTTCTCTCAATAGTGATAGCTTCTTTTTTAGTATCAGCATATTGAACCGGCCATGAAATTCTCTTTCCAGTTTACTTATCAATAGGTTGAATTCTAACTTGCCATTTTCCAGTAAACTTACCTTTTCGAATTTTTTTAATCATACATTTTCCCTCTTTTGATAAAAAAGGGATAAAACATAAGGTTACCCCTACATTTTACCCTCAATGCTTTATTTAGTCCAAGTCATTTCTTGATGCGCAATAAGTCTCAGTTATTACAAGTAATTGAAACTAAATATTGGCCAAGTAAAAGTTTTTAGACTTATAATTAATTAGTAATAACTTCGATTTAGTATAAAGAAAGGAATTAAGATGAATAAACATCCTGAATACCTATTAAACCAAATTTCAGGTCCAACTGATTTGAAAAAATTGAATCTTGACCAAATGCAACAACTGGCACAAGAAATTAGAACCTTAATTCTTGAAAAAGATGCTGCTGAAGGTGGTCACTTAGGTCCAGACCTGGGGATTGTTGAAACAACAATTGCTTATCACTACGTTTTTGATGCACCTAAAGACAAGATTGTCTGGGACGTTTCTCACCAAACTTACCCTCACAAAATGCTAACTGGGCGTGCTCTTGCCTGGCTTGATCCTGATCATTATGAAGACGTTACGCCTTACACTAACCCTGATGAAAGTCCATATGACTACTACGCTGTTGGCCACACCTCTACTTCAATTGGTTTGGCTACCGGTATGGCTAAAGCTAGAGACTTGATGGGCGGTCATGAAAACATTATGGCTTTAATCGGAGATGGCTCCATGACTGGTGGCTTAGCCTATGAAAGTTTAAACAACGCCGCTATTGAAAAACATAATTTAGTCGTTGTAGTTAACGACAACCAAATGTCCATCGATAATAATGTTGGTGGTTTGGTCACTGCTTTAAAGAAGTTACGCGATTCTAATGGCGAAACTAAAGAAAATCCATTCACTGCCATGGGCTTTGATTACCGCTATGTGGCCGACGGTAACGATATTAAATCAATGATTGAAGCCTTTGAAGCAGTCAAAGATGTTGATCACCCAATCTTACTTCACATCAACACTTTAAAAGGTAAAAGCTACAAGCCAGCAATTGATGAAGAAGAAGCACACCACTGGGTAATGCCATTTGACTTAAAGACTGATAAGCCATTAGCACCTGCTAGTGATGCCCCAACAGCTAGCTCAGTTGCTTTAGATGTTGTTAGCGGAGAAATTGAAAACGGCACTAACTTAATGGCAATTGACGCTGCGATTCCTGGTGTCTTTGGTTTAGACAGAATTAAAAAGCAATACCCGGACCACTATACCGATGTTGGGATTGCTGAACAAGAATCTGTTGCTTTTGCTGCTGGTGCAGCTAAAGAAGGCGCAGTTCCAGTTTTATTTGAAAATTCAACTTTCTTACAACGTGCCTTTGACCAATTATCACACGATGTTGCTGCTAATGACTTACCAGTAGTAATGATGGTTGCTGGTGGTGGAATTTCAGGCACCAGTAAGACTCACCTTGGTATTTTCGATCAAGTAATGATCTCTAACCTGCCTAACTGGATCTATCTTGCTCCAACTAACTTGGCTGAAGAAAAAGCTATGATGAAGTGGGCAATTAAGCAAAGAAAGCATCCTGTAGCTATCTTGGCTTTAGGTGACATGTATGCCATGCTTGGTGAAAAAGTTGCGGATAAACTTGGTGCAACTTTAGCTAACCCAGTTTCAGCTAATATCTTAGACAAAGATGCCTTAGATAAATTGGCTAAAGAAAATAAAGTCATCGTTACTATCGAAGACAACACTTTAGATGGTGGCTTTGGTGAAAAAGTCGCTTCATACTTAGGCGACCAAGATGTCAAGGTCTTGAACTACGGGCAAAAGAGAGTCTACACTGACCAAGTACCATTGAAGAATATTTTGGAAGATAATCGGATGACTGTTGATCAGATTGTCGCAGATGTAAAGAACGCTTAAAATTCTATATTTAACAAAAGCGAGTAGGATAATAACTTTCCTACTCGCTTATTTTTTCCATAAAAAAACAGCTGCCGGAGAGCAGCTGTCTTTGTGGTCAAACTTGCGTGACCACGGTGCGTAGAACATTGTAATTAGTCGGATTTACTTCTTAAGATTTTCGTTAACGAAGGCTTCGATTTTATCGTCTGAGTCTTTCAAAAATGGAAGCATATCTTCTTCCGTCTTCATGGTATCTCTACCATTCTTTTCCATAAAGTAGTCCCAAAGGGCATCTCTAACTGGCATATCAGAATCACTCCAGTCAAAAGCTTCCTTCATGTGACGGTCCAACAATGCAGTTTTAATAATTTCTGCCATCTTAATTACCTCCTAAAATATTCTACATTTAGTATTATACTGCTTTTTATAAGTTTGACCCAATAAAATACTCTCATTTTAAAGCATCGCGAAATTTATACTGCACCCGCCACCTAGCGTGCTGTATCTGATCGTCATTATAGCCCCATTTTTCATAAATTTCTTCCGGGCTAGTAATTCCCATTAACATCGCTAATGCGATAGCTTCAATTTTAGTTAAGCTGGCAAAGATTTCATCGTAAAACTCTTCAATAAAGTATTCAGGATGGACTCTACGCGATTCATGAATTAGGCGAATATCTTCCTCTTCTATTAATCTGTCCAGTGATTCTGCAAGTAAATAAGGTTTACGTCTAGGCGTCATATAAGGTCTAATTAAGGAACAAAAATGATTATTCAAGCAGCGATCAAAAAAAGAGGCAAAACGTCCGCGAGCTCCCTTAAATTTGACTGCTGCTATATAGCAGGCAATAAGGGCTTCTTGTTCCCAATCAAGCAAATCATAGTCGCGACGATAATATTTGCGTTTCAGTCTTTCAATGACCGGACGATACTCTTTCACTAAAGTCTTTAAAGCCTCATCTTCTCCTTGTTTGATTCGTTGAATTAACTCCATCCTTTTCTAGTGTCCATTCTTCTCTCCTGAGTGTTTTTTCTCAGAATACAAATTTTCTCAGAAAAATAGAATTGATCACCCAAAATTTACAAATAAAACTCCAATTTTATCGGTTAATTACAAATAAAAACTCGAAATTTTTCAATTTCGAGCTTCAATATTATTTTAATGGATTTCTACTATTTAACATTTGGTAAAGCAAGATCCCTGTTGCCACACTGGCATTAAGCGATTGCACATGTCCGACCATTGGTAAAGTTAGAGTTTGATCCATCTGCTTTTTAAGTAATGGCGCAATTCCTTTACCTTCATTTCCAATAACCAGAACCGTTTTACCATTGGCATTCCATTGCCGGTAATCTGTGCCCTTCATATCAGTACCAAAGACCCAGTAACCACGTTTTTTAAGTTCTTTAGTTGTCTGAACTAAATTATTAACACGTGCTACCGGAACATAGTCAATTGCACCTGTTGAAGTTTTAGCTACTACAGAAGTCAAGCCTGAGGCATGCCGCTTAGGAATAATAATCGCATCCACCCCTGTAGCGTCAGCTGACCGCAAAATTGAACCTAAGTTGTGTGGATCTTCAATTGAATCAAGCATTAACAAAAATGGCTCTTTGCCTTCATCATAAAATTGATCCAGTAACTGATCAAGATCAGCATATTCAAAACTAGAAACTGCCAACACTAGTCCCTGGTGATTGCCACCTTGCACTAATCGATCCAATTTATTCTTAGGCACCGTTTGTACAACCAATCGTTTACTCTTGGCTAAAGCATAAACTTGATTGGCAAAATCTTCTTGAATGCCATGTTGCAAAAACACTTTATTAATGCGGCTGGCATCTTGTGTTTTGAGAAAGTCTAATCCAGCGTGACGGCCAAAAACAAAATCTTTATCAATTGAAGTCATAATCTTTTAAACCACCATTTTCTACGGTTTCAATACACCACTTACTCAAATCATCTACCCGCTTATCTTGATGTGCCAAACTAAGATAGCCAATCATTGCTTCAAAGCCAGTCGAGAATTGATATGTTCTTAAACTGGTATGTTTAGCTTTGGTATGACTTTTAGCATTTCGACCACGCTTAAAGGCAGCTAATTCTTCTTCTGATAGCATTTGATCATCTTGCATCTTAGTAATTAACCCAGCTTGCGCTTTGGCAGAAACATAATGAGTTGCATCCCGTTGCAAATTTTGCGGCTTCACAATTTCACCTAAAATTAAATGCCGGCGAATATAAACTTCGTAAACTGCATCTCCTAAATAAGCCAAAGTTTGACCACTTAAAGTATTTGGATCAACCTCTTTTTCGGTTAATTGTTTAATTTTAATCACGAGTCCACCTAGTTCCTTGAGGAGTATCTTGAATCGTAATCCCCATTTCTTTTAATTGATCACGAATTTGATCACTAGTTGCCCAATCCTTATTCTTCCGCGCTTCATCACGTTTTTTAACTAACTGATCAATCTCATCATCGTTTGTCCCAGCATTTTGGCTGCAAAGTTGAGCAGTATCAATTCCAAAAACTAAGAGCCAAGCAGTAAGTTTATCCTTAAACAATTTCAATGATTGCTTATCAACCTTCTCGGCATTGGCATTAGCATTCACAATTGGCAACAAATCATAAATTGCAGTTAAGGCATTCTGCACATTAAAGTCGTCGTCCATTGCCATTTCAAACCTACGATTAGTCTCTTCAATTGCCGCAGCCAGTTCTGGCGAATTCTCGCTAGCCGTTTCATCTTCTAACCGATAGTTAATATTAACTAAACTATTCTTGAAACGGTCTAAGATCGTAGCAGCTTGTTTTAAATTTTCTTCTGAATAATTAATCTGCCGACGATATTGCACACTAGCCATGAAGAAACGTAAAACTTGCGAATCAACTTCCTTTAAAATGTCATGAACTGTTACGAAGTTATGCAGGGACTTAGACATCTTTTCTTCGTCTTTACCAACGGTTACAAAGCCATTATGCAGCCAATAATTGACGAATTTCTTGCCCGTCTTGGCTTCACTTTGTGCAATTTCATTTTCATGGTGTGGAAACTCTAAATCTTGACCACCACCGTGAATATCAATCGTATCACCTAAATATTTTGTCGACATCACAGAACATTCAATATGCCAACCAGGACGTCCTTTGCCCCAAGGAGAATCCCAAGAAATTTCATCGGGTTCTTTTTGTGCTTTCCAAAGAGCAAAGTCAATCGGATCTTCCTTACGATCTTGCTCTTCATCATTAATATGTTCTGACGCCCCTTCTTCAAGCTGATCAATATTTTGATCACTTAACTCACCATAATGCTTAAATTTCTTAGCACGATAATATACATCGCCTTGGCTTTCATAAGCATAGCCTTGATCAATAAGGGCTTGAACAAAGGAAATGATGTCTTTAATTTCATGAGTTGCACGGGGATGCAGTGTGGCAGCTTCGACATTCAAAGCGGCAGTATCTTCTAAATAGGCATTGATAAATTTTTCTGCTAGCTTGGGTACGGTAGTCCCTTCGCTGCGAGCTTCATTAATCATCTTGTCGTCAACATCGGTAAAATTAGAAACATACTTTACCTGGTAACCCCGATATTCAAAATAACGTCTGATAGTATCAAAGGCAATCGCACTTCGAGCGTTACCGATGTGAATGTAGTTATACACAGTAGGTCCACAGACATACATGCTAATTTGTCCTGGAACTAATGGTTTAAATTCTTCTTTTTTACGCGTCAGCGTATTATAGACTTTCACGGCTAACACTTATCCCTTCTGTAAAATTACTATCCTCATTTTAGCAGAAGAAAAAAGAAGTTGCAGTTATCTGCAGCTTCTTTTTACTTGCTTAATCTTTAACTTTAAAGATTATTTTCACTCATTTGCTTCAAAGTTAAGTCAATATGTTCAACCACACGCTTTTTACCTAAAAGTTCCATAGCTTCACCGATACCAGGGCCGACCATTGAACGAGTAGTGGCAATTCTGATTGGCATAAAGAGCTGGCGTCCCTTAACACCAGTAGCCTTACGTGTTGCTTGAATAGCATTCATAATTTGAACTGAAGTAAATCTTGGAACAAGGTCTAATTGCTTCTTGAATTCTTCAATTACGCCGCGACCATCATCATTCTTGATTTCTTCAATTTCCTCGTCTGAAAGATCCTTAGCTTCTTCAAAGAAGATCTTAGTCATGTCCACAATTTGCTTAGTGTAGGACATTTGAACTGAGTAAATGTTAACCAATTGACGAATCCATTCCATCTTTTCTGGAGTTGGATGTTCATCAACTAAACCTGCTTCTTGTAAGTTATTCAAAGCCAGGTCAAGTAAGGTATCACGATCAGCCTTCTTGATGTATTGGTTGTTAATCCATTCAAGCTTCTTTTGATCAAAGGCAGCAGGTGACTTAGACAAACGAGCTGGATCAAATAACTTGATAAATTCACGTTGGCTGAAAATTTCGTTTTCACCCTTTGGTGACCAACCAAGAAGAGTAATAAAGTTGAACATTGCGTCTGGTAAGTAGCCAAGATCACGATATTGTTCAATAAATTGTAAGACTGATTCATCACGTTTAGAAAGCTTCTTACCAGTTTCTGAGTTAATGATCAAAGTCATGTGACCAAACTTAGGTGGCTCCCAACCAAGTGCTTCATAAACAACTAATTGCTTAGGAGTGTTAGAAACGTGGTCATCCCCACGAAGGACGTGAGTAATCTTCATCAAGTGATCGTCAATCACAACGGCAAAGTTGTAAGTTGGCATCCCATCACGTTTTTGGATAACAAAGTCACCACCGATGGTGTCTGATTCAAATTCAAGGTGACCCTTAACAATGTCGTCCCATGAATAAGTTTCCATTTCTGGAATATGAATCCGGACAACTGGCTTGAGGCCTTTTGCCTTAGCTTCTTCTTGTGCTTGCTTAATTTCGTCAGCAGTCATACCTTCATATTCATAAGTGTAGTGAGGAGCAATACCCATTGCACGTTGTTCTTCACGTTGGGCTTCAAGTTCTTCTTCAGTCTTATATGAATAGTATGCTTTACCTTCGTCAATTAATTGATCAATGTACTTTTGGTAAATATCTTTTCTTTCTGATTGACGGTATGGACCATAGTCTCCGCCCTTGTCAGGACCTTCATCCCAATCAATACCTAACCAGTGCAAGTTTTCCATTTGAGACTTAGAACCGCCCTTAACATTCCGCTTTTGGTCGGTATCTTCAATTCTCAAAACAAAAGTACCCTTGTTATGACGAGCAAACAAATAGTTAAAAAGTGCAGTACGTGCATTACCAATATGTAAATGTCCTGTTGGACTTGGTGCATATCTTACACGGATTTTTTCTTTAGCCAAAATTCATGCCTCTTTCACAATATAGTAGATTTTAACATTCTTAGTTTACGCGCAATAAGTGAAAAGTTCAATTACTGCTAGCCAAAAACTAATTTTAATGCTTGAGGAATGCTAGCAACAGGAACTACTTCAATTCCAAAATTCTTTAAACTACTAGTCATATTATGGCGCGGAATAAAAATTCTTGTGAAGCCGACCTTTGCTGCTTCCTTAATTCGAGCTTCAATCTTATCAACTCTTCTAACTTCGCCAGTCAAGCCAACTTCGCCAACAAAACAATCAGTCGGTAAAATTTCTTTATCGGTATAACTAGAAGCTACGGCCATCACAACTGCTAGATCAATTGCTGGTTCATTCAATCTAATTCCACCAGTAGCTGTTAAATAAACATCTTGATTCTGCAACATCAAATTACCCCGCTTTTCTAGCACAGCAAGCAGTAAAGCGGCCCGATTATAGTCAATACCTGAAGTGGTTCTTTTGGCATAGCCAAAGGCGGTTGGCGTAACCAAGGCTTGAATTTCAGCTAGTAATGAGCGAGTTCCTTCTAAGGAAACCACGACAGCTGAGCCGGTTGATTTGGGTAACCGTTGATCTAAAAAAATTGAAGATGGATTAGTTACTTCATGCAAACCTTCATTAACCATTTCGAACATGCCAATTTCATTAGCAGCCCCAAAACGGTTCTTCACTGAATGCAAAATTCGGTAGGAATGATGTTCATCCCCTTCAAAATACAGCACGGTATCAACCATGTGCTCCAAAATTTTAGGACCAGCAATGGCACCCTCTTTGGTAACATGACCAATGACAAAGACCGTGATTGCGTCCATTTTAGCGATTTTCATCAGTTCACTGGTTACCTCTCTTACTTGGGAAGCAGATCCCGTCATGGAGTCCAAACTCGGCTCATTCATCGTTTGAATGGAATCAATTACCAAAAAATCTGGCTTAACCTCATCAATTTGTTCACGAATATCGTGCATATCTGTCTCAGGATATAAAAGCATTTTACTTTGACCAACACCTAAGCGGTCAGCCCGTAATTTAATTTGGTTAGCTGATTCTTCTCCTGAAACATACAAGACTTTATATTTTTCTGATAAATCACTCATGATTTGCAGCATTAAGGTCGACTTACCAATTCCGGGGTCACCCCCAATTAAAACCAAAGAGCCAGGAACAATCCCGCCGCCTAATACTCGGTTTAATTCCTCAGATTTAGTTGGGATCCGGTCTTCCTTTTTAGCAGCCACTTCATCTAATTTAACCGGTTCATTAATGCCTGTCTTCTTGATTAATTGACTTGGAGCTACCTTGGCAGATCTCTTTTGAACTTCTTGAGTTTCTTTTTCAAACTGGTTCCAAGCACCACAATTAGGGCAACGACCTAAATAGCTAGCAGAAATATAACCACAAGAATGACATTTATATTGGGTTTTAACTCGTGCCATTAATCATCTTCCTCTTCATTTGTAGATCCAAAGCCGCTTAAGCGTGCACGGCTAATTGGATGATCATCGTCAGTTTTAAGATACTTCATAAAAATCCCTTGGGCAATCCGGTCGCCCTTGTGGATATGAAGTGGACAAACACCATAGTTTAAAACTTGGACAAATAACTCTCCTTCATTATTAGGATTGTTATAATAATCCGCATCAATTACGCCGATCCCATTCGGCAAAGCTAAATGCTTTTTAAAAGTATTAGATGAACGGTTAGCCAAAATCAGAACTTCATCTTCTGGCATATAAACTTTTAATCCCGTTGGCACCAAAAGCGGTTTAAGAATTTTATCAGCCATTTCAAAATCCCGTTCATACAGTTGGTGACCATTTCTAATTAACCGAAAAATTCTAACAAAATCTAAGCGCCAAATGCTTGGAATGGTAATATCTTCGGCCGCCTCAATATCATAACCAGCACTGGCTAAAGTTTGCCGTCTAGGCAAGTTAATACCTGCATCCTTATATCTGGTAACAACTTCAAATCCGCGTGTTTTCATCTTCCATAACTCCATAAAAAAATCCTATGACAGTTATCCATTTTACAATGTTTTGCAGAAAGAAAAAATGAATATGTATCTCCAAGATCAAAAAAGCGTTTGAGCAGTTGCTCAAACGCCTTTTGATTAATCAAGAATTATTCACCTTTAATTACTTGAACACGAGGGTTCTTAGGACCTTGTGCCTTAGAAATTACGCCTTCATCAGTTAATTTTTCGATTTGATCTGGATCATAACCAAGTGAAGCCAAAATTTCCTTGTTGTTTTCACCAAGGTCTGGTGCACGCTTATAATCAGGCTTGTAGTTAGCAAGTGAGAATGGTAAACCAATAGTCTTGAACTTGCCACGGTTACCACCTTGATCGATGGTTACAATAGTACCATCTTCGTTCAAGTCTGGGTCATTTTCAATTTCGTGCCAATCAAGAACTGGACCTACAGGAACACCAGCAGCACCCAAAGTCTTAGTTAATTCATACTTATCGTATTGCTTAGTGTAGCTTTCGATTAATGGATAAATTTCTTCCTTGTGTAATTGACGGTTTTGCCAACCATCAAAGCGAGGATCAGTAATCCATTCTGGGTGACCCATCGTGTTAGCAATTGCTGCCCAGCTCTTGTCACTGTTTTGGATAACGATGTATACGTAAGCGTTAGGATCAGTTTCCCAGCCCTTAGCCTTGTAAGTCCAACCAATAACTTGACCACCTTCAGTGTTCTCAGCACGAGGAATAGCCTTGCCCCACTTCCAGTTAGGGTAAACAGCGTAGTGAGGTAAAGCACCTAAGTTGTCTAACATGATTTGGTCACGTAATTTAATCCGGCAAAGGTTAAGTACAGCATCTTGCATTGATTGGTATACGAAAGTACCTTCACCAGTGTGTTCACGTTGAAGAAGGGCTGCTAAGATACCGATAGCTAAGTGCATCCCTGAGTTTGAGTCACCTAAAGCAGCAGCTGATTGGGTAGGAACGTTAGCTTTGCCTTCGTTCCAACCAGTAGCAGAAGCAGCACCACCAGCAGATTGCGCAACTGGTTCAAAGGCCTTAACATTTTCAAAACGTGAACCTTCATTAAATCCCTTAAGTGAAGCGTAAATCAACTTTGGATTCAACTTGTGAACAGTGTCCCAGCCAAAGCCGTTACGTTCTGCTGAACCTGGAGCAATGTTTTCAACAAAGACATCAGCCTTCTTAAGTAAGTCGGACATAATCTTCTTACCTTCGTCGGTCTTAATGTTCAAAGTCAAAGACTTCTTGTTAGCATTTAATTGTAAGTAGTAAAGACTCCATGAGTCTTGGATATCAAGTAATTCGTTTCTAGTTGGATCACCAGTACCAGTACGTTCAATTTTAATAACTTCAGCACCAAGCCAAGCTAAAAGTTGTGTACATGAAGGACCTGATTGTACTTGGGTCCAGTCAACGACTTTAACGCCTTTTAAAGGAGCGTAATTATTTTCTTCTGTCATTTTAATTGCCTCTTCTTTTAATTAGCCGATTAGTTATTCTTATTTTCTAAACTTGATAAATCGAGTTTGGGATTCAAATTACCAATGTGACCTGATTCCTTACCCATTGATGGTGCAATTTGAACATCAATTAAGCTTGGACGACCAGACTCAACAGCCTTACTAAAGGTATCAGCCATTTCTTGGTAGTTAGTTACAAAGTAGCTGTCACCACCAAATGCCTTAGCCATTAAGTCGTATCTTGCCTCAGCATCAAGTGTAGTTGGCCCTAATTGATCAGATACTACTTGATCGGTACCGTTGTAAATACCACCATTGTTAACAACGACAACGGTGATTGGTAAGTTGTAACGGCAGATGGTTTCCATTTCCATTCCGTCAAAACCAAAGGCACTATCACCTTCAAGAGCAACAACATGCTTGCCAGTTTCAACAGCAGTGGCAATAGCGTAGCCAAGACCAACACCCATTACGCCCCAAGTACCAGTATCAAGACGGTGACGTGGCAACTTCATGTTGACTAAGTTACGACCGATATCAAGTGTGTTAGCACCTTCACTGACAATGTAGGTATCTGGGTTCTTGGTGAAGTAATCGTTAATTGGTTCAATTGCACCGTAGTAACCAAATTCTGGATTAGTCTTACCAGCTTCAATTCTCTTAGCAAATTTAGCGTCATTCTTAGCAGTATCGTCTGCAATAGCACCAAGCCAAGCTGGATCTGCCTTGTAGTTAGCTGCCTTTAAAGCTGGAACTAACTTGTTCAAAATTGAGCCTAAATCACCTAAAAGTGGAGCTGAGATCTTTTGCGTAGAATCAAATTGAGTTGCTTCAATATCTAATTGAATGAACTTAGCATCTGGATTGAATTGTGGTGCATCACCAAATGAAAGCATCCAGTTCAAACGAGCGCCAATCAAGATCACAACATCAGCACTCTTCAATGACAATGAACGAGCAGCGGCTGCTGAGTGCTTATCACCATCTGGAATGACACCCTTAGCCATTGACATTGGCAAGAATGGAATATCAGTATTATTAACTAATTCTTGAACTTGCTTTTCAACGCGGGCATAAGCAGCACCCTTACCTAAAATGATTAATGGCTTCTTAGCACTCTTGATCAATTCAACAGCGCGGTTAACAGCTTCATCACTTGGTTCTTGCTTTGGTGCTGGGTCAACAATTTCAAAAATACCATTATCAGTTGCGTCTTCTGGAAGCATTGAAGAAATAGTGTCAGCTGGCAAGTCAAGATAAACACCACCTGGACGACCTGAAACAGCAGTTCTAATTGCTCTTGCAACTGCAATCCCAACATCTTGGGCACGGTCTACACGGTAAGCTTTCTTACAGAATGGCTTAGCCATGTTATATTGGTCAATTCCTTCATAGTCACCTTGATCAAGGTCAATAATATGTCTTTCTGAAGAACCAGAAATCATGAGCAATGGGAAACAATTCTTAGTAGCTTGAGCTAAAGCAGGAAGACCATTCATAAATCCAGGTGCTGAAACAGTAAAGGCAACACCAGGTTTTTGAGTCAAAAAGCCAGCAGCTGCGGCAGCATCAACAGCAGCATCTTCACGACGGAAGCCGTAATACTTCATTCCGCGCAATTCTGCTAATCTCATCATGTCAGTAATTGGAATACCAACAACACCATAAAGATTCTTAATTCCATGCTTTTGTAAAGCTTCAAGCATTAAGCTTGCGCCAGTTCTATCTAATGAACTATCAGCCATAATTAGCCTCCCTTAATTACTAATTACTGATATTATTTACGACTTTATTATTGTTTAATTTTTTCACAGATAAAGGTCTTTTAACTGATCTTTACCATCTTTATTTTTTCTTTATTAATTAATGGAACATACTGGATAAAATTGGCAAAAGCCAAATCCAGAAGATACAAGTTACAGCAAAGAAGACGGTTGAAACTGCAACTGAGCTAGCCCCTTCTTTGACATAGATATTGTAGCGACTGGAAATGATAATTCCGGAAAATGCTGGTGGTAAAGCAGTTGCCAAACAGAGCATTGAAATCTTATTTGGATCTGATCCCATTCCGCATAAGTAAGCAGCTAAGACAATAATTGCTGGTGTTAAGATCAAACGATAGAAGGTGTTCCAAAGAACTTCTTTATCAATTGAGAACTTAACCGTTGATAGTGATAACCCAGCAGCTAAAACCGCTACACCAGAATTAGCTTTAGCAATCAAATCAAAACTTGGATCCCAAGCTACTGGAATCTTCAAACCGAGCAAAACCAAAATTACAGCCAATAATGGAGCAGCGGCAACTGGTTGTTTAACTGCATTGATAATTGCTTCAACTGTTGAATTGCCTGGTTCCTTCTTCTTACGACCTGCATGACTTCTAATTTCAGCTCTAGCTAAATCAATTTCACGCGTAATCCCGACTTCTTTTAAAGCTTTAGCTTCCTCGTCAGTAACTGAAACCCCATCAGGAATTGTTTTCACAACATCCTTTGGTGCTACTGCCTTAGATTTTAGTGCAGTTGCCGTTTGATCGTCAGCTTTTTTGACTTGGTGCACCCCAGCTTTCATTCGATCGTTAGCTTGCCCCTTATTAATTAAAGCCAAACCGATTGGAATGGTAACCGCGTTAACCACGATCGAGACAATTCCGATTACCAAATTGGTTGTTACATCATTGCCATAGATTGGATCAAGGATAGCAAATCCCAAAAAACCAATTGTTGGTGAACCAGCAATTAAAGCACAGACGGCTGCTTGTTGCGTTGAACGATGGAACAGCAGCTTATCTAACCAGTAACTAAGCAAGAACAAGCCAGTTACTCCGATAATGGAAATCAATGTTAAAACTACGTCTTGAGCAAACATTGATCTAGTTGCTTTGACAATTGACACAAACAAAGCAGCTGGTAAAGCAATATTCAGCACTAATTTATTTAGCCCTTGTCTTTGATCATCATCAAAGAACTTTACCTTACCGCAGATATATCCCAAGATCATAATGACCAAGATTGGAATAATATCGTTGACTAGTATTGTAGTCATGATCTTTTCCTCCCTTTCCTAAGAAATAAAAGTCAATATAAGTCCGATCCTTATGAGATTATAAGATGTTTGATTATCGGCGTAATGCCGCATCCTACAAGCAGATAAAGCTGTCCTTACAGGGTTTAATATACGCAACTTGATAACAGAAAACAATTGTAAACACTTAAAAATAAAAAGATTTCACTTATCATTTTTAAGTGATAAAGTTAAGTAGATAGTAGTAATAATCAGCCTAAAAGAGGGTGTATATAATGACAAAAAATAACTTTAATTTACCAAATTATGAAAAATTAGAAGCAGATAATCCACACTTGGATAAAAACAAGGCTTATCCTTTAGCTGGCGTTTTAGTAGTTGATTTTACTCATGTGCTTTCAGGACCAACCTGTACCCGAATGTTAGCTGATGCCGGAGCAAGAGTTATCCACATTGAGCGTCCAACTGGGGATGATACCAGACACATGGGACCATATCTTGAGGATAAATCAAGTGAATATTTTCGGATCGCCAACGTCGGTAAGGAATCGATTGCTCTTGATTTGAAGAAAAAAGAAGATCGAGACTTTGCTGAAAAGATGATTTCTAAGGCCGATGTTGTTGTGGAAAACTTCCGTCCAAGAGTAATGAAACGCTTAGGATTAGGACCTGATGAGATGGTTAAAAAGTATCCTAAACTGGTTTATGCTTCAATTTCTGGCTTTGGTCAATACGGCCCAATGCATAATCAAGCAGCATATGATACAATTGTGCAAGCTTTGTCAGGCATTATGGATGCAACTGGTCAACCAGCTCCAAAGGGTTCTCCTACTCGGGTTGGAACTTCGGTTTCGGATGTTGTTGCTGGCATTATGGGCTATGCCGGTATTACCACTGCCCTTTATGCTCGTGAAAAAACAGGCAAAGGAACTACGGTTGATATCTCAATGCTAGATACGACTTTAAGCTTAATGGTGCAGGATTTGATGACTGCCCTAGGCCCCCACAAAGTGCCTGAAAGAATCGGGAATCGGCACCCTTACATGTACCCATTTGATACTTTTGAAAGCCAAGATCGTTTGCTGGCTATCTGTTGCGGTAATGACCATCTCTGGAGTTTATTAAGCAATGCCTTAGCTCATCCCGAATGGGTTACTAAAGCTGAATTTAAGACCAATGACTTACGGGAAGCTAATTGGCAAGATGTTAAAAATGCCATGGAAGCTGTCTTAAAGACCGATAACGCTGAAAACTGGCGACAAAAACTTGAAGAAGCTGGTGTGCCAGTCGGAATTGTGCAAAACGTTGTGGATACTTGCCAAATGCCACAAATTATCGAACGTGGTATGATTAAACGCTTGCCTGATGGCCGCGACGTCTTAGGAACTCCGATTAAATTCGGCACGTGGAATTCTTACGGTGCTCAAAAAGACTCACCTGCTTTAAATGAAAATGGGAACGCCATTCGCGCTGAATTTGATGGCAAGAATTAAAGAGTAAAGGAATTATTTGATGTATAATCCACAAGACTCACACCAATTTTTTGAAATTTATGATAATCATGACGTCTTAGTTTGCCGCTGGACCATGGATCAGATCGACAGAAAAGATGGGACTGTCTGGGTAATGAACCATTTTTTCTATAACCCAACGACTGCTTCTAAAGAATCAATGCCATTTCTACTCGACGATGAAATGCAGACGGCGTTGTCAATTGCACAAGAAACTAAACTTCCCATTTGGCCATTAGATCCAATGATTATTGCTTATTTTAAGCAGCATCCTGAATTTCATCAGATTTGGTATCACAAACCTTATAGCATCTAAAAAAGCTCCGCTGTCGCGGAGCTTTTATTTTTGCCATTTATTATATTGCGCACCATTTGGTAAAGTAAATTCTATTTGATTATAGCCATTCCAAGTTGTTTGAGCTTTAACTAATTTGGTCTCTTCGTTATTAACCTTGATTGGCTCTAACCCCATTGAATGACGAACTTGCTTAGAGACTTCATTGATCGCTTGTGGCGTAGCGATTTGAAAAGCTGCGCCATCAATCATCGCATCCTTACCTCGCAACTGTTCTTGTTGAGTAGAATTCATTGCGGGAGCATAATTTTGGTATAAAGTACGTAAATCGTCTAATGGGACATCGGTCCTAACGCCATCTTTAATGGCCATTACTATTTGATGAACTGCTAGTAAATTTCCTTTATCTCTAAATTTTTTAATGGCACTAGTGAAAACCTGTTGTCCTCTGCGTTGCCGGCCATAATCATTATCAGGATCTTGATAACGCATCCGGGCATAGCCTAAAGCTTCCTTGCCGTTCAACTTTTGACGGCCTTTTGGATATTGATGACCGTCAAACTTAAAGGCAAACGAATTATCAACTTCAACACCGCCAACTGCATCAACTACTTTTTTCAAGGTACCCATGTTGACTAAGGCGTAATAATTTACCGGTACTGCTAATAATTCATTAACTGTTTTTTTGGCTAATTTTGGGCCACCAAGGGCGTAGGCAGCATTAATTTTTTCATAAATTGAACCTTTCTTGGTAGTGATTTTCACTAAAGTATCCCGTGGAATTGCAGTAATAACACTACTTCCATCTGTTGGATTAATGGTTAATAATTCCATCGTATCGGTATTACCCACATAAGCGTCATTGCGACCAAGAGCACCGACATCCGTTCCCATAATTAAGACCGAAATCGGTCGACCTTTTTGGATTTTTGCCTTATCCTTAGCAGAATGATTGACCAAAATTTCATTAGTAGCGGAGCGTAAGTAAGCATAACTAACACCACAAATCAAAAGGATTAGTAATAATAATCCAGCAATAATTGGTCGCCAAATTAGCTTTTTAGCACGTGGAGTTTCACTACGCATAATGCGGCGCACTTCTTTTTGGGATGGTGTCTTCTTTTCAGTCATAAAAGCCCCTTTCTTTTCTCTATTACTAGCTTAACAAGCAACCAGTTTTAATTAAATATTATTCGATCATTTTTTAATTGTTCTTTATCCTGATATAAAATTTTTGTATATCTTATCTAAAATCAGTATATCTAGCTGACTAATGACACGTATCTTATTATAAGATAAAATTAAAAATGAAACTGGATCCAAAAAAGGAGGATTTTTTAATGGCAAAAGAAATTAACAATGATACCATTGCAAAGTTTGAACAAGATTTAAACAATCACCCTGTTTTTAACGTTGCTAGTCATGCAGCCCAAGAAACCGGGATTTATAAGGCAAGTCAAAACTTACAAACTAAGATTGACTTAGACCCAACTTTTTCAATTGAAATTGAAACTGGTAAGCCTGCTGATCAAAAGCAATCAGGTCGTTGCTGGATGTTTAGTGCTTTGAACACTATGCGTCACCCATTGCAAAAGAAATTTAAGTTAAAGGACTTCGAATTATCACAAAACTACACTAACTTCTGGGATAAATTTGAAAAGTCTAACTGGTTCTTTGAAAACGTCATTGCGACAGCTGATAAGGACTTAGGCGATCGTAAGGTTTCATTCTTATTCACTACCCCACAACAAGATGGTGGTCAATGGGACATGCTTTGCGGCATTATTGAAAAGTACGGTATTGTGCCAAAGAGCGTTTACCCAGAAACTGCTAACGCAACTAACTCAAGTGCTTTGAACGACACTTTGAACACTCTGCTTCGCAAAGATGGTTTGGAACTTCGCAGACTTGTTAACGATGGTAAGTCAGAAGATGAAGTACAAGCTCGCAAGGAAGAAATGTTAAACGATGTTTTCCGTGTTCTTGCAATTTCACTTGGTGTTCCACCAAAGAAATTCAACTTTGAATACCGTGACGACGATCACAACTACCACATTGACAAAGACATTACTCCTAAGGAATTCTTTGACAAGTATGTTGGCATGGATTTAGCTAACCACATTTCAACTATCAATGCTCCAACTAGTGATAAGCCTTTCCACAAAGTATTCTCAGTTGAATACTTAGGTAACGTTGAAGGCGGCCGTCAAGTTCGTCACTTGAACTTAAAGGTTGATGAAATGAAGGACCTCATCATCAAGCAATTAAAGAGCGGTGAAGTTGTTTGGTTTGGTTCAAATGTTGTTAAGGATTCTGAACGTCGCGCTGGACTTCTTGACACTAACCTTTACCGTCGTGATCAATTATTCGACGTTGACTTCTCAATGTCTAAGGCTGACAAGCTTGATTCCGGTGAAAGTATGATGGACCACGCCATGGTCATCACTGGTGTTGACATTGTTGACGGCAAGCCAACTAAGTGGAAGATCGAAAACTCATGGGGTGAAAAGCCAGGCTTTAAAGGTTACTTCGTTATGAGTGATTCATGGTTTGACTCATTTGTTTACCAAGCAGTGATCAACAAGGATATCTTGCCAGAAAACCTCAAGAAGGCTTATGACGAAGGTAAGGATAATCCTATTCAATTATTGCCTTGGGACCCAATGGGTGCTTTAGCATTTAAGTATTAATTACTAACACCAACGAAAAAAAGCTGAAAGTTGTATTTACTTTGCAACCTTCAGCTTTTTTCTTTTACTTAATTAAGCATTAACAATTGTAATTCGTTCTTCATGATGCTTGTCTTCAATAGCTTCTTTAACTACTAACTTAGCCATCGTACCGGCAGTTACCTTGGATTCGCCATTTTCATTAAAGAGTAAATCATTGCCACCAATAACATACTTTCCTGCTGGACCTGGTTCAAATTCTGCTGCTGGAGAAATGCCCATCCAGTTAACACCCTTGATTCCCTTCAGAAATTGCAATTCTTTTAATTGTTGCTTTGGTGTATTAATCCAGGTTTCCGCACCTGGCATTTTAGCAATCTCTTCAACAAAGTAATGATGATCACTACCTGTCAGCAAACTTCCAGCTCCTAAAATAAAGATTAACTTTGCCTTACTCTTGCGGGCAACTTCAACTAACTTCTTAGCCAAATCAATCTGAAAAGCAGCATTTTCTGGACTTGTACCAAAGGCATCAACAATAATATCAAACTTTTCAAGTAAACTATCATTCATTGTTAAGACGTCACCAATTAAAAGTTGCGCATCATCACCTAAGATTTTTTTAGCCTTTGCTTCGTTACGAACAATTCCAGTCACAGCCAAGTCTTCATTTTGACTAGCTAACTTGTAAATCTCACTACCTGCCATCCCTGATGCACCAATAATTGCTATTTTTCTCATTATTCATACCTCCGTTTATAAATATTCGTTTCAGTTTTACTTTATCATGAATAATGAATGTTTCGCTTACATAAAGATTTCTTTAATAAATAGGCACCCCTAATGCAATATTCAATTATTAGCTCTACCGTACACTAAAAAGCAGTCTATTGCAAACGATTACAAATAGAGGTTATAATTTTTCTCCCAAGTGCAAATCCTTGCATCTGCCTACCTAAAGCAATTACAATGTAAGCGAATTCAGTAGAGAGAATTCACGGGATAGATTTATTTAGGAGAAAAAAACATGACAGATTATTCTAAGAGACAACTAAAAGCTTTAGACAGAATCTCAAAGAAGATTACTGACGCTGAAAGTCACTTAGCTAAAATTGAAGATTCAGTACCCGACAAACGTCACCGTACTGCACAACACGAAACTATTAAAGACATTAAATCTATTTTGAAGCATGCTAGAAAAGTCGGCGAATATGATGCCGAAATCGATGCTAAGGCTGCCGAAAAAGAATACGTCTATGTTGAAGACGAAGAAGGCGTCATGAAGGATCTTGAAAAAGAATTCAAGGACTTAGATGAAAGACTTGATAAATTAAGTGATACTGACGGTTATGATATTAAGCGTTACCGTGAAGAACATCACTCACTTGAAAAGGCTAAGGAAGTTCTAGCTAAAGCTGGAAAATTAACGTAATTTACTCTACATAACTAAAAGAGCGTAAGTAGATAAAATTAATTATCTACTTACGCTCTTTTGTATTTTCATTAAATCAAATATTTTTCTGACTTCATGTACCACTTCTTAACCGCTGTAGTTAAAGCGATATACAAAACCAACATAATAAAGACGATTGCTAAGAAATAAACTGGAATCGGGCCAAACTTCATTACTTTGGCAATTGGCGTAATAAATGGTAAGACCGTTCCAATCACAGCCATTCCAATTGTTGACCAGCTAACAATTGCTGTTGCATGTTGCTTAATAAATGGCAATTTTGGATCTCTTAAAGCGTGAATGACCATTTCTTGAGTCCAAAGAGATTCAATGAACCAACCTGTACAAAAGACGAGGCTGAACGATATTTTCTGAATAGCTGTTGCACTTGCATAACTTGTCCCCACCACCTGTGGACAAACAACAAAGAACAAAACGGCATAAGTCAAAATATCAAAGACCGAAGAAGTTGGTCCAAAGTAAAACATAAACTTTGGCAACTTTTTGGTGCTCCACTTTCTAGGTTCTGCTAAATAATGCCGATTCATCGTATCAAATGGAATCGATAAACAACTTGTTCCGTACATCAAATCAAGAATCAATAATTGAATTGGTAACATCGGCAAAAACGGTAAGAAAGAAGATGCTACTAAGATTGATAAAATGTTACCAAAGTTAGATGATAAGGTAATTTTGATATACTTCATCGTATTACCAAAAACTTGCCGTCCAATTTGAACTGCACGTTCCAAAATCCGCAAATCTTTATGAAGCAAAATAATATCAGCTGATTCTTTGGCAATATCCACAGCTGTATCCACAGAGATTGAAACATCGGCAGCCTTCATGGCAGGAGCATCATTGATCCCATCCCCCATATAAGCTACAGTGTGGCCATCTTCTCTTAACACTTTAATAATCTTAGCCTTCTGCATTGGCGATAGCTTAACGAAAACATTACATTCTTGCACCATCTGCTTGAGTTCGTCATCACTCTTATTTTCAATATCTTTGCCTTGATAAACCTTATCAATATCAAGACCTACCTGGGCCCCAACATTTCTCGTCACGGCTTCATTATCACCAGTCAAAATCTTAACCGTAATTCCATCTTGTTTTAAAGCATCCAAGGCTTCTTTAGCACTATCCTTTGGCGGATCAAGAAAGGCTAAGAAACCAGCCAAAATTAATTCTTGTTCATCATCTACCCCAAATTCACCGACTGGGGCAGGATTTTTCTTATAAGCAAGCAAAACTACTCTTAATCCGTCTCGATTCATTTCATCGATTTTGGTCAAAATTTCTTTTCTAGCTGCTTTATCTAAAGGCTTAATTTCACCATCAGTTTCCACCCGATTGGAGCAAGCCAGCATTTCCTCTGCCGCACCTTTAGTGACCAATAAGTGTTCATTTTGCTTATTTTTAACTACCACGCTCATTCTCCGGCGTCTAAAATCAAACGGAATTTCATCAATCTTTTGATAATCTTGCTTAATTTTAGCAGTATCAATTTCTTCATCAGCGGCGTGAATGATCGCCTCATCCATTAAGTCTTTCATCCCGGTTTGGTAGTAACTATTTAAAAATGAAAGTTCTAAAACCTTAGGCTTTTCTTCTAGATTTAAATTGTAATGACGCTCAAGGACAACTTTATCTTGGGTCAGTGTTCCTGTCTTGTCAGTACATAAAACGTCCGCTGAACCAAAGTTTTGAATAGAACTCATTCTTTTAACGATTGTTTCATGCTTAGCCATTTCAACAGAACCCTTAACCAAATTACTAGTCACAATTACTGGCAACATTTCTGGTGTTAATCCTACTGCCGTTGCAATGGCAAAGATCAAAGCATTAAACCAATCACCCTTGGTTAATCCATTAATTAAGAAAACTAATGGTGCAATTACTGCCGTCATTGTCAGTAATATCTTAGAAATATTCTTAATCCCAATATCAAACGTTGTCTCTTTATTTTTATTCTTAGCTAAGCTTCGTGCTAAATTACCAAAGACAGTTTCATCCCCTGTTGCGAAGACAACTCCCATGCCAGAACCAGAAATAATATTTGTGCCTTCATACAAAATATTAGGATAATCTAGATAACTTTCATCATTAGCTGGTTTTTGATCAGCAACCTTTTCCACAGGATTGGATTCACCATTTAAAGAACTAGCAGAACAAAAGAGATCTTTACTATGAAGCAAACGCATATCTGCGGGAACTAAGTCTCCAGCAGTTAAATTAATAATGTCACCTACCACTACTTCTTTAGTTGGCAATTCCTGATCTTTTTGGTCACGTCTAATATTGGTAGTAACTGAAACCATATTCAAAAGACCTGTTACAGCATCATTGGTTCTAACATTTTGAATAAAACTAGTTAATCCCGAAATTAAGATCATCACCAACATAATAATGACAGTACTTAAATCCTTATCAGCTGGTGCTGCCAATAAATAATTAGTAAAAAAAGATAAAGTTGCTAAAAGTAGCAATACACCGGTAAATGGAGTCATAAATGCATCCAGTAAAAAATGTAACTTAGGATGGCGTTCCTTATTCGATACTTCATTTAGGCCGTCTCGTTCTAATCGTTCTTTAGCTTGCTTAGAATCTAACCCTTGAATTGATGTGTGTAATTTATCTAATACCTCACTCTTTTCCTCTCTTGCAATCTGTTTAGCCAAAGTCGCATCAGTTAATACACGATCTTTAGAGTTGATTTTTAACATTTCAATCACTCCCCTAAAAACTCGGCAAACAAACAAAAAGACCAATGCAAAACTGCCTTGGTCTTAATATCAAGCGATTCATACTCGTCGTTCAGTTTTAACACTACGTAACGTGAAGTTGGTTCAACTAGCTGACTGGGAAAAGCCTTAACTCGACAGTTCCTGTTTAACCCGTTGGCATCTCTGGATGTTGCTGGGCGTCAGCGTATATTTACGTAGGAGTCTCACCTAACAGTTTATTTGCTTTACTTATTTAATTGACACTTTTAGGATAAAAGGTTAACAGCAGATATACAAGTTACTTAAATAAATCTTTATCTTCTTAAAGTTTTTAGATACCTTTTATTAAGATTTTTTATTTTCAACAAAACGAAAAAGTCAAAATAGTTCTGAACTATTTCGACTTTTTTGTTACCAAATATGAAGTAAGCGGGTTGGATCTAACTTACTTAAATTAAATTGGTGTACATGTTGTTGTTTATTTTCAAGGAATTCCTTCAAATAGTCAGCAACATTAAACAATCCTGTATAATATGACCAAACTCCATGCACCTTTTTAATTGGATCAAGCATCTCATTGCGCACTGGATATGCGGAAATCAAAAAATGCTTGTGATGAAACTTAAAAACGAAGTATGGCAATTTAAAGCCTTCAACTGCTTCTTCCTTAGTCTTAGCAATGGTTACCACATTGCGGTAAGTACCATACTTCTCCGTAAACTTATCGTTAAAGGAAAAATAGAAATTAGAAATATGCACATGTGGAAAATCTGCTTCTGCTACTTTGTCAGGAACCGCAACGACATGTGAATAATGATCTAAATTACTTTCTCGTTGTGATAAAGCCCGTTCCATTTGATTAGGACTAATTGCATGAGCCCAATCTGGTACTTCAGGATGAGCCTCATAAGAACGATACATTTGCTTAACAACTTCAGGCTTCACCCAATCGTAATGCATTCGAATCTGATTACGTTTAAGCAGACTCTCTAGGGTATTGTGCTGCATTAAATCAACGACAAATAATTCATAGTGGTATTTATCCACCCATGGTTTAAAGTGCTCAATCGCACTTGGTACGATGTGCGTCCCATCGACAATGACCGTTTCTCCATTTGACATTTTATGTTCGACTAGTTTGTCGACCAATTTTTGAGTCTGGACGGTTACATGTCGAGGAATTACCTGGTGTAAATAATCGGCATCCTCTTGATAATAGACTGTTAAATCCGCCAATAATAACCGAATCTGATCGCGACTAATCGCATACGGTTGTAAGTGATGGCGAGCAATAAAAGAAGATTTACCGGAGCCAGGTGCGCCTCGTAATAAAAATATTTTACGCATACTGTATAACTCCAAACTAGAAATTCAATATTATCGTAATAAATTTTACCATAATTGTTGCCAATTCCTTATTCTGAGCTTAAAAAAGTATGCAAATCCATTTTTTAATGCAATATTTTTTTATCAATAATGTTCAATTGCTCATCCATTGTATAAATAATTGGTTCCGCATTTGGTACTTCTAATTTCACAATATCATGATCATTAATTTCTTCTAGTTTCTTAATTAATGCTCTCAAACTTGAGCCATGTGCTACTACTAATTGATCTTCCTGCATCATCAAGCGGGAAGCAATTTCATCATGATAATATGGCAATAAACGTAATTGGGTCTGATGTAAACTCTCTGCTCGCGGCATTAAATGCTGATCACATAACTGATAGCGACGATCAACAATCGGCGACCCCTGCTTAGGCGGGACCGAGTCAAAGCCGCGTCGCCACTCAAGCACTTGCTCTGCGCCAAAGACTTTACGTGAAATATCCTTATTAAGTCCGCGTAGAGCGCCATAGTGCCGTTCATTAAGCCGCCAAGTCTTAGTCATTGGTAGATACAAAAAATGACAGACATCCGCCACAATGTTGGCTGTCACAATGGCCCGTGATAAGACTGAGGTATGAATATGCGTAGGATAAAAATCAGGAATCTGCTTAATTAATTCACCTGCTTTTTGCGCTTGTGCTTTTCCTTTTTCGGTTAAAGGTACATCATTCCATCCAGTATAGACATTAGCTGCATTGGCAATACTTTCACCATGTCTCACTAAAACTAACTTAACCATGCTAGCCTCTCTTCAGTAACCAATTAATAATTAGAAAAATACCTAAAATAGTAAAAATTACTCCCAAAATGGCATAGGCATAGACTGCTGTTTTTTGTGGTTGGTGCCGACGATTTATTGCGACCGAAATATCATATAACCCCACGATTAAAACAATAACTGCTGTAAATAAACTAACCTGTAAACTCATTTTTTCTCCTATTGTTCGCGCCCGCGGCTAACAATCATGTCATCATTACGACCACGTTCACATTCTGCTTGTAAATTAATGTGGTTAATGCCCAACTGCTGTTTTAATTCTTGACCAATTTTTTGACAAACGACTTCAAATTCACCAGCCGTTAAATTTTTATCCACATTCAAATGAGCATCTAGCATAATGTAATCATCACTATACCGCCAAACATGTACATGGTGAATATTTTTTACTTTCGGAAAGCTTAACACGATTTGGTTAACCTTTTCAAGATCAATATCCGGATTAGATTCCATTAGCACATTAGCAGCTTTCATCGTGATTTCATAAGCTTCATGTAAGACAAAAGTCGAAACCAAAATAGTTAAGACCGGATCAAGCCAGGTAACATTCCAAAAGTAAATAAAAATCGCGCCAATGACAACTGCCACACTGGATAGTGCATCACTCATCATATGTACAAAAGTTGAACGAACATTTAAGTTCTTCTTAGCATCATGATGCATTGCAAACATTGAAATGAAGTTAGCAACCAAGCCAATAATCGCAACAATCAACATAATACCGCCCTTAATATGTGACGGCTGCCAAAAGCGTTCAACAGCTTCAACAAACAAGACTAGACTAATCACGATTAAAACCACGCCATTAGTAAAAGCTGCTAAAGTTTCAGCTCGCTGATAGCCAAAAGTTTTGCGTTTATTCCGATTACGCTGGCCAATTAAATGGGCGACAAATGATAAGACAATTGCCCCAACATCACTTAAGTTATGGACTGCATCTGATAAAAGCGCCAGTGAGCCAGAAAAAATGCCACCCAAAAATTCAGCAATCGTAACGATGACATTCAACAGCGTGACAAACACATAACGCTTAGTGGTATGATCTTTGTTCATTATCATTTTCCTTTCGCTTATCAGTGTACCAAAAAAAGCCCCACCTAGGCAGTGAGACTTAATTTTTTACAGATCTTCCGCATCTTTGTTATAGTCGACAATTTCAAAAGTACCATCATCGTGAATAATTCCCCTGGTTACACTACCGTTATTAGGAAATTGGATGTCATGAATCCCATCATTTTGATCCCAATATTTAATGGCTAAAGTCTTAATAAAGTCGCCATGAGAAACCACTAATACTCTTTTTTCATTTTTGGTCAGTTGATGCAAATTACTAATTGCCCGCACCATTCGCTCATTTAATTCAGCACTATTTTCAGCTAAGTGCCGTGGATCTGCCTTTTTGGTAGCTTCTCGAAAGTTTCCAATCCCTACTTGGTTAATGATCTTCTGGACATTAGTTTCATGGCCTACACCAGCTGTTTGACCGATTTGAGCCCAAGTTTGATCGATATCATCACCTTCGAAACTGCCAAAAAAGACTTCGCGAAATTCAGGTAATTTCTTGATTTTTCCAATTTCAGACACAGTATTAGCGTTTTTCATTAAATGAACTGTGTCAATAGCCCGCTTAAGGTCTGAAGAATACATATTATCAAAATGGACTTGTGATAAAGCTCTCGCGGTTCGCTTTAAATCATCAATTCCTTTAACTGTCAGTGGAGAATCACACCAACCTTGAACCTTATTCAGTTGATTAAACATTGTTTCCCCATGTCGTACTAAATAAACTTCTGTTGCCAAGTAAATCTCCCCTTTTCTGTTCTCACTATCCTTTCTATTTTAACAAACTTACGCTAAATAAGCTGTATAGAACAAATAACTTGCCAAAATAAGTGAAAAACCAGCCGTAATCCAACGTACCGCACTTGGTGATAAATATTTAATGCTCTTCTGTCCTAAATAACCACCAATAAATAAACCAATTGCTAAAGGAATAGCTTTTCCCCTGTCAACTTTTGAACCGATAATAAAAACAATGAGGGCTACAAGATTACCAAGTGAGCCTAGAATATTTTTCATAGCGTTAACAGCAACAAAGCTTGCTTCACTAACATAAGTTAAGAAGATTAAATTTAACACTCCAGCAGCGGCGCCAAAATATCCTGTATAAATACCGGCAAAGAACATCCCAAAGTAGGCCAAAATAACTTTTTGACGTGAGTGTTCACCATTTAAGTTGAAAAACTTCTTAGAACCACTTAGAAGTAACATCCCCGCTGAGAAAATAACTAAAAATGGTACCAGTTTTTCAAAAACGGTTCCTGGAAATTTCAACAGCAAGATACTTCCGACACAGGCGCCACTTAAAATGAATAGAGCATATTTAGCAGCCTCTAACCAGTGTCCCTTCATTTCTTCAAGAGAGGACAAAGCTGAACCTGCTCCAGTAAAAATCAAAGCTGCTGTATTAGTAATATTAGCCATGACAGGAGGGGCTCCTGCAATTAACAAAGCTGGATACGACACTAGTGACGCCATGCTAGCTACTGCAGAAACTACGCCAGCTAAAATACCTGCTACAATTAAAAAGATAAAAGTTCCAATTACGCCCATTTTTTACTCCTCATCCTTTTCATGGTTAAATAGTTTTAAGGTGAAAATCATGAATACTTTTGAAAGTTTAATCTTTGTGCCGGAAGGTACTTTATTAAACCAAAAACTAGCTGAACGGACCGCCTTGAGACAAACCCTCAAAGCCTTTAACCATGAATTCGGACCTGCTCAGCGTTTAAAATATAGCGAGCTAACGCAACAAAATAAACTATTGAGCCAAACTGATTGGCATAATTTATTATTGCAAACCTTTTTTCCTGAGAATTTTACTCAAGCCCAACAGCTTTTTGAGCAAAAAATAGCAGCACAAGCTTGCCTGAATAAGGAAAGCCTTGAATTTTTAGAAAAAATTCACGACCAAGCTAAACTAATCCTAGTTGGCAAAGAACCACAAAAATTATTGCAGCCTCGGCTTCAAGATTCACAATTAACTGCTTACTTCCAAACTATTTACTACAGCGATAATTTTACAACAACTTTACCTAATAAAAACATCTTTCAATCAATAATTAGTCAGCAGCAACTTGATCCCGATACTAGTTTGATTATTGGCGCTAATTTAGCAGATGAGATTCAGGGAGCTGAAAATACTGGTTTAAAGTCACTTTGGCTTGCTCCTAAAAAAGAGAAAATTCCGATTACTCCTCATCCAACTTTACATTTAAGCAAACTATCTGATTTACTATTTTATTTAAATGTTGAATAATAAAGTTATGTAATCGTTTAAAGATGAAAGGAAAATTTCATGCCAAAAGTTGCTGTTGTCTTTGCAGATGGCTGTGAAGAAGTTGAAGGTCTCAGTGTTGTTGACGTTTTACGCCGGTTAAATTTTGAATGTGATATGGTCGGCTTAGATAAAAAAGAAATTGACGGTGATCACCACATTAAGTTGACTTGCGATAAAGTAGTTGATGACAGTTTGCTAGATTATGATTTAGTTGCTTTTCCAGGTGGAATGACTGGCTCTGCTAACTTACGTGATAATGACAAGTTACGTGACTTAATGGTTAAGCGTCATGAACAAGGTAAGTGGGATGCTGCAATGTGTGCTGCTCCTCGTGCTTTAGCCAAGTATGGCGTCTTAAAAGATGCTGAATTTACTTGTTATCCTGGCATTGAAGAAGAGGCACTCAAGTATGATCCAAGTGCTCACTTTAGTGAAAAGATCACTGTGACTGATAAGGAACACAAGATTTTGACTAGTCGTGGTCCAGCTACTGCTTGGGCATACTCCTATGCCATCGCTGATATCTTAGGAATTGATACTAAGCAAATTAAGCATGCAATGCTTTACGACTACTTAGCTGACAATATTCAAGATAGTTTATAAAATTTTAATTACCAAATAAAAAGATGTGTCTGGAGACTCATACTGAAAACCTCCAGGCACATCTTTTTAATTTTTCTAACTTATTTCCACCACAATTTAATCAAAGCTTGCGTACCGTCATCTCCCAGCTTCTTTTCATCAACTAGGATTTCATAAAGATGTTTAGCTTCTTTAGTATCTGGTAAATCTAACTTCATTCTCTCAGCTTCTTCAAGCGCAATTCTCAAGTCCTTTAGGAAATGCTTAGCGAAAAATCCAGGGGTGTAGTCATTTTTCAATACCTGTGGACCATATGAACCTAAACTAAAGTTTTCACCCGATCCTCCTTGCACAGTTTGCAAGATTCTCTCAAGATCAAGGCCGGCAGCTTTAGCATAAACAAACATTTCCGTCATCCCGGTCATTGTACCAGCAATCATAATTTGATTAGCCATTTTTGCATGTTGCCCACTAGCATACGAACCAAAATAATTAAAGTACCATTCTTAGCGCCAATATCTCCACCTGTTACGGGTACGTCTAAAACGTGAATTTCTTTTTCTTTACCGACTTGGCCAATCTTCCGTGCCGGACTCGGCTTAGAAGTTGTCATATCTATTAAATATTGTCCTGCTTTAGCAGTTTTAAACAAGCCTTCCTCACCAAAATAGACATTCTCAACATCTTGTGGAAAGCCAACCATTGTAAATACAATATCAGTTTCTTCTGCGAGCAAAGCTGGTGAATCTGCCCATTTTGCCCCAGCTTCTAAAACCTGTTGAGCATGCGCTTTGGTACGATTATAGACTGTTACATCAGTATTCTCTTCAAGTAAATTATTAATTACTCCTGTACCCATTACACCAGTACCAATAAAACCAATCTTCATGATAAATTCCTTTCTAGCTTGTTACATTTGTGCAAGCGCTTTATTCTTTCTAGAATGTATTTATCATATTTTGATATACTAAAATATTTTTTTGCTCATAGATTTTATTCCTATACTATATAAATAAAGTAAAATTAAAAAGCATCCCTGATTGGGATGCCTTTTGTAGATAAACGTAAAATCCAAAGATTAACGCTTTGAGAATTGTGAAGCTTTACGGGCTTTCTTCAAACCTGGCTTCTTTCTTTCCTTCATTCTTGGATCACGAGTTAAGAATCCAGCCTTCTTTAATGGGCTACGGAAATCTGGGTCAACATCAAGAAGAGCACGTGCAACGCCAAGACGAATAGCTCCAGCTTGACCTGAGAAACCACCGCCGTTTACGTTAACGTGGATGTCATATTGACCATCAGTTTCAGTTAATGTTAATGGTTGCTTCAAGTCCTTAACTAAGTTAGGGAATGGAATGTATTCATCAACATCTTTACCGTTAACAGTGATCTTACCGTTACCAGGTACTAAACGAACACGCGCAACTGAATCTTTGCGGCGACCAGTACCGATGTATGCAGCTTGTTGTGCCATTATTTAACCTCCTAATTAAATTAACTTGTTGATATCTAACTTTTCGGGCTTTTGTGCTTCATGCTTGTGATCTTCACCAGCATAAACGTGCATCTTCATGAATTCTTGGTGACCAAGAGTATTCTTTGGAAGCATGCCCTTAACTGAGATTTCAACCATCTTAACAGGGTTATTGGCAAGCAACTCACCATATGAAACAGCCTTTAAGCCGCCACGCCATTCTGAGTGATGGTAATAGATCTTATCTGAAGCCTTTTTACCAGTCAACTTAATCTTTGAAGCATTGATAACAATAACATTGTCACCAGTGTCAACATTTGGTGTGTATTGAGGCTTGTTCTTACCTCTTAAAATAGTGGCTACGGCTGTAGAAAGACGACCTAAAGATACGTCTGTTGCATCGATAACATACCACTTACGTTCAATTTCACTAGGTTTTGCTAATGGTGTAGTACGCAATTTAAATTCCTCCGTTTATTTGCAGTTTGAAAACAATAAGTTTCCGGGGCCTATCGTGGACAAACATACTATACTAGAGTACGTCCTTTTTAGAAAAAAGTCAATTATAAATCCTGATCTTGGCGGTATTTCTTAGGTAAATCTTCATAAAAGACATGATAAAGATACAAACCACTCGCTTGCGCCGTCTCAGTAACTTCTAAGCGGTTCTTCGCTTTAATAATTCTTGGAAAATCATCAACTGGACGTTTTCCATTTCCAATTTGCAATAAAGTCGCCACCAAAATTCTAACCATATTATATAAAAAGCCAGAACAAATAAAATCAAAAACTATCTCGTTATTTTGCTCATCTTTTTGGACATTAACATAGTACATTGTCCTAACTTTATTTTTGATTTGTCCACCACTAGCAGCAAAACTAGTGAAGTCTTGTGTTCCTAGTAAGTCTTTAGCAGCTTCCTGCATTTTCTTAACATCAACTGGATAAGGATAATGCCCTGTATAAAATCGTTTAAAGGGATTAACAAAGTGATCCAAACTCATCCGATACCGATACCATTTTCCCTTAATACTGTAGCGGACGTGAAAGTCTTCATCAACAATCTCGCATTCTTTAAAAATTATATCCATCGGCATCATTGAATTTAAAGCTAAAATCATTTTATTTGGTGGTATTGGATTACCAGGATAATCAAAATGAATTACCTGTCCAACTGCATGGACTCCAGCATCAGTTCTTCCCGACCCTTCAACAATAATTCTTTTGCCTTTAGTCATTTTGCTAAGCGCATCTTCGATAGTACCTTGAACAGTCCGTTGATGTGGTTGCATTTGAAAGCCATGAAAAAGATGGCCATCATATGCCATCGTCATTTTATATCTTGTAATCATTTAACGTGTCCTAAAGATTAGTAATAAAGCTATTAATAAAATAAAATATCCTAAATTATAAAGATCATATTTTGACCAGTGTAAAATGCGGTATTTGCTGCGTCCAACACTACCGCGATAGCCACGTGACTCCATTGCAGTTGAAAGATCGACTGCAGTTTCTAATGAGTTAATAAATAATGGAACTAACAAAGGCGTAATTGCTTTAGCACGTTTAATTAAGCCACCATTATTAAAATCAGCTCCCCGTGACCGTTGAGCATTCATGATTTTTAATGTTTCATCAAACAACGTAGGCACGAATCTCAGCGCGATTGACATTACTAATGCAATCTTATCTACAGGTACTTTAAACAGCTTCAGCGGCTTTAGAATCCACTCTAACGCGTCAGCAATTTCAAGTGGCATGGTTGTTACTGTCATTACCGTTGAAATCAAGATAATTAAAGTAAATCGAATAAAGATATAAACCGCATTGGTAATCCCATAACTTGATAAGGCAAAAATCCACCATTTCCAATAAACTTTACCACCAACAGTAAAAAATAACTGTAACAGCGACGTGAAAAAAATCAGGCCAATTAAAGGTTTTACCCCATCCCAAAAGACTTTAAATTTTAAACGGGTAGCCCAAACTGCCAATAAGGCAAATAGACTAATGATGGTGTAAGTAAGCCAGTTATTAGCTAAAAAGATTACAAAAATAAATAAAATAGTAGCCAATAACTTCCCACGAGGATCCATCTTATAAATTAAGGTGTTGCCTGGAAGATACCTACCAATAATTATTTTACTCACACACTCACCCCTTAATGTTATTGCTAATTTCAGTTACCAATTTATCAATCGTAATTGGATTCTGCATAAAATGATATCCCTTTAATTTTGATGCAAAAAGACTAGAAGTCGGCTCATCTAGATAATGCTTCTGCAGCCACTCCCGATCAGCAAAAATCTTTTCTGGGCGGTCGTGCTTTATTAATTTACCATGCTCTAACACTAATACATCATCAGCATATTCAGCAACATCATCCATGTTATGTGTAACCAGAATAACTGTATGTCCAGCCTTTTGATAATCTACAAACAATTTCAGCATTTGCTCTCTAGCTCGAGGATCAAGCCCTGCAGCTGGTTCATCTAGACACAGAATATCAGGTTGATAGGCCATTACGCCGGCAATTGCTACTCGACGCATTTGTCCTCCAGATAATTCAAAAGGTGATCGTTGAGCTAATTCTTTTGGCAGACCAACTTTTTGTAACCAAACCTTTGCCAGTTTTATAGCATCTTCTTCGCTATAACCGAAATTTTTGGGCCCAAAAGCTATATCATCAATTACAGTATTTTCAAACAGCTGAGCTTCTGGAAATTGAAAAACAATGCTGACGTGCTTCCGTAATTCTTTGAGATCTTTATTACTTGTAGTCGGTGTAATTACTTGATTAGCAATTTCAATTGTACCCGAAGTTGGTTTTAACAGTGCATTAAAGTGCTGCATCAAAGTGGACTTCCCACTACCAGTATGACCAATAATGGTAATAAATTTATTATTAGGTATCTCAAAGTTAATATCGTCTAGGCCCTTTTTCTCTAATGGAGAACCTGGAGAATAGACGTAACTTACATTTTTGAATTTAATTGACATAAGATCTCAATCAACTTTTCTTCAGTATTTACATTTTCAGGAATTTTAATCCCTACTGACTTCAATTTATCTTTCAATTTAAAAATGAATGGTTCCTCTAACCCTAAATCGTTAATCAATTTAGTTTGAGAAAAAACATTAACCGGCTCATCCTGGTTAATCAATTTCCCATCATTTAATAGTAAAACCTGATCTGCAATAAAGGCTTCATTAACATCATGTGTAATTGAAAGAACGGTCAAATCTTCCATATCTTTCATCTTTTTAACAAGATTAAGAACTTTTTTGCGACCACTAGGATCCAACATTGAAGTAGCTTCATCTAAGATAATGATTTTTGGTTGAATTGCTAAAATACCAGCAATTGCCACCCGCTGTTTTTGTCCTCCTGATAAATTGGCAGGTTCAGCGTTAAAGTAATCGGACATTCCTACTTGTTCCACTGCCCATTTCACAGTTTTAATCATTTGATCCCGAGGGACCCCGCGGTTTTCTAATCCAAATGCTACATCATCAGCAACTGTAGCACCAACAAATTGATTATCTGGATTTTGAAAGACTATGCCAATTTTATCACGAATATCCCAGACAGTTTCTTCATTTAATTCTTGACCGTCAATAATGATTTTTGTTTCAGGATTTTTGTCAGGAAGCAGTAGTCCATTCAACAATCTTGTGATTGTCGACTTTCCACTCCCATTATGACCTACTATTGCAGTCCATGTCCCTTTCTTAATATCAAAACTGACATCGGAAGCTGCTTTAGTCTTTGAGTCTGGATATGTAAAAGAAACATGTTTCACTTGTATTATCTTATCAGCTACCATTTATATTCCACCCTAAAGAATTATATGGTTCTATTTTAGCAAAAAGAGCAAAAAAAATCATCCATGAAGAGGGATGAATTTAATCATCTAAGCTAGACTAAGCTTTCGCCATCATCATCGCGCTTATTCTCACTTTCATAGATAATTCTTAATAGCTATTAAGTTGAGTTATTGATGAATTAAACTAATTCAAGAATAACCATTGGAGCAGCGTCACCCTTACGAGCTAATGCTAACTTCATAATTCTGGTGTAACCACCATTACGGTCTTTGTAACGAGGTGCAATATCACTGAAGAGCTTTTGCAATGCTGATTTTACAACAACTGCATCTTTTTCTTCATGTACATCAGCAACTTCATCACGAACAAAAGCAGCAGCCTTTCTTCTAGCAGCTAAATCACCGCGCTTGCCTAAAGTAATCATCTTTTCAGCAGTCTTACGGATTTCTTTTGCACGAGATTCAGTAGTAACAATGCGTTCGTTAATGATCAATTGAGTAGTCATTTCTCTAAGCATTGCTTTTCTATGTGCACTATCGCGACCTAATTTACGGTATGCCATGAGTTTGCCTCCTTTATTGGCCTACTTAAGTTAATCTTCTTGACGAAGTGAAAGTCCTAAGTCAGCTAATTTGTTCTTAACTTCTTCTAATGATTTACGTCCTAAGTTACGTACACGCATCATATCTGATTCTGTCTTGTCAGTTAACTCTTGCAAAGTGTTAATACCTGCACGCTTAAGACAATTGTATGAACGAACTGAAAGATCAAGCTCTTCGATAGTCATCTCAAGCTTCTTTTCTTTCTTATCGTCTTCCTTTTCCACCATTACTTCGCTAAATTTAGCGTTTGCGTCAGCTGATTCAAACACTTTAAAGTGTTCTACCAAAATCTTAGCTGCAAAGCTAAGGGCGTCATTAGGCTTGATTGAACCGTCAGTCCAAATCTCAAAAGTGAGCTTGTCAAAATCATCTCTCTTACCAACACGAGTTGATTCAACTTGGTAATTAACTTTCTTAATTGGTGAGAAAAGAGAATCAACTGGAATTACCCCAATTGGCATGTCTTCACTCTTATTGTCACTTGCTGCTACATAACCGCGACCATTCTTAACCGCAATTTGCATGTGCAAGTGTCCACCTTCAGCAATAGTACAAATATATTGATCTGGGTTCAAAACTTGAACGTCTGCATCAACTTTAAGATCATCAGCAGTTACAGTGGCTGGACCTTCTACATCCAATTCAATAACCTTTTGCTCATCTGAAAGAGACTTTAATTCAAGTTTCTTTAAGTTCAGAATAATCTTAGTTACATCTTCTCTTACGCCAGGAACTGTTGAGAACTCGTGTAAAACGCCATCAATTTGTACGTAAACAAGTCCTGTACCAGGAATAGAAGTAAGTAACACTCTACGAAGAGAGTTACCTAAAGTTGTACCAAAGCCTCGTTCAAGTGGTTCAACAACAAACTTACCGTAAGAATCTTCTTGTTCAACAACGGTAATATTTGGTTTTTCAAATTCAATCATTACTAGGCCCCTTTCAAAACGTAACGTCCTATATTAAGGACAAAATTAAACACGACGACGTTTTGGTGGTCTAGAACCATTGTGGGGAACTGGCGTAACGTCACGAATTGCAGTAATTTCAAGACCAGTTGCTTGAAGTGATCTAATAGCAGATTCACGACCAGCACCAGGACCTTTAACAGAAACTTCAACATGTTTCATGCCTTGGTCCATTGCACTCTTAGCTGCTGCTTCAGCTGCCATTTGAGCTGCAAATGGAGTAGACTTACGACTACCCTTAAAGCCCAATGCACCAGCTGAAGACCAAGCAACTGCATTACCTTGAACGTCAGTAATCATGACTAAAGTATTATTAAACGTAGAATGAATATGAGCAACGCCGCTTTCGACATGCTTCTTCACACGACGCTTACGTGCTGTTTTAGGCATCAATAAACCTCCTTAAAATAAATTAACGGTTTCTCTTAGTACCCTTACGAGTACGAGCATTGTTCTTAGTGTTTTGGCCACGAACTGGAAGTCCACGACGGTGACGAATACCACGGTAAGAACCAATATCAACTAACCGCTTAATGTTCATGCTGACTTCACGACGTAAGTCACCTTCAACACGGTACTTATCAACTTCTGAACGAAGCTTTTCTTGATCTTCTGGAGTCAAATCTTTAGAACGAATGTCTTCAGAAACACCAGCATCCTTACAAATCTTCTTAGCTGTTGGTTCACCAATACCGTAAATGTATGTTAAAGCGACAACAACTCTTTTATCTCTTGGTAAGTCAACACCAGCAATACGTGCCATAAATTGCACCTCCTATTTTTTAACCTTGACGTTGCTTGTGCTTTGGATTTGCAGAGCAAATAACCATAACACGGCCATGTCTCTTAATAACTTTACAATGTTCACACATTGGTTTAACAGATGGTCTAACCTTCATGTTTACCTCCGTTATTACTTTATAAACCGATACGTAATTCTACCTTTTGTTAAATCGTATGGAGAAAGCTCTACTGTTACGCGGTCCCCAGGTAAAATACGAATGTAGTGCATCCGAATTTTACCAGAAACATGCGCTAAAATAGTAGCTCCATTTTCCAATTCAACTTTAAACATAGCATTAGGTAAGGTATCAACTACCTTACCCTCTACTTCAATGACATCATCTTTTGCCAAAGTTGTTCCTCCGCAATTAAACAGTCATACTTTGAAATTATAACACGGAAAAATAAATATACAAGCCTTCAAACTACTTGTTATTACTTAAAACCGCATCAATATCTTCAAAGACTTTTTCAGGACTTTGTTCACCATTAATAACAGTCAACAAACCTTTTTCTTGATAAAAGTCTTTCAAAGGAGCATTCATCTTTTCGTTTACTTCAAGACGATTCTTAACAACTTCTGGTTTGTCATCTTCACGTTGATAAAATTCATGACCACCACAACGATCACAAGTGCCTTCAACTTTAGGCATCTTTGAAAGTTTATTATAGGTAGCGCCACAAGATTTACACATGAAGCGTGCTGACAAACGCTTAACCAAAGTATCTTCGTTTACTTCAAGCGCAATAACATTTGTTAAAGGCTTGTTTAAACGCTTGGTAATTCCTTCTAAAAGTTCAGCTTGCTTAGTTGTTCTTGGGAAACCGTCAAGGATAAATCCTTCCTTAATGTCAGGTTGACCTAAACGTTCCTCAACTAATTTAGCAGTTACTTCGTCGGGAACTAAATTACCCTTGTCGATGTAACTCTTGGCTTCAAGACCCACCTTTGTCTTGTTTGCCATTGCTTCTCTAAACATATCCCCAGTTGAAATATGAGTTAGATGATATTTATCAACAATTTGCTCTGATGCTGTACCTTTACCTGCACCTGGCAAACCTAAAAGAATTAAGTTAATCATTTTTCCGTTCCTATCTGATGAATCCAACATATTCTCTCTTCATTAACAATCCGTTAATTTGACGAGACAGCTCTAAGACAACTCCGATAACAATCAACAAACTGGTACCACCTAGTCCTATTGAACTTGGCAAATCCCAGAAGTTAGTTGCAAGCTGTGGAATAAGGGCAACTAATCCTAAGAATAGTGCACCTACAGTTGACAGGCGCATTAATAGTTTAGAAACATAATCCTGTGTATCTTTACCTGGCCAAACGCTAGGAATGTACGCACCTTGTTTTTGTAAGTTTTCAGCTAGCTTTTCAGGGTTAACCTGAACAAAAGCATAGAAGAATGTAAATAAAATAATTAAAAGTGTGTAAATGATAACACCAGGAGTTGTTTGAAGACTGAAGATATTAGTCATTACCTTAAACCACTGTTGATCGCCTTGAGTTCTTTGAAAGGCCATTAAAATTGTTGCCGGTGTAATGATAAATGAACTGGCGAAGATAACTGGAATAACTCCAGATACATTAACTTTTAATGGTAGAAAACTTTCAGACCCACTAATCGTAGCTCTTCTTGTGTATTGAATTGGAACTCGACGATTAGCTTGTTCAACCCACGTAACTAATTGAGTTACGATAAGAATTGCAACAATAACTGCGATGAAGAACAAAATGCCTCGCCAGCGGTCACTGGCACTGTTATTAATGATCTCTTCTTTATATATTTGCCACATTCCTGCAGGAAATCTTGCAATAATACCCGCAAAAATGATGACAGAAACACCATTACCTAAACCTTTATCGGTAATTTCGTCACCTAACCAAGTAAGTAACATCGTACCACCAGTCATAATAATAGCAATTTCAATATAACTTTGAGGAGTTTGGTTCTTCACTAAACCCATTTGGGTTAAAGCGTTGAAACCAACCGTAATACCAATACTCTGAACAAAGGCAACTACCAATGTTAACCAACGAGTAACTTGGTTTGTCTTACGTCTACCAACCTCACCTTGTTTGCCCCACTCTACAAGAGTAGGAACAATGTCCATTTGCAGCAACTGAATAACAATTTGAGCAGTGATATAAGGAGAAACACCTAATGAAAAGATAGAATAGTTATCCAAACCACCACCAGAAACCGTATCCAGCATTGGGACCAGACCAGTTTGTGCAACCTGAGTGATCGCTTTTGCATTAACACCAGGAACGGCGATATTAGCACCGATCCGATATAGCAACAGAATAAAGAGAGTGAACCAAATCTTGTTTCTGATTTCTTTATCCTTAAAGGCGTTCTTCAAGGTTGAAAACATTAGATCACCTCAACAGTTCCGCCAGCAGCTTCAACTGCTTCTTTAGCAGCTGCGGAAACTTTGTTAACCTTCACAGTTAATTTAACTTTTAATTCACCTTTAGCAAGTAACTTAACGCCTGATAATTCTTTCTTTACCAAGCCGTTTTCTTTAAGACTTTCTACAGTTACTTCACTACCGTCTTTGAACTTGTTTAAGTCATCTAAGTTGACAATAGCATATTCCTTACGGTTGATGTTCTTGAAACCACGCTTAGGCATAGTTCTGAATAATGGCATTTGACCACCTTCAAAACCTAAACGGGTGTGACCGCCTTGACGAGCTAATTGACCCTTTTGACCACGGCCAGAAGTTTTACCGTAACCACTTGAAGTACCACGACCAACACGCTTTCTTGTGCGACGTGAACCTTCAGCAGCATGTAATTCATGAAGCCTCATTAAACTAGGCACCTCCTTGATAAATCTTATTTATTAATCTCTTCAACAGAGATCAAGTGAGCAATTTTCATTAATGCACCACGAGTAGCAGCGTTGTCTGGAAGAACAACAGTACTATCAACTCTACCTAAGCCAAGAGCTTTAACAACTTTCTTTTGGTTAGGTAAGCGGTGGGCAACACTTCTAATTAAAGTAACTTTTAAATCAGTCATTTAAATCTCCCTAATCTTCGCTCTTGACGTGACGAAGCTTATCAACTTCTTCACTAGTTCTAAGTTTCTTCAAACCATCCATAGTTGCGCGAACTACGTTAATTGGAGTGTTAGAACCAAGTGACTTTGAAGTTACGTCAGCAATACCAGCCATATCCATAACGATACGTACGGCACCACCGGCAGCAACACCAGAACCAGCTTCAGCAGGCTTTAATAAGATATTACCTGAACCGTAGTGACCGATAACTTCGTGAGGAATAGTAGTACCAACCTTAGGTACGTTAATCATCTTCTTCTTACCGTCTTCAACAGCCTTACGGATTGCTTCTGGGACTTCTTGAGCCTTACCAGTACCGAAACCTACACGGCCTTTCTTGTCACCAACGACAACAAGGGCAGCAAATCTCATCCGACGTCCACCTTTTACAACTTTTGTAATACGGTTGACAGCGACTAATTGATCTTCAATATCGTCCTTGTTTCTACGATTGTTACGAGAATCGTTGCGGTTTGCCATGTGTTAATTCTCCTTTCCTAGAAATCTAATCCGTTTTCACGAGCGGCATCTGCCAAAGCTGAAATACGGCCGTGGTATAAGTAACCACTTCTATCAAATACAACACTTGAAATGTTCTTAGCTTTAGCTGCTTCAGCAATAGCCTTACCAACAGCTGCAGCTTGATCTACTTTGTTTGCATCGTCAGATACAGACTTGTCCAAAGTTGAGGCACTTGCAAGCGTGACACCCGCTACGTCATCAATTAATTGAGCGTAGATGTTTTTATTTGAACGAAAGATACTTAAGCGTGGGCGCTCAGCAGTACCAGAAATTTTACCACGAATACGTTTATGACGCTTTAAGCGTAACTTGTTTTTATCTGGTTTAGAAATCACAATTTCACCTCAAAAATAACTAACTATTACTTACCAGTCTTACCTTCCTTACGGCGTACGTATTCATCAGTGTATCGAATACCCTTACCCTTGTATGGTTCAGGTGAACGTACGGCGCGGATTTCTGCAGCAAATTGACCAACATTTTGCTTAGAAATACCTTCAACTTCAACATCTGTTGCGGAAGTAGTCTTAACTGTAACACCTTCAGGAGCAGTTAAAACAACTGGGTGTGAGTAACCAACATTTAAAGTAATCTTGTTACCTTGTGCTTGTGCACGATAACCAACACCGATTAACTTCAATGTCTTCTTATAACCATCAACTACACCTTCGATCATTGAAGCCAAGTTTGCTCTTTCAGTACCGTGAAGAGCTTTATCGTTTTCACTTGAACGAGTAAAGTTGATCTTACCGTCTTTTTGTTCAAACTTGATCTTTGGATCGAAATATCTAGTTAATTCACCCTTTGGGCCCTTAACAGTAATGTTGTCACCTTCCTTGGTAACAGTGACACTGTCAGGGACTTCAATAGTCTTTAAACCGATACGGCTCATTGAATTTTCTCCTTTCTGTCAGAATTACCAAACGTAAGCGATAACTTCGCCGCCAACGCCCTTTTGTCTTGCTTCTTTATCGGTAATAACACCAGCAGAAGTAGAAACGATGGCAATACCTAAACCGTTAAGAACCTTAGGTAAGTCTTCAGCCTTAACATAGTTTCTAAGACCTGGCTTAGAAATACGCTTCAAGCCTGAAATGACACGTTCGCCGTTTGGACCGAATTTCAAGAAAACTTTGATTACGCCTTGCTTGTTATCATCTGTAACTTCGTAATCACGGATAAAGCCTTCACGCTTTAAAATTTCTGAAATTGACTTCTTAATGTTTGATGCAGGAATTTCAACTGAATTGTGCTTTGCCATGTTGGCATTTCTAATTCGAGTCAAGTAATCTGCGATCGGATCTGTCATGACCATTTATGCTATCCTCCTAACCGTATACTACCAACTAGCCTTTTTAAGACCAGGAATTTGACCTTTGTGTGCTAATTCCTTTAAACAAATACGGCATAAACCGAACTTGCGGTATACGGAGTGTGGACGACCACATCTCTCGCAACGTGTATATTCACGTGAAGAGAACTTAGCAGGACGATGATTTCTGATTTTTTGTGATGTTTTAGCCATTAATGTCCTCCATTATTTTGCAAAAGGCATACCAAATTGACCTAAAAGTTCACGAGCTTCTTCATCAGTGTTGGCAGTAGTAACAATAACGATATCTAAACCTCTAGTACGATTTACCTTATCAAAATCGATTTCTGGGAAGATCAATTGTTCCTTAATACCTAAAGTGTAGTTACCGCGACCATCAAATGAACGAGCGGAAACACCACGGAAGTCACGAACACGTGGAAGAGAAACATTGATCAACTTGTATAAGAAATCGTACATTCTATCGCCTCTAAGGGTAACCTTAGCACCGATAGACATACCTTCACGTAAACGGAAGTTAGCGATTGACTTCTTAGCTTTAGTGATTAATGGCTTTTGACCTGAAATCAAAGTTAATTCTTCAACGGCTTCATCCAGGTTCTTTGCATTGGAAACTGCGTCACCAACACCCATGTTTAACACGATCTTATCGATCTTAGGTACTTGCATTACTGACTTGTAATTAAACTTGTCTTGCAATGCAGGCATAACTTTTTCATTGTAATCTTGAGCTAAATAACTTGCCATTTGTGTCCTCCCTTCTACTTCTTATCTGCCTTAGAAATAACCTTAACGTTTGATGCATGAATTGAACCTTCTGATTCAACTACGCCACCATTTGCGTTGGTTTGTGAAGGCTTTTGGTGTTTCTTGATCTTGTTAACGCCTTTGACCACTACACGGTTTTTCTTTACGTTAACAGAAAGAACTGTACCTTCTTTACCTTTATCTTTTCCGGCAATAACTTTTACCTTGTCACCAGTTTTAACAAACATCAGTGCACCTCACTAACAATTATAAGACTTCAGGAGCAAGAGAGACGATCTTCATAAAGTCGCCCTCACGTAACTCACGTGCAACTGGCCCAAAGATACGAGTACCACGTGGGCTCTTATCTGCATTGATAATTACGGCAGCATTTTCGTCGAACTTGATGTATGAACCATCTTCACGACGTGCGCCTGATTTTGTTCTGACAATAACTGCTTTTACGACGTCACCTTTTTTGACAACGCCACCTGGTGTTGCTTGTTTAACAGTAGCTACAACAATGTCACCAATGTTACCGGTCTTACGCTTTGATCCACCTAAGACTCTAATAACTAAAAGTTCTCTTGCGCCAGAGTTATCAGCAACCTTTAAACGGGATTCGTTTTGAATCACTGTATAATCCTCCCCTCGGTAAATCCGTAAAAACTAAACAGATTTCTTAACAATCTTAACTAAACGGAAGCGCTTTGTACGAGATAATGGACGGGTTTCCATGATACGAACAGTATCGCCAACTTTAGCTTCATTATTTTCGTCTTGTGCGTAGAACTTCTTTGAGTACTTAAAACGCTTGTTATAAACAGGGTGGTTCTTGTAAGTGTCAACAACTACAGTAATAGTCTTGTCCATCTTATCAGAAACTACACGACCTTGATATACGTGACGACGATTTCTTTCGTTTGATTCGCTCAAGTTAATAGCTCCCTTCCACTAATTTTCTTCCAATTCTTTTTCGCTAAGAATAGTTTTAATTCTAGCGATATTCTTACGGACTTTGCTCAAGCGAGCGGTATTTTCTAATTGACCCGTTGCTTGTTGGAAACGCAAGTTAAAGAGTTCTTCTTTATATTGCTTTTCTTTTTCTAACATTTGATCAGTGGTTAATGCTCTGATTTCTTTAGCCTTCATTAGAATTGCCACCTACTTCCGAACTTTTAGTCACAAACTTAGTCTTAATTGGTAACTTGGTTGAAGCAAGTCTTAAAGCTTCACGAGCAGTTGCTTCATCAACGCCACCAATTTCAAACATGATCTTTTCTCTCTTAACTACAGCTACCCAACCTGCTGGTGCACCTTTACCGGAACCCATACGTACACCAACACCTTTAGCAGTGTATGACTTTTGAGGGAAAATTCTGATCCAAACCTTACCGCCACGTTTCATGTAACGTGTCATAGCAACACGGGCAGCTTCGATTTGACGGTTAGTAATCCAATGAGATTCAAGGGCTTGCAAACCGTATTCACCAAAGGCAATATACTTACCACCCTTAGCAGCACCACGCATTTTACCACGGAATTCACGACGGTGTTTTACTCGCTTTGGTACTAAAGGCATTACTTGTTTCCTCCCTTCGCAGGCTTTGAAGGCTTATTCTTACGAGTTGGTAAGATTTCTCCACGGTTGATCCAAACTTGGACACCAATTTCACCATAAGTAGTGAAGGCATTTACCCAAGCATAATCAATATCAGCTCTCAATGTTTGCAATGGAACACGGCCTTCAGTGTGCCATTCTCTTCTAGCCATGTCAGCACCATTCAAACGACCAGAGATTTGTACTCTGATACCCTTAGCACCAGCACGCATAGATCTTTGAGTAGCTTGACGCATAGCACGTCTGAAGGCAATACGAGCTTCCAATTGACGAGCGATACTATCTGCTACTAATTCAGCATCAAGATCTGGCTTCTTAATTTCAACAATATTGATGTGTACTTGCTTATCAGTTAAAGCGTTTAATTCTTTTCTTAATGCTTCAACTTCAGAACCACCTTTACCAATTACCATACCTGGTTTTGAAGTGTGGATTGAAATGTTGATTCTGTTAGCAGCACGTTCAATTTCAACAGTAGAAACAGAGGAATCCTTTAACTTCTTTGAAATGAACTTTCTAATACGAAGGTCTTCGTTTAAAGTTTCCTTGTATCCTCTGTCAGCATACCATTTTGATTCCCAATCACGGATGACACCGAGACGAAAACCGTTTGGGTTAATCTTTTGACCCATTAATATACCTCCCTTAATCGTTCTTTTCTGAAACTACTACAACTACGTGACTAGTTCTCTTGTTAATTGGAGAAGCCATACCCTTAGCGCGTGGGCGGAATCTCTTCAATGTTGCACCTTCGTTAACGTATGCTTCTGATACATAAAGGTTAGCACTTTCAAGATCGTAGTTGTGTTCTGCGTTAGCAATAGCTGAGCGCAAAACCTTTTCAACGATTGGGGAAGCAGCTCTAGGCGTAAATTGTAAGATTGCTAATGCTTCGGCAACGCTCTTACCGCGAATTAAATCAATAACTAAGCGAGCTTTTCTTGGAGCGATGCGAACAGTTCTTGCTTCAGCCTTAGCTGAACTAATTTGTTCTGCCATTTAAGATGTTTCTCCTTCCTCTAAGCTTTTGTGGCCTTATCGTCAGCGAGTTTGTGTCCGTGGAAAGTTCTAGTTGGAACAAATTCACCTAACTTATGACCAACCATGTCTTCAGTAATGTAAACTGGTACATGTTTTCTACCATCGTAAACAGCTATAGTCAAACCTACAAAGGAAGGGAAAATAGTTGAACGACGTGACCAAGTCTTAATAACTTGTTTCTTTTCTTCGTTTTGTTGAGCATCAACTTTCTCCAACAATGATGCATCAGCAAAAGGACCTTTTTTAATACTACGGCTCATTAATTAACCCTCCTTTTACTACTTATTACCTTTACGGTGACGAATGATCAACTTCTCGCTAGACTTCTTAACGTTTCTAGTCTTAATACCACGAGCCTTCTTACCCCATGGAGTCATAGGTTGTGGACGACCAACTGGAGCCTTACCTTCACCACCACCATGTGGGTGATCGTTAGGGTTCATTACAGAACCACGAGATTGTGGACGTCTGCCTAACCAACGGCTACGACCAGCCTTACCTAATTGGATCAATGAGTGTTGTTCATTACCAACAGTACCGATAGTAGCACGGCATTCTGACAAGATCTTACGAACTTCGCCACTTTGTAATCTTACTAAAGTGTACTTACCGTCAACACCTAAAACTTGGGCAACAGCACCTGCACTTCTTACAAGTTGACCACCTCTACCTGGTTTTAATTCAATGTTATGAATTTCAGTACCAGTAGGAATGTTCTTTAATGGTAAAGCATTACCAACCTTGATATCAACATTTTCACCGGATTCAATAACAGTACCAACTGTCAAACCCTTTGGTGCTAAAATGTAAGCCTTAATACCATCAGTGTAGTGAAGCAAAGCGATGTTTGCAGTTCTGTTTGGATCGTATTCGATTGCCTTTACAACTGCCTTTGCATTATCCTTGTTCCGCTTGAAGTCGATGATACGGTACTTTTGCTTGTGACCACCACCACGGTGTCTAATAGTAATATGACCATATGAGTTACGACCTGCAGTATGTGATTGGGATTCAAGCAAGGTACGTTCTGGCTTGCTCTTAGTGATTTCTGCAAAGTCAGAAGAAGTCATATTACGGCGACCATTTGTGGTTGGCTTGTAAACTTTAATAGCCAATTGACTGACCTCCTATTACTTGTTGTCTTCTTTACTATTTTCGTCTTGGAAAATCTTGATGTTGTTTGAATCGTCAGTTAAGGTAACGATTGCCTTTCTACGGCGAGCTGTCTTACCAAAGTAACGGCCAACTCTCTTATCCTTACCGCGAACGTTCATAATGTTAACGTTCTTAACCTTAACATCGAAGATTTCTTCAACAGCGTTGCGAACTTGAGTCTTGGTTGCAGTTAAGAGCACGTCGAAAGTGTACTTCTTATCATCCATTAAGTTCGTGGACTTTTCAGTAATGACAGGTCTTAAAATGATATCGCGTGCGTCCATTAAGCCAAAACCTCCTCAATCTTCTTTACAGCATCTTGAGTTAAGATTAACTTGTCGTAGTTAACTGCATCTTCAACATTTAAGCCGTTAACTGGAACTACCTTAACCTTAGGCAAGTTTCTTGCTGAAAGTTGTACATTCTTGTCGTCTGAAACAACTAATACCTTGCCGTTTACCTTTAAGCTGTCTAACATTGACACAAATTCTTTAGTCTTAGGAGCTGACATAGTCAACTTGTCTAAAACGATCAAATCCTTATCAATCAACTTTTGGGAAAGAACTGACTTGATAGCCAAACGACGTTGCTTTCTTGGCATGCTATATGCGTAAGAACGTGGGGTTGGGCCAAAGACTGTACCACCACCGCGCCATTGTGGAGCTCTGATAGAACCTTGACGTGCACGACCAGTACCCTTTTGTCTCCAAGGCTTCTTACCACCACCGCGAACAGCAGATCTGTTCTTAACCTTTGAAGTACCTTGACGCTTGCCAGCTCTTTGTCTAATGATTGCTTCAAATACGACATTTTCGTTAGGTTCAATACCAAAAACCTTATCGTTTAAAGTAACTTCACCAGAGTCCTTACCGTTTTGATCGATAACTTTTAAATTAGCCATTCTAGTCCTCCTTCCTATTTATCAGCTTTTACAGCCTTAGCAGCAGATTTAACAACGATTAATGAGTTCTTGGCACCTGGAACGTTACCCTTAACCATTAATACATTCTTGTCTGCAACAACTTTTTCAATTACTAGGTTTTCAATGGTAACAGTCTTTACACCCATGTGACCTGGCAAACGCTTGCCCTTCGGTACACGGTTAATGATGGAACCCATTGAACCAGGAATTCTGTGGTATCTTGAACCATGGGTTTCTGGTCCTCTTGATTGGCCCCAACGCTTAATGTTACCTTGGTAACCATGACCTCTTGTAGTACCAGTAACGTCTACGACGTCACCTTCCTTGAATGTATCCACAGTAACTTCTGAGCCGACTTCATAGTCCTTAAGCTCAACACCGCGGATTTCCCGAATGAAGCGCTTAGGTGAAGTCTTTGCTTTATCAGCATGACCTTTTTCTGGTTTGTTGCTCAAAACTTCACGCTTGTCTTGGTACCCCAATTGCACAGCTTCGTAGCCGTCTGATTCAACAGTCTTAACTTGCATAACAACGTTAGGTGTTGCTTCAACAACAGTTACAGGTACAAGGACACCATCTTTAGTGAAGATTTGAGTCATACCAACTTTTCTTCCTAAGATTCCTTTGGTCATGTTTACACCTCTTTCTATTTAAATTACAATTTAATTTCGATGTCTACACCGCTTGGAAGATCAAGCTTCATTAATGAATCAACAGTCTTAGGTGTTGGATTCAAAATATCGATTAAACGCTTGTGAGTACGCATTTCGAATTGTTCACGTGAGTCCTTGTTCTTGTGTGGTGAACGAAGAACAGTAAACAAAGTTCTTTCAGTTGGAAGAGGAACTGGACCTGAAATTTCTGCACCAGTTCTCTTTGCGCTAGCTACGATCTTAGCAGCTGATTCATCGAGAATACCATGTTCGTATGACTTAAGTCTAATACGAATTGATTGACTTGCCATTTAATTACCTCCTTAACGTCTTCTTTAAAAAGATGACTAGCTCGACAAAAATTCCCCGCACGCCACTGTGGCAATGCAGCCTGGCGTGCCGCAACCTTTTGCGTCAACGCTTTACAACAACTTTATGGCATTAGAGCGTAATACTCCCAAATGCACAAAGACTATTGTACTTGGTCTGCCCTTAAATATCAAGGGTTTCACCAATGTTTCTCAAAAAAATTCAAAAAAAGAGAGTTACTTGTTTTTACAAATAACTCTCTTTTTAATTTAGATCTTATTAATTGTGTCAATCAACGCAAATATAAAATTATTCTGCGTCGCCGCCACGTTTCTTAATAATTTCTTCTTGAATTGACTTAGGTGTTGGTGAGTAGTGGTCAAATACCATAGTGAAAGTACCACGACCTTGAGTTGATGAACGCAAAGTAGTTGCGTAACCAAACATTTCAGCAAGTGGAACCATAGCATTCAATACCTTAGCACCTGAACGGTCTTCCATACCATCCATCGTACCACGACGAGCAGTAATTGAGCCCATTACATCACCTAAGTATTCTTCTGGGGTAATTACTTGAACCTTCATAATTGGCTCAAGAACTACAGCACCAGCCTTAGGAGCAGCGTTCTTCAAAGCAAGTGATGCAGCAACCTTGAAGGCAGCTTCTGATGAGTCGACTTCGTGGTAACTACCATCGTAAAGCTTAGCCTTAACATCGATTAATGGGTAACCTGCAAGAACACCGTTCTTCATAGCTTCTTGTAAACCTTGGTCAACTGAAGGAATGAATTCACGAGGAACAACACCACCGACAATGGCATCTTCAAATTCGTAACCCTTACCTTCTTCATTAGGAGTAAAGTCAATCCAAACGTCACCGTATTGACCCTTACCACCTGATTGACGAACAAACTTACCTTGTGCCTTAGCTTCCTTAGTGAAGGTTTCACGGTAAGCAACTTGTGGTTCACCAATAGTAGCTTCAACGTGGAATTCACGCTTCATACGTTCAACCATGATTTGAAGGTGAAGTTCACCCATTCCGGCGATCAAAGTTTGACCAGTTTCAGCATTAGTTTCAGCCTTGAAAGTTGGGTCTTCTTCAGTAAGCTTTTGCAAAGCAACATCAAGCTTATCACGGTCAGCCTTTGACTTAGGTTCAATTGAAACTTGGATAACTGGATCTGGAATTTCCAAACTTTCCAAAATAAGTGGACGAGCTGGATCAGTTAATGAGTCACCAGTAGTAGTATTCTTCAAACCGATAGCACCAGCGATATCACCTGAGAATACTTCTGGGATTTCAGTTCTTGAGTTGGCGTGCATTTGAAGCAAACGACCTACACGTTCACGAGAGTCCTTTGATGCGTTCAATACGTATGAACCTGATTGAAGTGAACCAGTGTAAACACGAATGAAAGTCAAACGACCTACGAATGGGTCAGTAGCAATCTTAAATGCTAAGGCAGCAAATGGATCGTCGTCGTTAGCCTTAAGTTCAACTTCGTCACCGGTCTTTGGATCGTGAGCGATATAAGGCTTAACGTCAAGTGGTGATGGCAAGTAGTCAATAACACCGTCAAGCATCATTTGAACACCCTTGTTCTTGAAGGCTGAACCAGCAAATACTGGGAAGAACTTCAAGTCGATGGTTGCTTTACGAATAGCAGCCTTTAATTCATCGTTAGAAATTTCTTCACCGCCAAGGTATTTTTCCATGATGCCGTCATCAACATCAGCAACAGCTTCAATCAATTCGCCACGACGCTTTTCTGCTTCTTCCTTGTATTCATCAGGAACTGGAACAGTATCCCACTTAGAACCAAGCTTATCTTCATCGTAGATATCAGCAACCATGTTGATTAAGTCGATAACACCTTCAAAGGTATCAGCTGAACCAATCGGCATTTGAACAGCATGAGCGTTAGCGTTTAAACGTTCGTGCAATGACTTAACTGACTTATCAAAGTCAGCACCAATCTTGTCCATCTTGTTAACGAAAACAATACGAGGAACACCGTAAGTTTCAGCTTGACGCCATACATTTTCAGTCTGTGGTTCAACACCAGCTTGGGCATCAAGAACAGTTACGGCACCATCAAGAACACGAAGTGAACGTTCAACTTCGATAGTGAAGTCAACGTGTCCTGGGGTATCGATGATGTTAATTCTGTAGTCTTTCCATTGTGCAGTAGTAGCTGCAGAAGTAATGGTAATACCGCGTTCCTTTTCTTCATCCATCCAGTCCATTTGTGAATCACCTTCGTGAGTTTCACCAATTTTGTGGATCTTACCAGTGTAGTAAAGAATACGTTCAGTAGTGGTAGTCTTACCCGCATCAATGTGGGCCATGATACCAATGTTACGTGTCTTTTCTAATGGAAATTCACGCTTGTTAGCCATATATTAATTCTCTCCTTAAAATATAAACCAGTAACGATCTTAGAAGCGGTAGTGTGCAAATGCACGGTTAGCTTCAGCCATACGGTGAACATCTTCACGCTTCTTCACTGCTGAACCAGTGTTGTTAGATGCATCGATGATTTCGTTAGCTAAACGTTCATCCATAGTGTGTTCATTACGTAAACGTGCGTAAGAAACAATCCATCTTAAGCCCAAAGTAGTTCTTCTTTCAGGACGTACTTCAACTGGGATTTGGTAGTTAGAACCACCAATACGACGAGCTCTAACTTCCAAAACTGGCATAACATTGTTCATAGCTTCTTCAAAGACATCGAGTGGTTCCTTACCAGTCTTGTCTTTAACAATATTGAAAGCATCGTAAAGGATTGAAGATGCCTTTGCTCTCTTACCATCAAGCATTAAGTGGTTGATTAACTTAGTAACGAGCTTTGAGTTATAAACTGGATCTGCTAAAACTTCTCTTTTAGTTACGTGACCTTTTCTAGGCATTATTTAACTCCTCCTTTAACCTTTCTTTGCACCGTACTTAGAACGGCTTTGCTTTCTGCCATCAACACCAGCAGTATCAAGGGCACCACGAATAATATGGTAACGTACACCAGGAAGGTCCTTTACACGTCCACCACGAATTAATACAACTGAGTGTTCTTGCAAGTTGTGGCCTTCACCTGGAATGTATGCAGTAACTTCGATCAAGTTTGAAAGACGTACACGGGCATACTTACGTAAAGCTGAGTTAGGTTTCTTAGGTGTCATAGTACCAACACGAGTTGCAACCCCACGCATTTGTGGAGCTGGGTTGAATACTAATTCCTTCTTCATACTGTTGTAACCGTAGTTCAAAGCTGGTGACTTTGATTTAGTCGTCTTTGAGTGACGGCCTTTTCTTACCAATTGGTTAATGGTTGGCATTAAAAATTTCCTCCTAAAATTAACTATTTTGTTCACACATCCGGGAGTTTCTTTTTCAGCTCACGGACACACTGTTCAAAACATACAAACACAATTTTACTCCGATTCTGACAGAAATCAAACTTTTTTCATTTTTTTGGGGAGAATTTCCTTTTTTTACATATTTAATAAGTGGAGGTGATTTACTAATGTTTTTTTCTACGTAAAGTCAAGCATCATCGTATGTTTTGCTTTATTATTTTGTATAATTTAACGACTTAATTAAAATTGTGTCGATTTATTTTTAAACGAAAGTATGACAAATAAGCCTGCAAATCTATAATTTTTGTAAGCTTAGTTTTATAAT